>CALVUS010000038.1 GCA_944363665.1 uncultured Bacilli bacterium | reverse complement strand
TTTTTACAAAACACAAAAAAATAATTTTACAAAAAAAAAAAAAAAAAAAAAAAAAAAAAAAAAAAAGCAATACCTCAATCGGGTATTACCAATATTTAAATATAACAAATTATTTATTTTCTAAAACAGCTTTAATTCTTCTAACACCAGCAGAGGATGATTCTTCTTTAACAATCTTAAATGTACCAAGTTCATTTGTATTTTTAACATGTGGACCACCACAAATTTCTTTAGAAAAATCACCAATTGAGTATACTTTAACAATGCTACCATATTTGTCTTCAAAAGTACCATGAGCACCTTTTTCTTTCGCCTCTTCATAAGATATTTCTTCCATTGTAACTGGAATACCTTCTTGAATTTTTTCATTGACTATTTTGGTGAGAGTCAATTTTTCATCATCTGTCATTTTATGATCTAAATTAAAATCAAATCTTATTCTTTCACTAGTAATATTGCATCCTTTTTGAATAATATTTTTACCATACATTTGTTGTAATGCTGCCAGCATTAAATGAGCTAATGTATGATATTTAGTAGATTCATAAGAACTATCTGCTAGTCCTCCTTTAAACGATCCTGCATCAATGGTTCGCGATTTTTCTTGATGTTCTTTAAATTTTTCTTCAAAGCCCTTAATATCTACTTTTAAATCATTTTCCCGAGCTAGTTCTTGAGTCATTTCCAAAGGAAAACCAAAAGTATCAAATAATTTAAAAGCATCTTCACCACTAATCGTATCGCCATCTAAATGTTTGATGACTTTATAAAATAATTTTTCACCATCTTTTATAGTCTTACCAAATTTAATTCCTTCTTTTTCTAATTCCGTTATTATAAAATCTCTATTTTTTTCTAATTCAGTATATATATCTTTATAATCACTAATTACTACTCTAGCCAAATCCATTAAAGAGTTTTCCATTAAATCTAATTTTCTTAAATGTCTAATAGCTCTTCTGATAAGTCTTCTTAAAACATAACCAGCTCCAATATTGGAAGGGGTAATTCCGTGATCATCACCTAAAATAAAGGTTGATGTTCTAACATGATCCATTATAATGCGAAAACTCTTTTTATTATCTTCATATTTTTTATTCGATAATTGTTCTAATTTTTCTTTTAAATTTTGAAAAATATCGGTATCATATACTGATTCATAACCATTTAAAACTGTAATTATTCTTTCAAGTCCCATACCAGTATCAACATTTTGTTGCTTAAGTTTCGTAAGATTACCTTCCTCATCACGGTAATATTCCATAAAAACATCATTCCAAATTTCTAAATATTTACCACAATCGCAAGACGGATCACATTTTTCACTACATTTTGGTTTTCCTGTATCATAAAACATTTCGGTATCAGGACCACATGGTCCAATACCACTACCTAAAATCCAAAAATTATGTTCTTTAGATAAATAAAACAGATGATCTTCACTTACACCTAAACTTCGCCATATATTATAAGATTCTTCATCTCTTGGGGCGGTTTCATCACCAGCAAAACAAGTAAAATATAATTTTTCCTGAGGAATGTTTAAATAATCAGGACTAGTTAAAAATTCATAACTCATCTTTATAGCTTCGTCTTTAAAATAATTACCTAAAGACCAATTTCCAAGCATTTCAAAGAAAGTTAAATGGGAAGCATCTCCAACATCATCAATATCACTAGTCCTAATACATTTTTGAACATCACATAAACGATTTCCTGCTGGATGTTTTTCTCCAAGTAAGTATGGCACCAAAGGGTGCATTCCAGCAGTTGTAAATAAAACTGTGGGATCATTTTCAGGAACAATTGATGCCGATGGAATTATGGCATGCTCATGACTTTTAAAAAAATCCAAATAAAAATTTCTTACTTCTCTACTAGTTAGTTTTTTCATTTTCTACTCCTTCTAAATATTTAAATATTTTATCTTTTAGCACCATTAAATCATCATTAGCAAAAGTTACATCAAATTCATTATAATTTTCTAATGCTGTTTCTGTAATATGAGCTTGTTGTTCAGCTGTAAGTTTACTTAAAGAAAATTGATTTTCAACTAATATACTGTATACGTCATCATAATTTTCTTTCATTTCTTCAAATTCTTCTGGCATTCTAGCATCCGCAATAATAACTATATCAACTCCAGCAATTTGATAAATATTAATATCTTCAATCATTCTTTTTGTAAAGAAATATTTATCATAATTTCTGATTTTAGAGCCAAATTCTTGTAAAAAATTTCTAGGTTTATTTTTACTTATACCATCCCAATCTGTAAGCTCTTTAGCAAATTCTTTTAAATATTTACTAAATTCTGTAATTACACATTTTTTTAATTTATAAATATAAAATTCTTCGATCATTTTGGCAACTTCGCCCTTGCCACTACCACTTTTACCCCCAATAACAAATATTTTCATCATTATCCTCCTCAATCAAAATAAAAAGAATAATACCAAGGAGTGCATAAAGCACGGTACCATCCTTTATTTAACTTAATTAATCTTAACGCGATTAACGTTTAATTTCCAAAAGTAGCATTAAATGTTGCTTTTATTAGTTTCCACCTACCACTAACTCTCTATAAAAAACAATTCATTTAAATTCTTTTTTCAACAATTACTCAACTAATATATCATAGTTTAGCTTATTCTTCAATAAGTTCTCTCTTACTTTCTTGAAATAAATTTAGTTTTTTAACGACAAATTTCCATATAACTTTAAAAATTGACATAATTGGGGTTGCTAGGATCATTCCTATAATTCCAAAGAAATGACCAAAAATAAGTAAACCGCAAATAATTGTAACTGGATGCAGGTTTGTTGCTCTACTCATAACAACTGGTTGCAAAATATAGCTTTCAACGAGCTGAACAATAATTGCTATGATTAAAACTCCTATTCCGGTTAAAGGGCTTTGAGTAAGACCAACTACTGTTGCAACCGCAGTACCAATGTATGGCCCTATATATGGTATTAAATCAGTAATACCGCAAAATAAACCAAATAATAATGCTGATTTTAAACCTACTATTGAAAAACCAATAGTATCACAAACAAATACCATACAAGCCACTAATAATGTACCATTAACACATTTACGAACCTCTTTACCTATATTTTCTAATAATTCTGCGGTTTCCATTTGATGCCTTTTAGGAATAAGTTTTAAAAATAACACAGTCACATTATCAAAATCAAATAACATATATAATCCAATTATTAAACCAAAAAATATACTTCCTAGGCCACTAAATAAACTACTCATCATACTGACAATAGTTGTGGGGATATTACTAGAAATGCTATTTCCATAGGCAGTTACAGCACTTAATACACTATTCTTCATTTTTTCAATATCTACCCCTGGAGCATCTATCTTAGCAAATACATCATCTATAAAAGTAGTAATTTTATTCATTATTCCTGGTAATGTACCAATAAGTTCATTTAATTCTTTATATATAATTGGAATAAATATTCGAAAAAATAATACTAAAAAAAGGACAAATACTATATATACTATAATTGATGCTAATATACGAGACATTCCTTTTTTAGTCATTTTACTAACAAGAGGTGCAAATAGCCAAGCTACAACAAAGCCAATAAATAATGGCGATAAAACCTTTAATACATTACCAATAAATTTAAAAATACCTAATTCTCTAAATAATAAAACCATACATAAAACTATACCAATTATGAGAACAATAAATAACAATTTTAAAATATTTTTACTTAAATATATTATTTCATTTAAACCGTTAGTATCGATTTTATTATTTTTTCTAAACATAAGCAATCTCCTTACCTAATATTATAATACAATTTTAAATTTATTATTGATATTTCTAAAAAAATTGGCATTATTTGACAAAAAAACAGTTTTTAAACTGCTTTATCTCTCACTAATTGTTGTTCTAATTCTTTTTCTTTATTTCTTAAATCTAACATATAAATAATAAATTTACGTTGATCTAAATAATTTATACTATCTAATAAATCTATTGCTGTATTTAAATCACCATTTTCAAGGCTATATTTAAAATTTTTAACTAAACCATTATCTTTAGTAATACCCATTAATTTATTAATAATTTTATTAAAAGTTTCCTTATCATTAACTTTACTTTCTAAAAATATATCAATTCTAAAATCTGCAAATAATTTTTTATCTACAACTTCTAATGGATTATGCTTTTGATTATCTTGAATAACTAATTTTCCTTTTAAATATTTTTCATCAGCAATATTAGCTCTTCTAATAGATTCAATGATTTCTTCACTAGTAAAATACATTGTAAAACCATCAATTTCCATTAAATTATGAGGTTCATAAAATCTTGCTATATCTAGCTTAGATATATCAATAAATAAATAATCACCAGGTCTTTTCATTAAAGCTAAAAAATGTTTTTGAACTTCTACTTTTTTCATGAATACTCCTCCTTAATGAAGAGCTTATTTTATCATATTTAAAACATTTTATCAACATCTTTAGGTACTTTATCAGTAATTATTTTATTGATAATTTTATCACTTTGTTCCTTTGTTACTTTTTTACCAGTCATTTTACTTAAAGTATCGATTACTTCTCTTAATGTATTTTCATCTTTCATATTCCCATTTTGTAATTTTTGAGCTAAACTAATAATTGTATTTTTATCAACTTTAGTTTTTTTCTCAACTTTTTTAAAAAAATCATCACCAAATTTCATTATTTACATCACCTGTTCATATTATATGCAATCTAAAAAAAATAGTTTGACAGATTTAACAAATATTTATATAATATATTTCTAGTTTTAAGGAGGGTTTAGTATGACTTATGATACTATTAAAAAAGTTTTACAAAATTATTCAATTGAACAATTAGCTTTAGATTACAATAAAAGACAACATAAAAATCAATATAATAATGATCAAATAACAGGAAATATTTTAGATAAAGCAAATATAAAAATTCCTATAGAAACAACTACTAATTTTGCAAAATTAAGATCTTTAATGATTACTATATTTAACAGCCAAAACAAAGATGCAATTAATTGGTTGAACAACTTTTTAAATAAATATAATTATAACTGCGAAGGAGAATTAATTGAAGCAATCCAAACAATCGATAGCTTTGAATCAGAAAGAATAGATTATGAATTATTTAATATAGCTTTAAAGGGATTTTTAATTGTTGATAGTTTTAAAGAAATTCCTAAATTAGGATATGTTATCAATTCTAGATATGGCAAAATCAATTTAGGATATGCTACTGATATATTAAATATTGAACCAATACCATATGAGAAAAGGTTCAATAGATGTCATGATATTACAGCACAAGCTTTATATAAATTTCCTAACTTTTATGGAGCTTACTATTATGTTCCCCAAACATTTAGTGGATATTTAGAGCATTCAGTTTTACTAGATTTAAATCAACAAGTTGTATATGATTTAACTAGTAATTGTGCCCTCGATTATGCGACATGGAAAAAATTCTTTCCAAATTGCAGTTTTCTTATATCTGGCCAAAAATTCATTAGTTTAAATGAACAAATAAAAGATGATTTTAATGAAGAAATCAATTTAGCACATATAGAAGAAATAAAAAGGATTAGAAAAAAATAAGAGCTTTATGTATCGCTCTTATTTTTAAATTGCAAAATTATTGGAGTTCCTGTTAAATCAATATTATTTCTTATTTGATTTTCTAAATATCTTTCATAACTAAAATGAACTAATCTTTTATCATTAACTTGAAATGTAAATTTTGGTGGTTTTTTACCAGTTTGACTAACAAAGTATATCTTTAATCGTTTGCCCTTATATGAAGGTGGTTCATGAAAACTCACCGCTTCCATAATTATATTATTTAATAATGAAGTTTTAATTTCCTTATTATTATTTTCATATGCTGCTATAACCGCAGGCATTAATGTTGCTACTCTTTTTTTAGTTAAAGCACTTAAAAATACCACTTTAGCAAAAGGAATAAATTGAAATTCCTGCTTAATTAATTCTTGCCATTTTTTAATATCTTGATCAGGATTTTTTACTGTATCCCATTTATTAACAGCAATAACTATCCCTTTACCGGCATCTAAAGCATAAGAAATGATGTGTTTATCATGTTCAATAATACCTGTACTGGCATCAATTACAATAACACAAACATCACTTCTTGTTATTGCTTTTAAACTACGTATTAAACTATATTTTTCAACACTTTCATAAATACGACCTTTTTTGCGCATACCAGCAGTATCAATAACAGTAAACTCTTCATGATTATATTTAAAATTAGTATCAATAGCATCTCTTGTTGTACCTGATACATTACTTACTATTGATCTATTTTCATTTAATAAAGCATTTATTAAACTACTTTTTCCTACATTGGGCCTTCCAATAACACAAAATTTTATATTGTTATTATCTTCTACTACTTCATCTGTAATATTTTTTGTAATTGTGTCTAAAAGCTCACTAATTCCTAAATTATGCTCTGCACTTACTCCTATTATTTCAGCAAAACCAAGCTCATAGTAATTATATATATTATCTTTTCTCTTATCATTATCTATCTTATTTACTACTACTATTACTCTTTTCTTAGTTTTATGTAGTAAATCTTTTATATATAAATCTGTTGCATCTAAATCACTTATTCCATCAACTACAAATAAAATAATATCCGCCTCATCCATAGCTATTTGCGCTTGCATGATAATATCTTTATCAAAATCACCATTTTCTAAACTTATACCACCAGTATCAATTAAATAAAATTTTTTATCATTATATTCACATACTCCATATAATCTATCTCTAGTAATACCAGGAGTATCCATTATAATAGCTTTTTTTTCTTTTAAAAGACGGTTAAAAATACTACTTTTTCCTACATTCGGTTTACCAATCAAACATACTGTTTGCATAAAATCACCTTACTTTATAAAATTTCAGCATAAATACTATTATTTTTACGATATATTAACACTTCTAAATTAGCCATGCTTTCTCCAGTTACATCATTAATCATATCATAGTTACCGCTTTCTTCATCGATATACTCACTATCAATATAATTATGTTCAAGCAAAAATTGAACTGTAACTTTGGTACAATAAGAATTTCCTTGACAATCATTAGTAGCACTTTCGATAGTTAACATTTCTGGATTATCTTGGCCATATAAAATAGCTCCTTGAACTATAGCATCTTGTTTCATTTCTAATAAATTATTTAACGAATTATTTCTAACAGCATTAATACTTGTAAATGAGATTGTAATAACTAATCCTAATATAATAATTACTGCTAGTAATTCCACTAACGTAAAACCCTTTTTATTTTGCATAAAACCACCTATAACTTACTTTCTAAAATATCTAATATTTCACTACGTCCTTTTTTGGTAATAGTAGAAAATGTAACAAATTCATCATCAGCACTTAATTTTAAAGTATCTTTTATTAATTTATCTTGTTTTAAACGATTATTCTTACTTATTTTATCATATTTTGTTGCAACAATCGTTATATCTAAATTATAATATTTCAAAAATTCATACATAAGTACATCATCTTCTGTAGGTTTATGTCTATAATCGATAAGCAAAAATACATGTTTAAGATTGCTTCTATTTTTTAAGTATTCTTCAATCATCAAGCCAAATTTCTTTTGTTTATCCTTACTTACACTAGCATAACCATAACCAGGTACATCTACTAAATAAAATGTATTATTCACTAAATAAAAATTCAATGTTTGAGTCTTACCAGGTTTAGATGAAGTTCTAGCAAAATTTTTTCTTTCAATTAAAGTATTAATAAAACTGCTTTTTCCCACATTACTTCTTCCTACTAATAAAAATTCAGGCTTTTTATCTTCTGGATATTGACTACGTCTTACTGCAATTATCGGCTCTTCAACTCGTTCAATTTGCATAAATAATCACCAATCTAATTATATAGTAAATAATAAAAAATTGCAAATTGCATCATTTCCGAACTAATGTCAAAGTATCATCTACTCTATCATCTGCCATTAATTTTGAATAGTATAAATTGCCATCACTAACAAATTGTTCACTACCCTCTATTTCTCCAACATTAGCATGAAAGCTTAAATAATCATGCATTATTTTTTGCTCATATAAAAAATCTATGACCGCTTGGTAAGCAGGAGCATCAGTAATACCTAAATATTCTTCATATAAACCAGATGTATAAACTGTGGACTGATTAGCAAGAGTAATTTGAGCATAAATATTATTACCATTATCTACCCCAGTTACTTTATTTACTTCATTTACCCATGTTTTACTTAAAGTTCGGTTATAAAACGTATTAATAACTGCATAAGCATCTTCATAACTATTTGTTGCAGCTTCACCCATTACGATTGCCACAATTATATCAAATTGCTCTTGAGTTAAATTATACATTGTTAATATTTTGCTTACTTTTTCCTTATTAGTAAGCTCAGTAGATGTAGTATTAATTTCTTTTGCAACACTCGTTATTCGACCAACATCATTACTTTTATAAGCTCTTACTTTTTCAGCCTTTTGAGCATTACATGTTTCTTTACTAGACGTAGTTAAAGAAATAGAAATCATTATAGACATACATAAAATGTAGCGCATTTTATATAATTTAATAGGATTTATAATACTTTTATTTATCACTTTTATTCCCCCAAACAAAAATGTATTTTAGCACAACTATTTTTCTATGTAAAGAATATGCTTTCTTTTAATAAAATTAAATAAAGGTACGATAAAATGGATAAAAATTTTCATAATACTAATTTTCCTCCTAATACAGATCCACATTTATTTGCAATACTAGCAGTTACGGTTGGTTTTGCATGTGTTGGAGATTACAATGCTAATGAACAAAATTCTATAGGTAATTGGCTTATTTTAGTTGGTCAATATATTTTAACTCATGCCGCCCAACAACAATTAATTGAAGCAAGACTTGAAAACAATAATTTAAATACTAACTCTCAAAAACACAAAAATGGCCAAGGCGGGCCATTTACTGATAACGAACAAGGAAGAAGTAACCAAACTCAAAGAGAAGAAGTTGACTTCCTACTTAATGCCGTTCAAAAAATACAAAGAGAATTAGAAAATTTAAAGAACCAATGAATTATTCCAACTATCCATATTATATGCCAATAATGGGCCACTGCCACTCCTGCACTTTCGCGCAGCCGTGGCAGAATTATTGCATCAATTTTATCGTTCAACCTTACTAATCAATAGCTAAATTACATCCCCGCTCGCCTCGCACCGTAAAGGCGCGAAGACGAGCATTTGTACCGCCCTAAGCTATTTTGTAAGGATCACTCGAAGTTCCTGTTCCACCAGTAATGCTCACACTAGATTCTAGATAGAAGGACGGATGCACCGCATTCGTACGAGCAGTCACCATGCTGAGGTTGCGGACATACCCCGTGTTGTACACATAGAAGGCAGTATTCGTAAAGTCTGTACCGCGGGAAATTGTCCATTCATGAGAACCTAAATATAGCCAGTTTGTACTTGTTGCACTTTCATAATTATATAATTCTGTTGTCCAATTACTTGGTGCTGCTGCATATCCATAATCACTTACATACATTAATCCTATTTTCATACTATCTGTTGTACTACTTGAGCTACTTCCTATTTCTGTATTGTAATAATCTTTTGCAGTTGCTGCATTATCTCGAGCCATTCCTCCTACTTTCCAGCTATGTTCTGCTATCTTTTCTTGCCATGTTGAATTTATTGTCCCT
>CALVUS010000037.1 GCA_944363665.1 uncultured Bacilli bacterium | reverse complement strand
ATTAAGCCTATTTTCATGTTATCTGTTGTACTACCTGAGCTACTTCCTATTTCTGTATTGTAATAATCTTTTGCTGTGGCTGAGTCATCTTCAGCCATTCCTCCTATCTTCCATGTATGTGTTGCAATCTTTTCCTGCCATGTTGAATTTATTGTCCCTAAAAATGTATTATTTAATGTATTTCTTATATCTGGCTTTGTACTTGAATTCCATGTACTACTATTTTCACTATTCCAAGCATAAGCTCCAATACTTGTATTTTTTATTAATTTAATATTGTATATTCCATCTTTATCATCATCAAATAAGCCTATGATTCGATACAAGTTATCATTTGGACATGTTGCTGCATCACTTCCAAAACAGACATAGTTATTGGGATTAGCTCCACTATATCTATACGAATTATCTCCAGCTTCTTGATCGGCATTTGTATATGTTCCTACCCCATCATGATAATATAAGCCATTTTCGCCATCTGCTGTATAGACATTTTCTTTTATACAATTGACTAATGTTTTACCATTACAAATTTCAGCTAATGTTGGTTCTACATATATATCAAAATAGACGTAGCACTTGTCAGAAGTGTTAGACTTCATTATAACTTTTTTAGCTTCTTCATCCCAGGAAAGTGTGCCACCATTTTCACACCTACTTAGGGATGCATTAAAAACATAACCATCCTGTGGCCACTCACTTTGAACTACTTCTTCATAGTTGCCGGTTTCTGCTTCTGTTTCTAGCATCATTGTTAACATATTGGTATTATTTACTTGTTTTTGTGTTTTCTCTATTTCGATATCTTTTGTTTTTACTGGGTTTATTAATACTAATCTAGTTACTATTAATAGTATTATTATTACTACTATTTTCCTTTTCATCACTACACCTCTATTTTTCCCCATACTATCAAAAAAAAAAAAAAAAAAAAAAAAAAAAACTAGTAGTTAAAGATAATTTGCCAACAAAAAAGATGAATTTGACTTCATCTTGACAGTTTTAATAAAGATATTTGTTTATCAAAATCTTCATTTTGGCAAACAAACGATCCAGAAACTACCCCATCAGCACCCTTTACTTCTTTTATAGTCTCGGCATTAATACCTCCATCAATATATATTTCAAAATTATATTTTTCTTGATATTTTTTTAACTCAGCTAATTTATCTTTAGTATTTTCTATAAACTTTTGTCCTCCCTTACCAGGAATTACACTCATTAACAATACTCTATTGATATATTTTAAATAATCTTTAAATCCTTCTATATTTTGATTAGGATTAATGACAATACCTACATTACAATGTTCTTTAATATTTTTAATAACTGTAATTGGATCTTGTTCGGTTTCAGGATGTATATAAATACAATCTGGAATTAATTTATATAATATATCTAAATATTTTGATGGTTTTAAAACCATTAAATGAATATCTAATGGTTTAGATATACCTTTAAATAGTTCTGGTAATAAAGATACATCTAAATTATTATTAGCAACATACATGCCATCCATCAAATCAACATGAATCCCATCAGCAATAGATAAATCTATTTTTTTTATTGTTTTTCTAATATCATAAATACTATTTATATAACTTACTACTATTTTCATTTATCTCCTTTAAAAATCTAATGTAATTAATATATCTAGATGGTATAATTAATCCTTTACTTAAAGCATCTTTTATACCACAATCTTTTTCATTATTATGAAAACAATCTTTATAAAAACAGTTTATTTTTTTAAACTCCCAAAAAGCATTTTTAAGTTCCGCTGGAGTAATATTTTTTATATCAAGAGCACTAAATCCTGGAGTATCAACCAAATATAGTTTACCAATTTTATAAATTTCTGTATGTCTAGTTGTATGAACTCCTCTATTTAAAGATTCACTAATTGGATTAGTTTCAATATGTAAATTTTTATCTAATTTATTAACAAATGTCGATTTTCCCGCACCCGTTTGACCCGTTAATACTACTAATTTATTTTTAAGTATTTTTTTTAATTTATGTATTTTAGTATTGGGAATAATTTTAATATTTAAAGATTCATAATATTTTAAAGTCGGTTTTAATTCTAATAACTCTTTTTTAGTTAATAGATCCATTTTAGTAAGTAATATAATAGGTTCAATATTATTGACAATAACTATAGTTAATAATTTATCTAATAAAGTTAAAGATAAATCTGGTTTTTTAACACTAGTTACTATTAAAGCACAATCGACATTAGCAACTACTGGTCGATCTAATTTATTTTTTCTAGGCAGTATATTTTCAATAGTTAAATTACCAGTATCTATTTCAACTACATCACCAACAACAGGGGAAAGTCCTAAATTGCGGAACTTTCCCCTGGCAGTACAAATATATTTTTCATCGTTTATCTCTACTGTATATTGATTACTTATTTGTTTAACTATTCTACCTTGCATTATTCCAAGCCCTCATCTGGATCAACTTCTATTTCTTGAGGTTCTCGAGCTACTGTTATAGTAAGTCTTGCCCCATTTACAACATTAGATCCGGCTGGACGACTTTGATCAATTATCGTTCCAGGTTCATATTCTGTTGTATCTTGATAATTAATTATTAGATTAATTCCGTAGTCCTCAGCAAATTCTTCTACTTCTGCAACTGTGTATTCATCTAAAACAAAATCCGGATACTTATTGTCCAACTTTGGTATATAAAGAGTTATAGAATCTCCTTCTGGTAATCTTTTCCCTGGTTCAACTGATTGATCCATAATGGTTCCCTCTTCATAATCAGCTGGATCATCACCTTCTGGGATATCTCTACTTTCGACATAAACTACTAAATTAAGTGCTTCAAGTCTTCCTTTTACTTCATTATAGTTTTCTCCAGTATAATCTTCTATTTCTACAGTAACATCTCCTAAAGAAATATAAAGAATTATTTCTGTGCCTTCTTTTCTAATCGAACCAGCTGCTGGAGAAGTTTTTGTAACTTTACCTTCATCTATGGAATCACTAGCTTCTTCTCTTTGTTCATCTGCAACTACAAAGCCAGCATCTTGTAAAGCATCTATTGCTTCATTGACAGTATATCCTGAAACATCTGGTACTTCTTCTTGTTTGGATGATGTTATATAAGGTATTAAAACAAAAATAGTTGTAATTATTACTACTAATCCCACAAATATACTGGCTAAAATAATAAGCACTTTATTTTGGGAGGTACTATCTTTTTTTGTAACTTTTTTGGCTATTTTATCGTCACCATCCTTTACTTCTTTTTTCACTTTTTTATCAGTTTTTTCAGCTTGTTTAACAGTTTTCAAAAGTTTTGTATCATCATAATCATGCTCTGGATATTTAAATGTAATTTTAAGCTCATTTGCTCTTGATTCATCCAAGCATGTTTTTAAATCTTCGTGCATTTCTCTAGCATCTGCATATCTATTTTTAGGATTTTTAGCTGTAGCTTTCAAGATAATATTTTCAACACTTTGCGGAATATCAGGTATTTCATCACGAATACTCGGCATCGGTTCTTTTAAATGTTTTAAAGCAATTTCCACTGCATTGTCTCCTTTAAATGGCAATTTTCCAGTTAAAAGTTCATACATTAAAATACCAATTGAATAAATATCACTTTGCAAAGTTGCTCCTTTGCCACTTGCTTGTTCCGGTGGTAAGTAATGAACACTTCCCATTACCGAATTTGTTTGAGTAAGTTGAGTAGCATTCATCGCAACCGCAATGCCAAAATCCGTAATTTTAATTAGCCCATTATCTAGTATGAGTATATTTTGTGGTTTTATGTCTCTATGAATTATATATGAATCATGAGCAACACTTAATCCATTTGTTATTTGAAGCACTATATCAATTACTTCGGGAACTGTAAGTTTACCACGTTTTTTCAATAAATTTTTTAAATGTTTTCCCTCAACATATTCCATAACAATATAGTATTCACCATTATCTTCACCAACATCATAAACTTCTACAATATTAGGATTTGATAAAGAACTAGCTGATAATGCTTCCCTTTGAAAACGACGGACAAATTTTTCGTCAGTTGCTAAGTCTCCTCGCAAAACCTTAACTGCAACATTTCGATCTAAAATTGTATCATAAGCTAAATAGACATTAGCCATACCACCTTCACCAATCGATTTAATTATCTGGTATCTATCACTAATCTTTTGTCCTTTCATGATCATACTAATCATCCCCTTCTCTAACTAAATAAGCAATTGAAATATTATCTGTACCCCCTCTAGCATTACATTTTTTTATCAGTTTAATTACTTTTTCTTCAACGTTTAGGTCTTTATCTAATAAAACTTTTTCAATTTGTTCATCGCTTAACATCGATGTTACACCATCACTACATAAAAAAACTGCATCACTTTCATTATCTACATCAAATATATCAGGTTCAGCTTTTTCAGCTGCTCCTAAAGCTTTCATCAATACATTCTTTTTAGGGTGATTTTTAGCTTCCTCTTCTGTTAAGTCACCAGCATCAACTAACAAATTTACTAAAGTATGCGGTTTTGTAACTCTATGCAATTTATTATTTTTTAATACATAGCCTGATGAATCACCAATATTAGCAAATATCAAAAAATCTTTAGTAACTATAGCTACCACCACTGTAGTTCCTAGCCCCTTAGAGTTTTCATTTTTTTCTCCGTAATCTAAAATTTCTCGATTAATTTCACTAATGTTATCACTAAGCCAATTAACAGCATCGGTCTTGGTCCCTACTGAAGCACTTTCAGTAAATCTTTTACCTAAATGAGTTACAGTAAGAGCACTAGCCACTTCACCCTTACGATGACCTCCCATTCCATCTGCAACAACTAATAAATATTCATCATTTAGATTTTTAAGTATCGTAACACTGTCTTCATTATGTTCTCTAATTCTTCCTGTATCAGTTAAATAAAAAGTTTTCGTATTAATCACTCTCACTTCTTAATTGTCCACATGCCGCTTTTATATTACCACCAAATTCTCTTCTTACAGTAACATTTATTCCCTTACTCTTTAAAATATTATAAAAATTAGTAATTCTTTCTTTACTACTTTTCTTGAATTCTTGAGCTTTGGTTTCATTATATGGAATTAAATTGACATAGACATTCATTCCTTTTAAAAGTTTGGCTAATGCTAATGCATCATCAGCATAATCATTAACCATATTAAGCATAACATATTCGATAGTTACTCGTCTATTAGTTTTAGTAATATATTTCTTAATTGAGTCAATTACAGTGTCAACATTATACACTTTATTTACAGGCATAATTTTATTTCGTACTTCATCAGTTGCTCCATGTAAAGATAAGGCTAAATTAACTTGCAGATTTAAATTACTAAAATCTTCTATTTTGGGAACTAACCCACAAGTAGATACCGTAATATGTCTTGAACCAATTGCAAGGCCTTTAGCATCATTAATAATTTTAATAAAATCAATTATATTATCATAATTATCAAATGGTTCACCAATTCCCATAACTACGATGCTATTAATCTTTTTATTAATATAATTTTCTATTAGCAGTATTTGTTCAACAATTTCATAAGTATCTAAATTACGTACCTTTTTAAGTCGGCCACTTTCACAAAATCGACATCCCATATTACAACCAACCTGACTGGAAACACATACAGATAACCCATAATTGTGTTCCATTAATACCGCTTCAATTTTTTCGCCATCTAATAGTCGAAATAAAAATTTTTTTACATCTACTCCTTCTAATACTTTTTCTATTTTAATAAAATCATTATTAAAATCTTTTTGCAATTTTTCAATTATGTCTTTTTTTATATTACTAAATTTCCTAAAATCTTTTTCTTTATGAATATAAAGCCATTCAAAAACTTGGGTTGCTTTAAAAGCTTTTTCCCCAATACTAACAAAATAATTTGCCAATTTTTCTCTAGTATAACCAAATATATTATTTTTCATATTTTTTCTTTGTAGCTAAACTTTTAACTAACTTTAAATTCCCTTCATTTTTATATTTTTCATAAATAGCTGGTTCAAATAACAATTTTGTTAAACCAATATTGCTTAATTCCCTAGACAAAACTTTTTCATGGTCTTTTCTCTTTTTTACTTCTTGTTCACTAATTTTTCCCTTATTTGTAGCAAATTCCCAAATATAACTTCCTAAAGTTAATAATTCAATTATTATAAGAGGTAATAATACTAAATTATAACTATTTGTTTTTAAATTTTGATCAACTAAAAAATATAAAATTGTTATAATTATTCCAGCAACCCACATCTTTAATTTGCCAATTATATTTGCTTGTACATTAAAGTTATGATAATATTTTAAAAATTGTACAATAGCAATACTTAATTCAAGCAATATGACAATTATAGTAAATGGAGTAATTTTTATTAATAATAATAAGTTGACAATCAAAAATAGCTTATCACTAGCACTGTCAAAAAGACTGCCAAAAAATGTCGATGTATTTAAGTTTCTAGCTAAAAAACCATCAATAAAATCCGACAAAAAACAAATTGCACATAATATTGCAGTAATATTACCTCCATATATACTAAAAAATGGTATAATCAAAAATATTCCCACAATTCTAATCATAGTAAAAGTATTTGTAATTATAATCTTTATCCATTTATTCATTTTATCCCCTACTCTGTTTTTCTAGAAAACTATTTTAGCACACTCCCCTATTTTTGTAAATTCCCACTCATAAGTTATATCACCAACTGTCATGCTTATATTAGTTATATTGTCTAAATCAGTTATTACTTTAGCAATTTCTAAATCACTATCTTTGTAAATAATTATTCTTGAATTATCATTTTCTTCTATTTCATATAAGTAAGAATTTAATTTAGAAAAAATCATGGTTAGGTCAAAATAATTGCTATCTAAATCCAAATACAAATTATCAATTAATTCTCTATTATCCAAATTCACTTTATATATACCTGTACTATTTATATAATATTTAATTATTTCATTATTTGTTTCTCTATAACCTAAATCTTCTTCAAAAGCTTTTATTCCTGCATACACAATCTTTTCATTTGTTTTCGTAATTACATATTTGTATTCAAAATTATTTTCTAGTAATTTATCAATCATAACAGAATACTCTTGGAAATTATTAGATTTTTTTTCTATTTCGTCCGTATTACTTTCATTACCAGCATTAATATCACTATCTTGATTACTATTTTCACTAAAAACAATAAAAATTATTAATAATACTATAAATATCAGCCAACCAATTAATTTTATTAATGCCTTTCCTTTTTCTGTTTTCCAAAAACTATTATTATTTTGCATTAATTAACCACCTTATTTATATATTCCTTTTTATCTATTCCATTTAAAAAGCTTTCAATATCCATTATTTTCTTGCCAAAAGGTTTTACTTTTATTAAATAAATAATACCATCTTGACAGCTAATACCTAATTTATTTTTACTTATTTCTACTATTTTACCTACATTAGTTACATTACATGCTTCAAACTCAGCTTTTACTATTTTCATTTCCCGGTTATCTATTAAAATATTTGCTAAAGGCCATGGATCAAAAGCTCTTATTTTATTAATGATATTGATACCTACATCATTAAAATCAATTCTTTCATCTTCTCTTTTTATCATTGGAGCCAAACTAAATTCATTTCCTTGTTTAATTCTTTTAGCAGTTTTGGCAAATATCTTCGGAAGCATTTCTAATAATGTATCTTTACCTAATATTGCTAATTTATCATGCATAGTTCCCACATTATCCTCTTTAGTAATTTCTATTTCAGATTCAGCAATAATATCACCAGTATCCATACCTTCATCCATATACATAATTGTTATACCTGTTTTATTATCCCCATTTAATATAGCCCATTGAATTGGAGCAGAACCACGATACTTCGGTAACAAAGATGCATGGACATTTATACAACCATATTTTGGCAAATTCAATACTTCTTTTGGTATTATTTGACCATAGGCACATGTTACAATTAAATCTATTTCTAAATTTGCTAATTCATTATAATCATTTTTTATTTTCTTTGGTTGAAATACCGGAATATTATTTTCCATTGCTACTTTTTTGACCGGACTGTATTGTAATACCTTTTTTCTACCAACTTCTTTATCGGGTTGAGTTACAACCATTATAACATTAGTGTTTTCAATCAGCATTTTAAGAACAGGAACTGAAAAGTTTGGGGTTCCCATAAACACAACATTCTTATCTTTCACTATGTATCACCATAATCATAATTATATCATAAGAATCAAAGGCAAACAAGCTTGACATCCTTAGTATCTAAACAATGAACTGTAGGTTTGTCAAACATAAGTGACAAAGTCACGACAGACCAACTATAGATTATTTTAACTTGTTAAAATAATCACGAAGCACTTCAATTGGAGATTTCCAATCAAGTGGTTGCATAGGAAAATTGTTATATTCCTTAAGGTATGATTGCAACTGCTTATTGGCATCTTCAATTGAATAAAAGCGGCGAGTAGAATAAAACCGTTCATTATCCTTCCGATGACTTCTTTCAACCTTACCATTATGTTTTGGTGTGTAAGGTTTAATAAAGTCATGGTGGATACCCGCCTTAGCTAGGCCATGTTCAAATATAGTAAGATTATTTTCATTTTTTGCAATTAACCGTTTGGTGAATTCTAATCCATTATCGGTTCTTACAGTATAAATTTTAAATGGAAATCTTTTAATTACTTCTAACAAAAACTTGTATGAAGTATATGTAGATTTCTCGCCATATATCTGTAAGTACCGATATCTAGAGAATTCATCAATTGCGGTATATTGATACAATTTGAACTGGCCTACAATACATTTAGATGGAACGGTTTTAACATCTATCTGTATTCGTTCTCCTGGAAAAGTCATCTGCTTATAAGGTTTGGTTTTGTGTTTTCTTTTTTTCTTTTTATCTTGAAATTTTAAGTTAAGTTTTTTCATTTGGGTATATAAACTAGATATTGATCTAGTATAACCCCTTTGCTTTAACTTAACCCAAAACACAACCAAACCAGTATCAACATTTCTTTTAAACATATCTTTGATAAGTTTTATTTCTTCAGAAGTATGTTGATTAGGATGACTTTTAGGTTTACGACTGTAGTCCGCCAAAGAACGAATATCACCATTGTATCTTTTACGATAGCGATAGATGTTTTGCCTACATGTGTTGTATTTACGAGCTGCTTTTGATACGCCGTATTTATCGGCGTATTTAATGAGAGACTCACGGTATCTCATTTGCTGAGTAATTTTTGGTTTACTCATCTTGGTTTATCACATCCTTTCCAAAAATTTAGTTGGATTTGGTTTGACAAACCTACACTGTGCAGTTATTTAAAAAATAGATATGTAACTTTTATGCCGAGAAAACATTAAAATTTTAGGGATAATGTGGTAGGCTGTTATATGCGTAGCATTTATTACTGCCTTTCAGCCTTATTACCACATTATCGGTTCCTGAAATTTTGATGGCAAATTGGAATAAATGTTACATATCTATTATAACTGCACAGACATCCTTAGTATCTAAACAATGAACATTATTTAAGTTTAATAAAAAAATTTTTCAAATTCACTGTTGAAAAATTTTTTTATTAATTATTATTATTATTATTATTATTATTATTATTATAAAGATTTTATTTCTTTTTCACTTAAACCCATTATCTTTTCTATTAATTTAATATCAATGCCATTTTCTAACATCAATTTTGCTTTTTCTAAAGTAGTCTTTCTTGCACCAATTACTTCACCTTCTGCACGTCCTTCTTTTTGCCCAACTTCTTTTCCTTCTTCTCGGCCAATTCTTAAATATGTTTCTTTCTTTAGATTATCTTCTATTCTCTT
>CALVUS010000036.1 GCA_944363665.1 uncultured Bacilli bacterium | reverse complement strand
AATAGTAGATCTTCTTGACCATGTTTTAATAACTGTTTTCTTGTTACTTTTATTCATTTCTTGAACCTTTTTCATTAATGATTCAGCGACATAAGGTCCTTTTTTCAAACTTCTTGCCATAAATCTCACCTATTTTGCCTTTCTACTTACAATTAGTCTTTCACTTTTCTTTTTACTTTTACGAGTTTTTACACCAAGAGCAGGTTTACCCCAAGGTGTCATTGGGCTCTTACGTCCAACAGGAGCACGACCTTCACCACCACCATGTGGGTGATCATTAGGGTTCATAACAGATCCACGATTTGTTGGTCTAATACCCATATGACGTTTACGTCCCGCTTTACCAAGATTTACTAACTTATAATCTTCATTGCCAACAACACCAATTGTTGCCATACAATTTCCAAGTATCAATCTTGTTTCTCCAGATTGTAAACGAACCATTACATATTTTCCTTCACGTCCCAAAATTTGAGCACTAGCACCTGCGCTTCGACATATTTCAGCACCTTTGCCTGGTTGAAGTTCAATACAATGGATAGTTGTACCAACTGGAATATTTTTAAGTGGAAGTGCATTTCCAACTTTTATATCTGCACTTTCACCATTTTCAATTATAGCTCCAACTTTTAAGCCATTTGGGGCAATAATATATCTTTTTTCCCCATCTTTATAATTAATCAAAGCAATATTTGCAGTTCTATTTGGATCATATTCAATAGTTGCTACTCGGCCAGTAATACCAATCTTATTTCTTTTATAATCGATTATCCGATACTTTCTTTTTTCTCCACCACCTATATGGCGAACAGTCATTTTACCTTGATTATTTCTACCACCAGTTTTACTTTTTTTCTTAAGTAATGATTTAGTAGGAGCTGATTTTGTAAGTTCTTCATTTACAAGTGTACTCATTCCCCGACGTCCATTTGTCGTTGGTTTATAATGTTTTATAGCCATTTTATCCTCCTCACTAAATATCTATTGAAGAACCTGACTCTAAAGTAACAATAGCTTTTTTATAAGTCTTAGTTCTTCCTGAGTATCTTCCAACTCTTCTTCTTTTTGATTTTGTATTTAACGTATTTACACTTTTAACACTTACTTTAAATGCTTCTTCAACTGCTCTTTTAATTTCAGTTTTATTCGCATCCTTAACAACTTTAAATGTATATACATTATTTTGTCTATTAGCCATTGATTTTTCAGTAATGACTGGTGCAATAATAATGTCTGAATAATGTCTCATTATTTAAGCACCTCCTCTATTTTTTTGATTGCTTCTTCATCGCAAACTAAAATATCTGCATTTACAACATCGTAACAATTTACTTCATCAGCATAAATAACTAATACATTTGGCAAATTTCTAGTTGCTAAATATAAGTTTTCAGCATCATCGCTTGTAACAAATAATATTTTACTATCTAATTTTAAAGCATCTAGCATCCTTAAAGCATCTTTAGTTTTAGTGGATTCTAAATTAAAATTATCTACCACAACTAGTTCTTTAGCTGTATTTTTTAATGTTAAAGCACTCTTTATTGCTAAAACTCTTTCTTTCTTATTAATTTTAAATGTGAAATCTCTTGGCTCTACACCAAATGGTATTCCGCCGCCTCTCCATTGTGTAGCACGGATACTACCTTGACGTGCACGACCCGTACCTTTTTGTTTCCAAGGTTTTCTTCCACCACCAGAAACCTCACTTCTATTTTTAGTTTTTCTGGTTCCTTGACGAGTTGCATCAAGTTGTAAACGAATCATCTTCTTTAAGGCATCATTATTTACTTCAATGTTCCATACACTATCTTTTAATGTTAAATCACTAACTTTTTCACCTTTAAGATTTTTAACACTTATCTTTGTCATAATTAAATCCTTTCTCAAGTAAATGATTACTTGCTTTCTTCTTTTTCTTCTGCAGTATCTTCAGCAACTTCACTATCTGAATTTACTTCTTCTTGTATTTCTTCAACACTTGTAGTTTCTCCAACCACTTCATCAGTTGCATTTTCTTTTTCATATACAAGAATTTCTTTTGGATCTTCTTTACGAGAATTTTTTACTGCAGATTTTATTAACACTAAAGAATTTTTTGCTCCTGGAACATTTCCGCTTATTAAAATATAATTTTCTGCTTCGTTTACTTCAATAATTTCTAAATTTTGAATAGTAACTGTATCAACACCCATGTGTCCAGCTAATTTTTTCCCTTTTAAAACTCTTTTTGGTAACATAGTTCCTAGTGAACCAGGTCCTCTATGGTAATGTGAGCCATGTCCCATAGGGCCACGAGATTGATTGTGTCTTTTAATAACCCCTTGAAAACCTTTTCCTTTACTAGTTCCTGTTACATCAACTATTTCTCCTACTTCAAATATTGAAGCTTTAATAGTATCGCCAATATTATAAGTTGCATCTACATCTCTAATTTCTTTTAAGAAGCGCTTAGGTGTTGTATTGGCTTTTTTCGCATTTCCCATTTCTGGTTTATTTGCATTTTTTTCTTTTTTTTCAAATATGCCCAATTGGATTCCGTTATAACCATTCTTATCAACAGTTTTAACTTGCATTACTACATTTGGTTCAACTTCTATAACTGTAACAGGAATAAGTTTACCATCTTTAGTAAATACTTGAGTCATTCCAACTTTGCGTCCTAAGATTCCTTTCATACTTTCAATTCCTTTCTTTCCTATTATAATTTTACATTTACATTAACACCACTCGGTAAATCTAAATGAGTTAATGCATCGATTGTTTCTTTGCTAGGATTTTTAATATCGATTAATCTTTTATGAGTTCTTCTTTCGAATTGTTCTCTAGCATCTTTATATTTGTGTACTGCCCTTAAAACTGTGACCTTTTCAATTTCTGTTGGTAGGGGAACAGGTCCAGAAATTTCACCACCAGTTCTTTTAACAGTTTCCACAATTTTTCCTGCCGCAACATCTAACAAACGATGATCGTAAGCTTTCAAATTGATTCTCACTTTTGTACTTGACACTTGCATGTCCTCCTTTCGCCTATATCTAGTATAGACATACTCCGCACAAGTTCTCCAATCCACATTTTTGTTACCAACTTACCCTAGTGTATCAGTAACCTTGCACATCAACGCAGTCATACGTTTACAATTATAACACCATAATTTATGAAATTGCAACAAAAAAATGCCTAATTATAAAATTTTTTTGAATTTTTTTGAAATATAAAATGTTGATAACTACCACGTTATCAACAAACACCACACTTATTCATTTACTATTAATGATTCTGTTTCTTTCATTTCATCTGGCAAAGATATATCCATATAATCAAGAATGGTCGGAGCAACATTTACCAGTGAACCTGTTTCTCTCAATTTAATTTTATCGTCACAAATTGTAAAAGGTACTTGGCTAGTAGTATGAGTAGTACACGGACTGTCATCGGCATTAATCATTACATCAGCATTACCATGGTCAGATAAAATAATTATTTTATAAAAATTTTCTTCAGCCTTCTCCAATATTTTACCTAAACATATATCTAAAGCCATGCAAGCTTTAATTGTTGCATCGAGATTTCCAGTATGTCCCACCATATCTGGATTAGCAAAATTCGCTAAAATAAAATCATAATCATTATTCATAGCACTAACAATTTTTTTTGTAACTTCAACACAATTCATCTCTGGTTTTAGATCATAAGTCGCAACATTTGGAGATGGGATATTAAATTTATCGCATTTGTCAATTTTTCCATCATATCCACCATCAAAAAAATATGTAACATGAGGATATTTTTCGCTTTCTGCAATTCTGGCTTGAGTAAATTCTAATTCACTTAAATATAATCCTAAAGTATGAGTAACTTCTACATGTTCAATCAAATTCAAAGTTTTGATTTTTTTATCAATAGGAAAAAAACTAAAAACAAAGGTATTTGGTAAATGTTTAACAGCAAAATTATTAAACGTATCTCCATTTACAATTGCATTAAGTATTTGTTTAGAACGATCAACTCTATAATTCATCCATATTATAACATCATCATCTTTAATGGTATTGCTAGATGCAATAATAGGTTTAATAAATTCATCAGTTAAGCCATTATCATAACTAGCAATGATTGATCTTTCAATATCTAATGAACTTTTTCCAATACCATTAACTACTAAATCGTAGTAAGTTTTCGTTCTTTCCCAGTGTTGATCACGATCCATTCCGTAATATCTACCACAAATAGTTGCTATATCACCAACATTATTCTCTTTTATTTTATCAAAAATCATTTTTATATATTTATAAGATGATTTTACAGGTGTATCTCTACCATCTGTAATTAAATGAAAGTGAATCTTTTTAAAATTGTTATTAACCAAAAATTGATACATATTTAAAAAATCATCTATCCCTGCATGAACATTTCCATCACTGCAAAGCCCCATAATATGAATATCTTTATCAGCACATGATAACAGTTTATTAACATTTTTATTTTCTAAAGGTATATTTGAAAAAAAATCATTAACTAAAATTTCTGGCTGTTTAATTATTCTGCCAGCTCCAATAGTTAGATGACCAACTTCACTATTTCCCATTTGACCAACATTTAACCCAACTGCTTCACCAGATGCATCCAATAAAGAATGGGGATATTTTTGCCACAAATTTGTAAAATTATTCATTTTTGCCAACTTTACAGCATTTCCCTTTTCATCTTCTCTAATTCCAAAGCCATCAAAAATAATTGTTAAAATTTTTTTCAATATTTTCACCTTCAACCTTATAATAACATAATTTTGATAATAACAAAAGTCAAAAAAGTCATAGCTTATTTACAAAATAAAAAAGACTTAAAGCCTTTATCCAATATATTCTTTACGTTTTAATTTAATTCTATCAGCAATAGTAGTTAAAAATTCTGAATTCGTTGGTCTACTCCTTTCAAAATCAACACTATTCCCAAATATTTTTTCCATTAATTTTATATCTCCTCTTATCCAACTTATCTCTATTGCATGTCTTATTGCTCTTTCTACTCTTGTTGCTGTCGTTTGATACTTTGTTGCTATTTCAGGATATATTTCCTTGGTTATTAATCTATTTGCTTCTTCTCCTGTATATAATAACATTATTCCTTCTCTTATATATCTATATCCCTTTACATGACTTGGTATTCCTAAATCATGTAATATTGTACTTACTTCTATTTCTACACTTAAATTGTTCTCTTTTTTGACTTCTATCTTTTCTTTAAATATCTCTTCTATTCTTCCTTCTAATACCTCTAATTCAACTGGTTTTAATAAATAGTATTCTGCTCCTAATTTCTGTATTTTCTTTATTGTATAATCATCTTTAAAACTTGATAATACTATTACTTTCTTACTTATATTAGATTTTCTCATTTCTTCTAATATTTTAATTCCATCTATTCTTGGCAATAAAATATCTAATAATACCAGATCATACTCTTCTTTTTGTTCTTTTAAATATTCTAATCCTTCTTTTCCATCTTTATATGTTCCTACTATTTCTATTATTTCGTTTTCTTTAAAATACTTCTTTACACTGCTTAATACTGCTTCGTTATCATCTATCATGACAACTCTTATTGTTTTTCTCATTTTGTTCCTTTCCTTATTAAATATTTATTGCTGCACATGTCTCCATTATAAATTACTATCCTACAAATTACTACAAAAACTTTTGTCGACTTCTGTAAATGCCTGTAAATCCTTGTCTAAATATCTTATATTACCTATAATTTTAAAGAAAAGTATTATTTTTCGTTCGTTTTGTACGTTTTTTTAATAAAAATATGTACATTTTGTACGTTTTATGATATTATTAAATTGGTGATAAAATGTATAGAAAAATATATAATGACTTAATAAATTGGAAAAACGATTTTAAATTGCCTCTAATGCTAATTGGAGCTAGACAAACTGGGAAAACATATGTACTAAAAAAATTTTGTCAAGAAAATTATCCCAATTATATTTATATAAATTTAGAAAAAGAGCCAGATATAGTTTCAATTTTTGATGCAACATTAGATCCAGATAGGATTGTTGAAAATATTCAAATATATAAAAAAATAGATTTTAATGTTGAAAATACAATTATCTTTATCGATGAAATTCAAGTAAGTGAAGAAGCTATAAATTCTCTAAAATATTTTGCTGAAAGTGAAAAGCCATATAAAATTGTTACCGCAGGTTCTTTACTAGGTGTTAAACTAAATAGAATGCATTCTTCCTTTCCAGTTGGGAAAGTGGTAATTAAATATCTTTATCCAATGGATTTTGAAGAATTTTTAATAAATATTAAAGAAGAAAAGCTAATTAAGGAAATAGAATTACATTTTAAAACTAATGAAAAAATGGTTGAAGCACTTCACAAAAAAGCTATTGATCTTTTTAATACATATCTTATTTTAGGTGGTATGCCAGCAATAATAGCTAATTATATTGAAAATGAGCAAAAAATAAATTTAGTTAATTTTGATATTCAAGATATAATAATCACTTCCTATTTAGCAGACATGAATAAATATACTGAAAATACAGAAAGTATTAAAAATAATAAAATATATATGGCTATACCGAACGAATTAGCAAGAGAAAATAATATTTTTAAATATAGTATTGTAGATAAGGATGCTAGAAAAATTAGATATGAAAGCAGTTTAGATTGGCTAATAGCAAGTAACATGATACTTAAAAGTAATTTGATTGAAAAGAATGAAATACCATTAAAGGCTTATGTAAATAATAACAAATTTAAAATATATTTAAGTGATGTCGGACTATTAAGATCTTTATCTAATATAAATTATCGGGAAATATTAACAGAAGAAAAATTTCAATTTAAAGGTGCCTTGATAGAAAATTACATAGCATGTGAAATCTATTCTAAAACAAAAGAATTATATTTTTACAATTTTCAAAAATATGAAATAGATTTTTTAGTTAAAATTGATAATAAAATTATACCTATTGAAGTTAAATCTAGCAAAAGAACTACTAGCAAAAGTTTAAACGAGTATATAAATAAATATAGGCCAGCCTATTGCATTAGGATATCTACTAAAAATTTTGGCTTTGAAAATAATATTAAATCAATTCCCTTATATGCAGTATTTTGTATATTTAAGTAATTTAAAGCCCCGCTTAAGCGAGGCTATTTATTTTATTAACAATTTTTCATGTAATTTAATTCTATCAGCAATAGTAGTTAAAAATTCTGAATTCGTTGGTCTACTCCTTTCAAAATCAACACTATTCCCAAATATTTTTTCCATTAATTTTATATCTCCTCTTATCCAACTTATCTCTATTGCATGTCTTATTGCTCTTTCTACTCTTGTTGCTGTCGTTTGATACTTTGTTGCTATTTCAGGATATATTTCCTTGGTTATTAATCTATTTGCTTCTTCTCCTGTATATAATAACATTATTCCTTCTCTTATATATCTATATCCCTTTACATGACTTGGTATTCCTAAATCATGTAATATTGTACTTACTTCTATTTCTACACTTAAATTGTTCTCTTTTTTGACTTCTATCTTTTCTTTAAATATCTCTTCTATTCTTCCTTCTAATACCTCTAATTCAACTGGTTTTAATAAATAGTATTCTGCTCCTAATTTCTGTATTTTCTTTATTGTATAATCATCTTTAAAACTTGATAATACTATTACTTTCTTACTTATATTAGATTTTCTCATTTCTTCTAATATTTTAATTCCATCTATTCTTGGCAATAAAATATCTAATAATACCAGATCATACTCTTCTTTTTGTTCTTTTAAATATTCTAATCCTTCTTTTCCATCTTTATATGTTCCTACTATTTCTATTATTTCGTTTTCTTTAAAATACTTCTTTACACTGCTTAATACTGCTTCGTTATCATCTATCATGACAACTCTTATTGTTTTTCTCATTTTGTTCCTTTCCTTATTAAATATTTATTGCTGCACATGTCTCCATTATAAATTACTATCCTACAAATTACTACAAAAACTTTTGTCGACTTCTGTAAATACCTGTAAATCCTTGTCTAGTAATGACTATTTTTCTATTTCCATAAGAATTTCTTCTACATTGCTAACATTTAACGAGGAACTCCCAACCAAAAAACCATCTACGTTTTTAATACTATTAATATCCTTAATATTATCTTTATTAATACTACCACCATATAAAACTAAAAAATTGGTATCATATTTTTCTTCAACTATATCTTTTATAAATTGAACAGTTTCTTTTATATCTTTTATTTGTGGAGTAACACCTGTTCCTATCGCCCAAACTGGTTCATAAGCAATTATGATATTTTTTAGTTCTACATTATTCAAAACTTCACTTATCTGTTTTTCTAACACAATATATGTATTTCCTTCTTCTTTATCTTTTAAAGTTTCCCCAATACAATATATTACATTTATTTCACTTTCTATTGCATTACTAATTTTATTGATAAAATCAATATTAATTTCTTGCTTATATATTCTTCTTTCACTGTGTCCTACTATTACATATTCAACTTTCATACTTTTAAGCTGGTCTCCCGTAATTTCGCCTGTAATAGTTTTATCAGCAAATGATGTTATATCTTGGGATCCAATACTATAATTAGAACCATCAAAATAAGCTAAAAATGGCAAAGATGGTACTAGTATCAGCTTAACCTTTTTAGCTTCTATTTCTTTGATTCTATTATTATATTTTATTATATCTTCTTTCATTAATTTATTTTTAAAATTACAAACTAAATATTTCATAAATCCATCCATTCTAAAGCTGCTAATTTTTTATCAGCGATGTATTCTAGTGTTGCACCTCCACCACTGGAAATAAAACTAAAACTATTAACAAAGCCAAATTTTTTAACCGCAGAAGCTGTATCACCACCACCAACAATAATTATTTTATTACTAATTGCTAATATTTTAAACAGACCAATTGTTCCTTCCGTAAATCTTTCATCTTCAAACTTACCACAAGTTCCATTAACAAATATTATTTCACTATTAACAATATACTTTTTATATAAATCTAAACTTTTACTTCCAATATCATATATTACGCCATCATCAATGGTAAAATCTAATGGTAATATTATTTTTCCCTTATATTTAATCATCAAATTTTTAAGTTCATTAAGTATATTTTCATCGTTTGTTGCAATACTACTTCCAACATCCGCCCCTTTTGCTTTTAAAAAGGAATTAGCTATGCCTCCTCCAGTAAGTAAATAGTCGCATCGTTCTAATAATGATTTAATAATTGGCAGCTTGTCATCTACTTTTGCACCTCCCATAAAAACACAAAAAGGATGTGGAGTATTTTCAATTAAAATATTTAAATGTTTTAGCTCTTCTTCAACCAAAAAACCTATACAATGGGGGATAAATTTACAAATACCAGCAGTTGATGCATGAGCACGGTGTAATGAGCCAAATGCATCATTAACAAATATGTCCCCTAAACTTGCCCAATACTTAGCAAGTTCCAAATTATTTTTACTTTCTAATTTTTCTGGAAAATCCATAAATCTAGTATTTTCTAATAATATAATATCTTTATTATTGCATGAATTAACATACTCTTTAAGTCTTTCTCCAATACATTTATCTACAAACTTGATTTCTTTACCAAGCAAATTTGCTAATTCCTTAGCTACGTATTTTAATGTATTTTTTTCTTTATCTTCTTCGCTTTTTACTCGTCCTAAATGGCTTAAAATAACAATCTTACAGCCGTTATCAAGTAAGTAATTAAGAGTTGGTAAACTTTTAACAATTTTAGAATTATCTTTTATTACATTGCCTTCCATAGGAACATTATAATCACATCTAATTATTATATTTTTACCACTTATATCAATATCTTTTAATGTTTTCATTGTATTCTCCTTTTTTTATTTTTAATATCTTATACCGTCAAAAATGCAATATGCATTCCAATAGCAAAATACTATACTAGCTTTAAATAAAATATTAGTCGCATAAACATTGTCAGTATTACTATTATTTATTTTCATTCATAAAATTCCAAGTGTGCCCCTTCTTCATTTTTTATCTATCTTTACTATTTAGATTTTAACATGACAATATATTTTATTCAAGTGTTTATAGACTTATTTGTGACTTTTTAAACAAAATGTCCGCTTTTTTAACTTTGTTTTTAAAACAAAATGTCCGCTTGCAAAATAAGAAA
>CALVUS010000035.1 GCA_944363665.1 uncultured Bacilli bacterium | reverse complement strand
TCAAAATCATTTGCTTCTATTATTAGATAGATATTATATGTTGCTGTTGCAGTGTTATTTGTATTATTAGCTTTTAGGGTTGCTGTTGCTGTTGTACTACTTGTTATATCTCCCGCATTAGGAGCAAAGTTTTCTTGATTAGCATTAATATTTATATCATTTGCGATATTAAATGTTAGCATATCTGTTGTATCTGTTATGACATTCATATTTTCTGTTTTATTTCCACTACTTTGAGCTACAAAGTATGCTACTGTTGCTCCACTTACTACTAGTATTAATGTTATTACTCCGATCAATGTTATTATTATTTCTTTTTTATTTTTTCTTGGCATATCAATCATCCTTCCTTTTTATAATAACAAATTACTTTTAAATATCTTGTCGTATTTTATCATTTATCTATAATAAAATTATATCTAAAATGTATAGGTAATGCAAGTATCTTATTATATTTATTTTACCTACCTCTATTTTTTTCCCATTATACAAAAAAAAAAAAAAAAAAAAAAAAAAATAAAAAAAAAAAAAAAAAAAAAAAAAAATAAATAAAAAAACAAATAATATAAAAAAAAAAAAAAAAAAAAAAAAAAAAAAAAACTAGTAGTTACAGATAATTTGCCAACAAAAAAGATGAATTTGACTTCATCTTGACAAATCATCTTACAAAAAATACTACATAGCTCAAAAAAGCAATATACAAGATTAGTACTATCCAACCATTAATCATATCTCTTTTTTCGCTTTTATTTTCAATACCAAAGGCCATTGATGCTAAATAGCCACCGATTAAACCACCAATATGAGCTACATTGTCAATCCTTGGTACAGTAAAGCCTATTAATAAATTGATAATAATGATAGGAATTATTTGATTTTTAATCGCATCACTTAAATACAAACGATAATGATAACCAAAATATAAAAGTGAACCCATTAATCCAAATAAAGCTCCACTAGCCCCTACTGATACAACATTAGGTTCTGCAAAAACAAGTGAAAGTAAACTACCAGATATAGCACTAATAATATATATAAACAAGAATTTCCATTTACCAATAAATGTTTCTACTTGGGTACCTAAAATAAATAAAGAATACATATTAACAACAATATGAATTAATCCTCCGTGCAAAAAAGCAGCTGTAAGTAATCGCCATATTTCGCCACTTTTAACTAAAGCTAAATTATTGGCACCTAGCAAAGCCAAAGTATCGTCATCAAATATTAATAAGTTACCACTTTTGATCACCAATATTATATACATAATAAAACAAATTAGTGCGATTAACTTAGTAAATATTATCTTTTTAGGAGAAAAAACTTTAGCAAATAAACGATTATCTTTTTCTGTTTTTTCATTAATATCATTAGTTACATTAATTATTAATTCTAATCCATCATGTGCTTCGATTAACTCTTTATCGATATCGGGAAATATAGCTTTTAAGCTTGGATTTTTCTTTACTTCATTTAAAGAAGTTACATTAATATTATATATATTATCATTGTTATTTACCTTTACTTTTTTATTCATATCTAAATAGATATTCAAAGTATTCATTTTGAAAGATAAAGTTTTTTTCTTAATTTGTTTAATTACATGTTTTACTTTAAAAACATCAAAATTATATTGTTCTTCATTTATAATTGAATTGCTACTAATCCTAATTACTCTATATGGTCCATTTAAATTTTCTAACCATACTTCATCTTTAACCCCTTGAACGTGTATTGGTGAGTAATTTTCTTTAGTAACAAAATAATGAACTAAACTCATCATTATTTGATCGTTCTTACGAACCATAACTGAAGTCATAAACACTCTCCTCGTTCTATTATTTTACAATAAATCATATATTTAGTAAAGAGGTGCAAGGAATGATATTTTATTTATTTTACATTATTTCGATAATATTAATAGTAATTCCAATATTAAAGATAGTCAATTATAATCTAATGAATGAAAATACATTATTTATATTATTAACCAATTATATTTTAAATATAGCAGTTGTAATCTTTTTATGTTATTTTGAAAATTATATATTTAGTTTACTTTTTGGAATTATTTTATTCATCTTTGCATTTTTACTAATAAAAAATTTCCAGAAAATATTTGGTAGTTATGAGCTTACTTCCGTTCCTTACTTTTTAGTAGTATTTTATACTTTGATGTATATTTTAGTTATTTTTTTCCAAAATATCTAAAAAATCTTTAAATTCTTTTGGTAAATCTGCATGAAATTCTAATACATTTTTAGTAATCGGATGAGTAAATTTTAAATACTCTGAATGCAAAAATTGACCAAATTCATCACTTTTTTTATTATTATATACAGGATCATTATGTATTGGATAGCCAATATATGAAAGATGGGCTCTTATTTGGTGGGTTCTACCAGTTTCTAAAACCAATCTAACTAAAGTATAATTTTGATATTTTTTAATAACTTCTACATGAGTAACAGCATGTTTTCCCTCACTAACAACAGCCATTTTTTGAAAGTTTTCTTTACTTCTTCCTATCGGAGCATCTATTATAGCTTTTTGTTGGGGAAATACACCATCTAACAAAGCTATATATTCACGATGAATATTTTTCATCTTAAAATCTTCTGCCAATAATTCATGACATTTATTATCCTTGGCCACCAACATTAAGCCACTTGTATCTTTATCTAAGCGGTGCACTATGCCAGGGCGAAATTCATCACCAATATCACTTAAATTATTAGTATAATACATAAGACCATTTACTAAAGTATTATCAGCATTGCCATTTCCAGGATGTACAACTAAACCACTCGGTTTATTAATTACCATTAAATATTTATCTTCATAAACAATATCTAAAGGCATTTTTTGAGGCTTTAAATTCATTTCTTTAATATAACCATCTTTGATAGTTATTAAATCTCCATTTTTGACTTTATAACTTCCTTTTACTTTTTTTTCATTTACTAAAATATAATCTAAAGCTAACATTTTACTTATTGTTTCTCTACTATAATCTGTAATATTTGCTAAATATTTATCTATTCTTAAATTATCTTCATTTTTTACTTCTACTTTCATTTTTTTCTTCTCCTCTTATAATCGCCCAAAATATTAAAAGAACTCCAATTACTATGGACATATCTGCAAAATTAAATATTGGAAAATGATAATTTCCAAATACTAATTTAATATAGTCAATTACATAATTATACATAACTCTATCTATTAAATTTCCTAAAAGACCACCATATACAAGTCCAAAAGCCATAATATTTTTCTTATTACTTATAAAGCTTTTTTCATAGTTTAATAAAAATATTAAAGCAACTATAGCTAAAATCACTAAAAAAGCAATTGAGCCAGAAAATATACTCCAAGCAGCACCATCATTATAAACTTTAGTTAAATAAAAAAAATTAGGAATAATAGTTTTTAATGTTCCATATGAAAATTTCTTAGCTACCATTATTTTAATTAACTGATCTATTATTAATATTAATGCTGCAATAATTAAACTTTTCTTTCTCATATAATTAATATATCATAGTTTTTATTTATTTACTAGTATGACGTCAGTTCCTATTTTTACTATATCACTAAAAGAAAATGCTAGTTCATTATTTTTTAGCACCTTGCGAAACAATTTTTTTTCTTCTGCTATAAAACTTATTACTTTACCCTCAGCATTAACTTCTACATCAACTATTCTTCCTAAATTAATTCCTGTTTTGACACTTATTATGTCTTTATTTTGTAACTCACTTAAATACATATTTTCACCAATAAATTATATGCTTATTTTATCAATTTTCTGACATTTTCAATAGCACTTTTTTCAATTCTTGATACTTGTGCTTGACTAATCCCCAATTCTTCTGCAATTTCCATTTGAGTTTTACCTACTATAAATCTTTCTAATAAAATTGATTTTTCTCTTTCCTTTATTTTTAATAAAGCTTTTCTTAAAGAAATTAACATATCTTTATCACTATTTTTATCTTTAATATCAGCAATTTGATCAAAAAGATATATTGTATCACCACCATCATTATAAATAGGTTCAAATATACTGGCAGGATCTTTTAAAGCATCTAAGGCAAATGCTACTTGATATTCAGCAATATTTAAACTTTTAGCAATCAATTCTGGTTTAGGTTCAAGGCCATTATCTTTAATATAATCATCTTTAAATTTAATTATTTGATAAGCCAAATCTTTAATGCTTCTACTTACTCGCATCGCCGTATTATCTCTTATATATCTTTTTATTTCGCCAATTATTAATGGAACTGCATAAGTACTTAATTTTAGGCCATATGATAAATCAAAATTGTCTATCGCTTTGATAAGACCAATAACTCCAACTTGAAATAAATCATCTAAATTACTATCTTTACGATTAAATGATCTTAATATACTTAATACCAATTTTAAATTACCATTTATAAGCTCATTTTTAGCTTCTAGATCACCATTTTGATAACGAACAAATAAATGAGTCATTTCTTCATTACTAAGTACCTTAATATCACTAGTATTTAAACCTGTTATATCTACTTTATATTTAGCCATAAAATAAAAATCCTTTCTCTATATTTATGGAAAGAATTTTTATTTTTTATACATTTACTTAGAATAATACTTATCTTTTAATATCTCTTCAGATCTTTTATATATTTCTTTTTTATATTTTTTATAATCGTATATGCTTGATAATTCATCATCAAATATTTCATCCTTACTAACATTTGCACAATCCTCTATTTCAGTTGCTTGATAATATTCAAAACTTAAAAGTTCTGCATATGCTTCTATAATTGCTTTTTTTTGCAAATTATTTTTACTTAACATATTAGTATAAACTTTCTTTAATCTAACATAATCTTTTTCACTAAGTAAAATAGTATCATTAGATAATTTTTTACTTTTAAAAGTGTCTAATACTGTGTCTCCTCCAATATAAGTTTTAACAATTTCCTTTAAATAATTATCTTCTTTAACAATTAAAAGTTCTATCAAATAATAATCTAATACTGGTTTTTTAATATATCCTCTATCACAAATTATTAAGTCGTTTTCCTTTAAATTAAAATATTCTTTACCATTAGTAATCTTTATCAAAATATTACCTCCTTATTACATAGTAATAATATCACATTTTCTCGTATTTTCCCACATTTACCTGAAAATAATATTAATAATGAGAAAATTAAAACGGTGATAACAATGTTATTTGAAAGACTTAGGGATTTACGAGAAGATAAAAATATTACTCAAGAAAAAGTTGCAGAAAAAATTCATGTTAAACGTTCAACATACAGCGGCTATGAAATAGGTAGAGATCAAATACCTCTTCCACGATTAAATCTACTTGCAGAATTCTACGAAGTTTCTTTTGATTATATAACTGGAATTACTGATATTAAAAGTAATTATAAAAAAGTTAATATTGATGCTGCAATTATCGGTAAGAATTTAAAAAATTTAAGGAAAAAAAAACATATTAAAGCAACTGAAATTTGCAAAAAATTAAATATCAATTCTTCAACTTATTCTGCTTATGAAACAGGAAAAGTGATTATCCAAACAGATTTTTTATATACCATTGCCAAAGATTACGAATATTCTTTAGATAAATTTCTTGATAAGGATAATTAATGCATTACTTGTTTTAATTTTCTTATCACTTTTTTTTCGATTCTAGATATATAAGATTGACTTATTCCTAACATATCTGCTACTTCTTTTTGAGTATATTCAATTGTATTATTAAGACCATATCTTAATGTCATAATTTCTTTATCTCGTGGACTTAGTGTAGCAATTTCTTTACTTAACAATTCTTTATCTACTTTTAATTCATATTCTTTAGGAACTAATTCTGCATCAGTACCTAGTATATCTTCCAAATGTAATTCGTTTCCTTCGTTATCATAATTTAAAGCTTCTTCTAAAGAAATTTCTGTCTTTTTTCTTTTATTTTTTCGTAAAAACATTAATATTTCATTACTTATACAACGTGATGCATAAGTTGCTAGTTTAATATTTTTATCAATTTTATAAGTATTTATTCCCTTTATTAAACCTATAGAACCAATACTTACTAAATCTTCAATATCATAGGTTGTATTTTCATATTTTTTAGCCAAAAATACTACTAAACGTAAATTATGTTCAATCAATTTATTACGAGCTTTTATATCTCCTTCTTTAGATCTAATAAGTAAAGCTAATTCTTCTTCTCGATTTAGTGGTGGTGGCAATTTATCTGTTGCTCCCACAAAAAACACTTCATTATACTTTTTTATCAACTTTTCAATTAATTTTCTAAACATATATCCTCCATTAATTTTGAATTAAGTAAACAATCTGCTCCATTTAAGTTAATTTTTTCAGGAACTATGCCTACTAAATAATTATCAAATATTTGATTATTTATTTTTAAATAATTTATTTTATAACAATTGATGAGACCTTCATAACCCACAGCCTTGTAAGGAACATATATAGGACTTCTAATATTAATAAATGGTACAATAATTTTTTTAGAAATTAATATGACATATTTCTTAGTTATGGGATCTCGCAGTTTATTCCCAGTATCTAAAAAACCATTGCAATTTAATTCTTTACCATTATTAAAAACAATACTTACTTTATAATTATAACTATATGTACTTTTATATTTTTTATGTTCTTTAACATATAAAAATAAAATAATTGGAGCAATTATTAAAAGTAATAGATAATTGATACTAAATCCATCAAAATAAAAAAACATCCCTTCTCTTTTATAGCTAAACTCGATATTTAAAAAATATAAAAATCCTCCGAGTATTACACTAGACATATATAAATAAATCATATTTGTTGCAAAATATTTGATATTTCTATAGCCAAAGGCTATAAGAAGCATTAAAACACTTGTAATAATTTTAAGAATAAATAACATTATTTCTCCACAAGGAAAAAATAATATAACTAGTGATAATGCCCCAAAAATAGCACTAAATATTAATCTTATAAATTTAGTGTGTCTTTTTAGTGTTATATCAACAGTCATCATTAATAATAGATCATAAATAAAATTAAGTATAAATACCAAATCTAAATATATTTTCATATTAATCAAATTAATTATACACAAAAAAGAGCGATGAATTTGTCACTTTATGTTGAATAGTTAAATTTTTCAACAATTTTGTATTGACTAAAAATACTTTATATCAGTATATACTCTTTGCTTAATATTCTTTTATCACTACAATATTCCATTATAAATTTATTAGCTTTTTTGCATATAATAATTCCTATAGTTTTATCTTGAGTTATTGTTCTTAAGTTTTTATCTATATAATTCATATATACCTCTATTTGACCAACGTGTTCCTTTTTTAATTCAGTAACTTTCAATTCAACTACTACATAACAATTAAATCGAATATTATAAAGTAATAAATCAATATAGTTATAACTATTACCTATTTTAATTTTGTACTCGTTTTCAACAAAGGTAAATCCATTACCTAACTCTTTTAAAAAAGATGGAAGATCTTCAAGAATAACTTTTTGTAATGCTTTTTCAGAAATTATTTCTCTATTATTGCTATTTTTTATAACAATGGGATTTTTAATAAAATCTATTACTGTAGTCTCCTTTTTATCTATTAACTTTTCTTTAGTAATATCATCTAATCGATCATATTCTTTATTTTTAATTCGTTCACGAAGTTGTCTAACTGAAAGATTTTGTTCAATAATTAATTTAATAAAAAAATTTAATTTACTATCATCTTTTAATGTTATAAGAGTTCTATAATGGCTCCATGTTAATTGGTCGCACAGTGTGTGACTTTTTGAAAAAATAAAAAATTGGCGCATTAATTTTAAATTAGTAGCAGTATATCCTCTTCCAAGTTCACTAGTTAACTTTCTAGAATATTCTTTTATAATACCTTCTCCATAATGTTTTCCAGCTTCACTTAGTAGCTTACCAACATTATAATATGTAGTTAAATCACTTTTATTTTTACTGTAATTTTTTACTCTTTTAGTTATTTCATTATTTATTAATTCATTTTTTATTTCCTTATAATAATTCATTTTTTCTCCTCACAAAGTTTTTATAAAGTTAATTCATAATAACATAACCAAATAAGTAATACAAATCATCAATTTTAAAAATTATCTATTATATTTAATAAAAAGATCTCAAGAATTAAAACAATTTACAAAAAGTATTATTAATTTTTAAAATTAGTAAAACTTAAAAAATTCAATAAAAAAAAGAAACATTCAGTTTCTCATTAATAATTACGTCTTTCACAGAAAAATAACATTTCTTTTTGTACCTCATCAACTGCAATATACTCTATAGTTTTTTTCTGATAATCCCTATGCAACATATAAATAACTGTCTTCTTATTATCAGAATCCCCTATTGCATAATTATTATCAATAGAAAAATTACTCATATTATTAAGTTGCCGATTACTAAGACCACCTTGCCATATAGCATTATTGCTAAGATATTCTACATATTCTTTAATTACTTTTTCGCTTGCTGACACATAAAGTTTAACTTCTTCTCCATCATAAGGATAATAATAAAAATCTAAAACGTTAAAATCAGTAATATCCTCTAGTAAATGGTGGCAATATATGCTATCACTCATACCTTCATATGCCACATTATATTGCTCAATATCTTCAATCGCATTCCCACTACCATCATTTATATCCAAAAACAAAAATTCGTAAACAACAAATATAGATAATATTAATAAAAGAAGTAATCTTTTCAATAAAGTCCATTTTATAGTCAAAGAAAAAAGCAAACAAAATCCATAATAAGCTACCAAAAAAGATATTAAAGTAATAAAAATTAAAAGTAAATTATTTAATTTCCAAAACACCGCCATAAAAAGTAATAATGATATATAAATAAAATGTAATATATGTACAAACCTCATAGTTCTCATTTCACAATCAAAAAAAAGCTCTAGTTTAACTAGAACTTAGAAATTATCACTTCTTAAAAATGGTGGTATTTCATATTCGTCATCAACTTCGACTTGTGTTTTACTTCTTCTTTTTGGAATATCATCTGAAAATAATGCTTCTTCTCCTGTTTCTTCATCAAAACCTGTTGCAATAACTGTAACAATTACCTCATCAGTTAAATTTTCATTCTTGATAGCTCCAAATATAATATTTATATCCGAATTAGCGGCTTCTCGAACAGTTTCTACCGCATCTTCAATTTCGAATAAAGTTAAATTCTTACCTCCAGTTACATTAACAATTGCATTGGTAGCCCCTTCAATTGTTGCTTCAAGTAAACTGTTAGCAACTGCTTGCCGAGCTGCTTCAATAGCTCTATTTTCCCCAGCATTGCAACCAATACCAATAATTGCTGTTCCACTTTTTTCCATAACTGTCTTAACATCTGCAAAATCCAAGTTAATTACCCCAGTTACAGCAATTAAATCAGAAATTGATTGAACTCCACGATGTAAAACATTATCTACTTCTTTAAATGCATCATCAAAACTTGTAGTTTTATCAATTATATCTCTTAATCTATCGTTTGGAATAATAATTAAAGAATCAACATGTTGTCTTAGTTCTTCTAAACCCACTAAAGCATTTTCCATTCGTCTTTTGCCCTCAAATCTAAATGGTTTTGTAACTATACCAACAGTTAAAGCACCTAGCTCTTGAGCAATTTCAGCAATAATTGGAGCAGCTCCTGTTCCTGTTCCACCACCAAGACCACAAGCTACAAAGACCATATCAGCCCCTTGTAAAGCATCTTCTAATTCATTTTTACTTTCTAATGCTGCTGCTCTACCTACTTCAGGATTAGCTCCTGCTCCCCGTCCTCCAGTTATATTTTTACCAATCTGGATTTTATTAGGACATAAAGAATTGTTTAATACTTGCAAATCTGTATTTACAACATAAAATTCAACACTTTTTACTCCTTCTTCAATCATTCTATTGACGGCATTACATCCACCGCCACCAACACCAACAACTTTAATTTTAGCTATTTGATCCATCTGTAATCCATTCATATTTTATTCTCCTTCAATTATCAAAAAAGTAACCAAATAATTTTCCTAAAATTGAATTTTCAGAAATGTTTACTTTTTTATGTATACCACTTAATTCTTCTTGTTCTTCAATACTAAATATAGAAAAATCTCTATTTCTCAATTTCAAACGACTATCATAATATTTAATAAGTCCAATTGCAGTTGCAAATTTATTATGTCTAGCCCCAATTTCATGTACTTCTCCTAGTATAGCATTTTTAAAAACATATTCCAAGATATTTTTAAACTCCGCTGTTTCAGTTACTCCCCCTGTAACAATTATATAACTAATTTGCTTTTTTGTTAAGAGATTTATTTGTTTTTTTGCTAAATTTAGTATTTCTTC
>CALVUS010000034.1 GCA_944363665.1 uncultured Bacilli bacterium | reverse complement strand
AGAAGTTATTCCTGATGTAAAGCCAAAAGAAAAGAAGATGTATAGAAAATAAATTATCTATTTTCTAACATCCCCTTTTTTAGCCCTCAAAAAAATGTTGACTTGCTGTAAACGATGTGATATATTGTAGTTGACAAAAAGTAGAAACGCTATTTTTTATCAACTCTCCATTTATCAACTTTATGATCTGGATAATACGTTATTAGCTCATTACTAGAAACAATATTTTTTCCAGCTAGTTTATTTATTTGTAAAGCTAACTTATCTAACATTTCAATGGAAGGCTTTTTGTGAGCATTTTCTAATTCGACATAATATTTCAAATCTATTGTCGCTTTATATGCAAATTCAGCCTGAGTTAATTGTAATAAGAATCGGTAATATTTTAAATTCATTGCTAAAATTTCTTTACTAGATAAATTCACAAAAAATCCCTCCATTTATATAAAATTATAGGATAACTACAAATTATAGTCTCTAGGGCAAAAGCCCTATATAACTATTGAAAAATCCTATTTTATTATATTTTTTGAGGGTTTACAAATAAATATATTAAAGGAGTAACAGAAATGGAAAAAAAAGAAAACAATATAGATATAATCACAATTTTTACGTCAATAAGCATAGTAGTTCTTATAATATGTTATACGTATTCGATAGTAAATTATCTGCTTTTTGGGAAAAATGATACTTACAACTCGGTAAGTGATTTTTTTTCTTCTCCTAGGAATGTTTTTTTTGTAGCAGTTTCAATATTAGCTTTTATTATGACTTTGATTTTTTTTGGTTGTAATTTAAAAAACGAAGATAAAGAATCTAATAATTATATATGCATAAAGAAAAGTGAACTAGATGACATTCATGATAAAATAAAAAAACAGGAAAAAGAAATAGAGACTTTAAAAAAGGAAAATAAATAATAAATTAAAAGCAGATAGCAATTGTTTAAATAAATATTTAATATTTTATGTATCAATCAGCGACTTTTAGAGATAAATATGATATATAACCAAAAATAATAATTCCTCATATATTATTTTAGAAGGAGGAATTTTTTTGAAAAAGAAAATTATAATAGTTATAATTTGCTTAATAACTATTGCGGTTGTTACATTGTTTTTAATAAGAACACATGTTAAAAAAGAAAATACGAGCCTTACTAAAATTAAATTGGCAGAAGTAACTCATAGTTCATTTTATGCACCTCTTTATGTAGCGAAAGAAAAAGGCTTTTTTGAAGAAGAAGGCTTAGATGTTGAATTAATTTTAACTCCAGGAGCAGATAAAGTGAGTGCTGCAGTACTTTCAAACGATGTTGAAATAGGATTTGCTGGTGCTGAGTCAGCTATTTATGTTTATGAACAAGAAGAAAGTGATTATTTGCAATTATTTGCAGGATTGACTAAAAGAGATGGACAATTCATCGTAGCTAGAAATAATTATGAAAATTTTACTTTAGAAGATTTATATGGTAAAGAAATTTTAGTAGGAAGAAGTACTGGAATGCCTGCATTAAATTTCTTAAATGCTTTAAAAAATAATAATATTGATATTGATAAAATAAATGTTAATTATTCTGTTGAATTTGCTGCATTATCAGGAACTTTTATTGGCGGAACTGGAGATTTTGTCAATTTATTTGAACCAAATGCCACTGCCTTAGAAAAAGAGGGGTATGGTCAAGTTGTAGCTAGTGTAGGCATGATGAGTGGAGAAGTTCCTTATACAGCTTTTTATGCACGTAAAAGCTATATTGAAGAGAACCAAGATGTTATAAAAAGCTTTACTAATGCTATTAATAAAGCAATAAATTATACCATGAATAACGATTCGACGATCGTAGCAGAAGACATAATCGCACAATTTCCAGATACAGATGTGTCTGACTTAGCTTTAATGATAGATAGATACAAAGAGTATGATTGTTGGTTAGAAAGTTCATTTATCAGCGAAGAAATATTTACTAATTTGGAAGATTTTTTAATTGATTTTGAATTATTAGAGCAATACGTCCCATATAATGATTTAGTAAATAATTTTTATGAATAAAATTTTAGAAATAAAAAATCTAAGTAAAACATTTCACACAAAAATGGGAGAAATAAAAGCGATAGATAATGTAACATTTGATGTATTTGATCAAGAATTTATTTGTATAATAGGGTCTAGTGGCTGTGGAAAATCTACACTTTTAAATATTTTTGCGAATTTGGATAATTATACAAATGGTAATATTATTAAAAAAGATAATTTAAAAATAGGTTATATGTTACAAGAGGATGCTTTATTACCTTGGCTAACTATATTAGATAATGCACTGTTGGGTTTAGAAATTAAAAAAATAAAAACAAAAGAAAATGTAGAATATGTTAAAAAATTATTAGAAAAATATGGACTTAATGGCTTTTTAGAAAAATACCCTCATCAATTGTCAGGAGGAATGCGACAAAGAGTGGCATTAATTCGAACTTTAGCAATAAAGCCTGATTTGTTACTTTTAGATGAACCATTTTCAGCTTTAGATTATGTTTCTAGATTAATGGTTAGTGAAGATGTTGCCAAAATTATAAGAGAAGAAAATAAAACGGTAATAATGATTACTCATGACATATCAGAAGCAATAAGTTTAGCTTCTAGAGTAATTGTTTTATCAAAAAGACCTGCAACAGTAAAAAATATTTATAAAATAGATATAGAAGGAAATACCCCGATGGAAAGAAGGAAATCTTCAAAATTTGCACATTATTATAATTTGCTATGGAAGGATCTTGATAAAAATGTCTGATGAACAAAGAAAATATTTAAGGTCTCTTCGTTTAAGAAAGTATTTTGTGATTTTTTGTCAAATAAGTATAGTACTAGGATTTTTTATAATATGGGAATATTTAGCTAATAAAAATATTATAAATACATTTGTCTTTTCAAAACCTAGTAAAATTATGGAAACAATAATAAATTTAGCTATTCAAAATAATTTGTTTGTTCACATAGTTACTACTCTAAAAGAAGTGCTAATTTCTTTTATATTGGGAATATTGCTAGGTTTTATTATAGCTATTATTCTATATGAATTTCCAATTATTTCCGACATAGTTGATCCGTTTTTGACAATGCTCAATTCATTACCAAAAGTAGCATTAGGGCCACTCATTATAATTATAGCTGGCGCTAATACGAAAAGTATTATAGTTATGGCTTTATTAATAAATTTAATTGTTAGTATAATTACAATATATAATGGATTTGTAAATATTGATGAAAAAAAAATAAAACTTGTTAAATCATTTGGAGCAAATAAAATTCAAATACTTACTAAGTTAATTATTCCTAGTTCTTATAAAACTATAATTTCTAGTTTGAAGTTAAATATTTCTATGAGTTTAATTGGAGTAATAATGGGTGAATTCTTAGTTAGCAAAGCAGGATTAGGGTATTTAATCATTTATGGAACACAAGTGTTTAATTTAAGCCTTGTTATGTCAGGAATCCTATTATTAGTAATTATTTCTTATATTCTTTATAAAATTATCACTTTTATAGAAGGAAAATTAATTAAAAATTTTTAAAAGGCTTTATGCCTTTTTTTAATAATATATTTACAATTTAAAATATATTTGTTATAATCTATTCATAATAAAGGGTGTGATTAAATGAAAGTATTACCAAATGAAGTAAAATCTTTATTAGATAAAATTTATAATTTACGTGGTGAAGATAGTGTAATTTTAGCTAGAATGACTCGTGAAAGAGAAGAAGCTATTGAAACTCAAGAAAGAACTAAAAATGAAAAAGAGATTCTTTTACAGGAAATAGAGAAATTAACTAAAGAAGAAAAGACTTTAGCAGAGGAAGGAGAAAAATTAACTTCCTTATTAGCAAGTATTAATAAAGATGATTTTGCAACAGTTCTAGATAGATTAAAAATAGATTTTGATCCTGATGCAATTAATGAAAAAGTAAATAAAATGCTTCCTGAAACAATAGCAGAAGTTACTAATGAAAATAAAAAAGCATCTGAAAAATTAGAAAATGTTGAAACAGAAATGAATAATGCTATTACTAAAGTGGAAGAATTAGGAATTAGAAAAGAAGAAGCTTTAAATGCTCAAGCTAAGCTAAATGAATATATTTCATTAGCATTGGCTGGAAATATTAATATTACTAGAGATGCAATAACTAATTTGCTAGAAAAATTTGATTTTAATGAAAATGAACAACGTGAAGCTGCAAAATTGTTAATGTTTCCTGAAGATGCTTTATATGAATATGATGCTAGTTATAAGAGTAAAGATCAAACTACTGGAAAAACAATTACTGAAGTTTTAATGGAAGCTAAAAAGGAATCTAATAAAGAATCAGAAAAGTCAATGTCTAATGCCAATGTTGATGTTGAAGAAGTAAAGCAAAGTGCAAATAAAGAATCAGTATTAGAGGAAATATTTGATAAAGTTATTGAAGAAAATACTATTGTTGATGAATCAAAAAAAGACATTATAGAAAATAACGAGCCAAGTGAAAAAGAAAAAATTATGGAAGCAATGCAAGAAGTGGGTTTAAAATATAATGAATTTACTTCTGAAGATATCGAAAAATTGTTAACTAATTATGATTTGGATTTATTAAAACATAATGTCAATGAACTAAAAAATAGAGAAATAGATTTAAATATAATAAAAAACAATGTTGAATTATTATATGATAAGGAATTAAAAGAAAAAATTGATAATTTATTAGAACTAGGAAAAGAAGCTAGGGACATTAGTTTAATGCCAAATGTATTAGTAAAATATGATTTAAAAGGATTAAATAATACTATAAATGTAATTCAAATTAGTGGCTTAGATCCCCGAAAAGTACCACTTATAGCATATTAGAAAGGAGTTTATTGTGAGTAAAGTTATTGAATTATATAATAAACTTAAGCCAAATATTGATTTAAATAAGGAACACCCAGAAAAGTTTTTGCCTTCATTGGTTGTGGCTGATGATACAAATATTGACTTATTAGCTGATAATGGATTTAAAATAAACAAGCCATCACAATTTATAGTCTATGACTGTGATAAAGAGTTTTTAAATAAGAATATTACTCAATCAAATGCATTAGGATTAAAAGATGCTTATATTCAAAATCCTCGTCATTTAACAAGAAGTATTGATGATATTTCTCGAAAAGTATCCAAATTTGAAGCTATGGGAATTCCTTATAAAAATGAAAAAGGAAAATACCAATCGTATTTGTTTAGTAATAGAGGTTCTGAATATATAATCAGGCAAATCAGCAAAGATGAAAATAAATCAAAAAACGAAGATAATTTAGAAACTAGTGTAACTACTGATTTAGATGTTGTCAAAGAACAAGCTTTGAGAATAATGGAAGAATTTTCTTTAACTGATAAAAAAAATGAAGTAGATAAAAGAATAGATGAAATAGGTAATAAAGGATTAAGTGAAAAGGAAATTCTTATGGAAGCATTTAAAAATTATGCTGCTGATTTAAATTTTTTAAGTGATAAAATTGATCAAATTTTAGCTTTTAATCAAAGTCAAAGGAGGGTGGCATGAATATATTAGAAAAGTATGGATTTGACAAAGATGAAATCCAAGAATATATTGATAACACTCCTCCTAAAATGCAAAATTTGCTGGAAAAACATTTACCTTTAGTAGAAGTCAATTTGAAGTATATTCAAAATTTGGGGATTGCAACTTATAAAGAGATATTTATTAATTATCCTGATATGTTTTTGATGGATGCCAGCAATTTTTCAGAAATGTTTTCTAAATATGAAACTGAGGAATTAATTGAAAAATTAAATAATAATTTTAAATTAGTTGAATATTTATAAAAAATTTTTAATTTATACCTTATGATAGAATTTATTATAGTTTTTCAAATCTAATATAGAGATGACAATGGTATTTTATCATCTCTTTTATTATGTAAAAAGATTAACAAAAGTTAGATATATAATTCTTGTTCAATATACAAAATAAATCTAGTTAACTTTCTTTATTTAACCGATAAAGGTTAATAGTAGGCTTATTAAATAATCTAAATTTAAAATTATTATCAGTACCAAGTCCAGCAGAAACAAATATTTTAGTATTATTGACCATATAATAACTATCTAAATATTTTGTAGCATTATCTTTTTTTATTACTCCACCAAAGAATGGAATCCTAATTTGCCCTAATAAAGAATGTCCGGCTAATACTAAATCTACATTGTAATTAGCTATTGTATCAATATAATCTGGATAATGTGTTAATACTATATTATAAAAAGTGTCTAAATTATCTGTAGTACTAAGGGTATTTTCAATATTATTACTATTTGTTAGGCCTGTTAATTTTATTGGAGTATTGTCTTGATAGAAAATATATGTTGATGTATCATCTAATAAAATAAAATCACTATCATTTATTATTTCCTTATAAATATCGATAATAGATAAATCGTTATCTCCAATTATAGCATATTTATATAAAGTGCATTCTAAATTATTTAAATATTTTTTTATCTCGTTAATTTCATTGTCAGTTATATCATAATTTTTACTTATTAGATCACCTGTAAATACTATTATGTCAGGTTTTAACTCATTAATTGAATTAACTATTTTTTCTAAATCATTCATGTTTTTGGTTGAACCATATAACAAATCTGAAAATTGAACAATTTTAAAGCCTTCAAAAGAATTAGGTAAGTTGGGTATTGAAATGGTATTTTCAACAATTTTAAAATTATTAGTATTAATAAATCGTGAATATAAAATTAATGATAATATTAAAATAACTAAAATAATAAAAAATTTTTTCACTACTTACCTCCATACCATAAAATATATCATAATTTTGGTTTATAAGCAACTTGATAATTTTAAAAGACAATGTCTAGGTTTAGTAAAATGTATGAAAAAAAATAAACTCATGATATAATATACTTGTAATTAAAATCAGAAATATGGTGATTAAATTTATAAATCAAATCACATGGTATAGTTTATGAAAAAAATTTATCAGATGAAGAAAATTATTGCTTGTAGAAGGAAAGAAATTTTTTTAATGAAAGTATTATTATTTACACATAAAAGTGACATTGATGGCATGGGAAATGCTGTTTTAGCTAAAATAGCTTTTGCTGAAGTGGATTATGTATTATGTGAGACATATAACCTTCAAAACGAAATTTTAAAATTTTATGATAAAGGTGATATATACAATTATGATATTATTTTTGTTAAGGATTTATGGTTAGAAGAACCATGTTAAGTAAAATAGCAAATGATGATCAATTAATAAATAAATTTTTTGTTTTTGATCATCATAAATCTGCTTTAGAAGGAAACTTTAACAAGTATTCGTTTACAACAATAAAAATTTCAGATTTCAAAGGTTTATGCAGTGGAACAAGCCTATTTTATGAATATCTTGTTTCTAATAATTTAATTGATTCAAATTGTAAAGCTATTTATGATTTTGTTGAATTAACAAGAAAGTATGATACATGGGAATGGAAAACAAAGTATAATGATGAAATGCCACACGAACTAACCTTGCTTTTTGATTCAGTTGGTTATGATGATTATATAGAATTAATGTTTCAAAAATTAGATAAGGAAAATATGAAAAAGTTTAGTTTTAATGAATTAGAAAAAATGTTAATAAAAAACATAATTAATCAAATACAGGAAAAGCTCTTTAATTATTCTAAAAATATTTATTACAAAAAAATATTAGGATTAAAAGCAGGCATAGTATTTATAGATTATGAATATAGAAATGATTTAGCTGAATATTTTAGACAAAATAATTTTGATATGGACTTTGCTATGTTAATTGCTTTAGATTATGGAACTATTTCATATCGTAATATTAAAGATAATATTAACGTTAGGCTAATTGCAGAAGCAATGGGAGGAAAAGGCCACGATAAAGCTGCAGGCAGTCATATTAGTGAAGAGCAAAAAAGAAAATTAATCAAAGTTTTAATAATGACAAAATAATATTGATATAGAGTTATTCCAATAGCAGAAATCTAGAAGAGGAATTCTGTTATAGTTAGGTTGTAATTCTTTGAGATTTTTATCTATTAAAGTTGATTTTTTTCAATCTTTTTCAAAAAACAGGATAAAAACCAATAAAATAAAAACTTACAAACCTTTTACAGTCCGTAAGTTGTCTTCAAATGGAGCGATAACTTTACTTATATTCGAAATTTTATACTCTCAAGATTGATTAAATCAACTAAATAAATTATATCAGTTTTTAAGATTATTTCAAGTGGATTATAGAAAAAAGAACTTAACAATTATAGAAAAAAGAACTTAAATATTGTATAATATTGATTAATAATTTATCTTTACAAGAAGCAGGAGGTAAAAAAATGGTTTATTTAAAAAATTTTACTTTATTAGATGAACTTCAAGAACACGATATAGTTTGTTATGAAGAAATAAGAAGAATATTTAATAATTATTATCCTTTACATTTATTCTCAACTAAATCTTTTAAAAATATAGATTTTGATAAAATTACAATTTTTTATGGTGGTAATGGTTCAGGAAAAACAACATTAATAAATATTATTTCAGAAAAATTAAATGCTTCAAGAAAGTCATCAATTGATAAAGGTTCATATTTTGATTTATATGTTAAGCATTGTGATTATGAAATGTCGTTTGATGAACCAACTGAAATAAAATTAATAACAAGTGATGACGTTTTTGATTATCTTTTAGATGTACGTTCAATCAATGCTAATGTTAATAGACAAAAAGAAAAATTAAGTAAAGAGTACTTAGATTATAAATTTAATAAAGATGGAAATTCATTTGACAATTATGATGAGTTAAAAACAAGTTATGAAACAAAAAGAAAATCAATGTCTAAGTTTGTTAGAGAACGATTAGGAAATAATAATATTATAGAATGGTCAAACGGTGAATCAGCTCTTATGTTTTGGGAAAGGGAAATAGAAGAAGATAGCATTTATATTTTAGATGAACCAGAAAACAGTTTATCTGCAGAAAACCAATTAAAATTAAAGAAATTTATAGAAGATTCCGTTAGATTTTATAATTGTCAATTTATAATTTCTACACATTCGCCATTTTTATTAAAACTTATGGATGCTAAAATTTATGATTTAGATCAAATTCCTGTGACTACTAAAGATTGGACAGAATTATCTAACGTTTTAGTATATTATAATTTTTTTAAAGAATACGAAGATGAATTTAATAAAAAATAGGATAATGTGATATAATAATTTTGCAGTAGTGATTGGAATTATTTCCTACTTTAACGAGTCGTTAAGGGACTAAATTAATTATGACGATTAAATAGTAATACTCCAAAGGACTAACCTACACGTTGTGTAGCCGCTTCGTTGCACTTCGCTTTAAGTCCATTTCCATATTACAATATCGTTAGTACTGCATATACGGGAGGTAGTAAAAATGTGGAAATACATAGGTACAAAAGAATGTAATGAGTTTTTACTATCTCTCAATTTAATTAATTGTAAAGATGATAAAAAATACATAAAAACTATTTATTCCATTAGTAATAATATAGAAAAAAATTATAAAATATATAAAATAAAAAAACGTAATGGTAAATATAGAACTATATATGAACCAAATTTAATTTTAAAACAAATTCAAAAACAAATCTTAAATAATATACTTAATAATAAGTCTATATCAAAATATGCAAAAGCATATCATAAAGGAATTCAATTGAAAGACAATGCGATTCCCCATATTAATAAAGAAATGATTTTAAAGTTGGATATTAAAGATTTCTTTGAAAATATATCATTTTTAGATATTTATAATTCTTGCTTTCCTATAGAATATTTTCCTAAATCAGTTGGAATGATATTAACTTATTTATGTACATATGATAATCACTTAACTCAAGGGTCACCGACTTCTGCCTATATATCAAATTTAGTAATGAAAGAGTTTGATGAAGAATTAGGAAATTGGTGTAATTTAAGGAATATATCTTATACAAGATATTCAGACGATATGACTTTTTCTGGTGCATTTAATCCTAGTGAATTAATAACTAAAGTTAGAAAAATGTTATATAAATTAGGATTAGAATTAAATAATGATAAAATTCATATAGTATATAAGTCTTCTAGTCAAAATGTTACAGGAATTGTAGTTAATGAAAAAATGCAGGTTAATGTAAAATATCGTAATAAGATAAGACAAGAAATATATTATATTAAAAAGTTTGGATTAAGTTTTCATTTAAAAAAATGTGACATTAATATTGATTCAAAAAGATATTTAAATATATTATATGGAAGAGTTCTCTATGTTTTACAGATTAATGAAAATGATAAAGAATTTATAAAATATAGGCAATTTATTGAAAATTTAAAAAGACAATGTAAGTCATAATGACCTAGAATGAGAGTGTAAAATAAAGTGTGTAAGTAAAAAAATCAACTTGCGTTGATTTAATCATTAACATCGCTTGGTGCGACGATTTTATCTTTTGGAGCAGGTGATGAGAATCGAACTCACGTCAGGAGCTTGGAAGGCTCTTATTCTACCATTAAACTACACCTGCAATTTCTTCATGTGATATGATTATACCACATGAATTTAGTATATTCAATAGTTTTGGTTAATTTTTGTGACTTTTTAAACAAAATGTCCGCTTTTTTAACTTTGTTTTTAAAACAAAATGTCCGCTTGCAAAATAAGAA
>CALVUS010000033.1 GCA_944363665.1 uncultured Bacilli bacterium | reverse complement strand
GCTTAATGTACCCCAGTGATTATGGTTATGCCGCAAGTCCTGAAAATTGGACAAAAGAATTAATTTATTATGATAATTCAACAAATACAAATAATAATTGGATGTATATGGGACTTGATGAATTGACAATTACTCCGTATTCGTCGAGCAGTAGCCACGTGTTTCTTATGGGCTACTACGGCCACTTGCTCAGCAGCACTGCGGACTACGGTTATGCCGCCAGACCTGTTTTCTATCTCAAATCTAGTGTAACCATTACTGGTGGTACTGGAACTTCAAGTGATCCTTATCGCTTGGCAATATAACAGAAGTAAATCAAAGTTTTAAGCATAGTTAAATAGATAACTATGTTTTTATTTAATAAAATAGGCTAATATTTGTAAATAGTTTGGGAATTTTATCAAAAAGTTATAATTATGGAGATAATTTAGTGTATAATTATATAAAGGTGATTAGATTGAAAATTATTGTTTCAGCTGGGGGTACTGGAGGACATATCTATCCAGCAATTGCTATTATCAAAAAATTTCAAGAAAAAGAAAAAAATTTAGAAGTTTTATATATAGGCACACACAATAGAATGGAAAAAGATATTATTCCTAATTTAGGTATTAAATATATTCCTATTGAAATCTATGGATTTAGTAAAACTAAAATTTTAAGAGATATTAAAAATATATTTTTAATAAAAAAAGCTATAAAAAAATGTATAAAAATAATGCAAGACTTTAAACCAGATGTCGTTATTGGAACCGGGGGTTATGTTACTTATCCTGTAATTAGGGCCGCACACAAGTTGGGAATCAAAACATTTATTCATGAACAAAATAGTATTGCAGGGAAATCCAATATTACTCTATCTAAATATGTGGACTTAGTTGGAGTATCTTTTAAAAATTCCCAAAGTTACTTTACATCTGCAAGAAAAGTAATCTATACTGGTAATCCTTGTGGTGAAAATGCTTTACATGTTTCTAAAATATCTAAAACAACTTTAGGTTTTAAAACAAATGACAAATTAATTATTATTGTTGCAGGATCTTTAGGAAGTAGCTCCTTTAATGATAAGTTTAAAGCTTTTTTAAAAATTATTGGCAATGAACCATATAAAGTGCTTTACATAACTGGTAAGGATTATTATGATGATTTTATAAAAGATACTACTTTTCCTAAAAATGTTATTATAAGGCCTTATTGTGATAATTTAGCTGGGCTTATGAAGGATGCTTATTTAGTTATTTCTCGTGCTGGAGCAAGTACAATTAGTGAATTATTAGCTTTAAAAATACCTAGTATTTTAATTCCTAGTCCCTATGTAGCAGGCAATCATCAATATTATAATGCAGTAGATTTAGTCAATTTAAATGTTGCAGAATTATTGGAAGAAAAAAATTTAAATGCAGATTTAATATTAGTTACTGTAAATGAACTTGTCAATAATCAAAAAAAATATTTAGAACTAAAAAATAATTTGGAAAAATTAAACTTTAAAGAAGCATCGACGATTATCTATGAAGAAATAAAGGAACTATTAAAATGAATGAATTTGGTACTGTATTAGAAAATGTCGATTTAAAAAAATATAATACTTATGGAATCGGCGGAATTGCTAAATATTTGATAATGCCTGATTCCATTGATGCACTGAGTAATTTGTTAAAATATTTAAATGAAAATAAAATGCCATGGTATGTTTTAGGGGGAGGATCTAATGTAATATTACCAGATGATGATTTTTCGGGAGTAATAATAAAATTGGATCAATTAAATTCTTATGAAGTAAAAAATGATACAATCATAGCAGAATCAGGAATTTTACTAGGAAATTTAATAAATAAGATGCTTTCAGACGGGTTTATTAACTATGCATCTTTAATGGGGATTCCTGGATCCTTCGGCGGAGCTATAGTTGGTAATGCCGGATGCTATGGCAAAAATATTTTTGATGATATAATAAGTATTTCTTTAATAGATAAAGATGGTAATTTTAAAACTTTAAAAAAAAGTGACATAAAGTATGATTATAGATATACGGAATTTAAAGATACTAAAAATATTATCGTCAAGGCAGAAATAAAAGGAATTAAAGGAGATATCTCTAAAGCACTTGAAAATATAAAACAAAATATGGAAAAAAGAATTAATACACAGCCTTTAGAATACAAAAATGCCGGATCAGTTTTTAAAAATCCTCCAGATTTATCTGCTGGTTACTTAATTGAACAAGCAGGGTTAAAAGGTTTTACAATTGGTGGAGCTAAAGTATCTTTGAAACATGCAAATTTTATAATAAATTACCATAATGCTCATAGCTGTGATATAATAAGTTTGATTGATGCCATAAAAGAAAAAGTAAAAAAAGAATATGGTATTGAATTACAATTAGAACAAATAGTAGTAAGATGGGATAATAATGGGGAATAAAAAAGTAAAACATAAATTAAATAAAAAAGCCTTATTAGTTATACTTTTAACATTATATTTAATTATAATGACTTTTTATTATGTTTTTACAATGCCCATAAAAAGCATTCTTATAAATGGCAATACATTGGTTAGCGATTCTGATATTATTAAAGCTGCTAATATTGGTAATTATCCTAGTATATTTAAAGTTAGTAGTAAATCTATTATAAATAATGTAAATAAATTAAATTTTATTGAAGAAGTAGATGTAAGTAAAAGTATTAGTGGTATTATAACTATTAATGTAAAAGAATCTAAAGTATTATTTTTAAATAAATTAAATAATACATATGTTTTATCAAATAAAGAGGAAATAAATTGTAGTGAAGTAGAATTAAATGGTATACCGACGTTAGTTAATTATGTTCCTAGTGATATTTATGAAGATTTAATCGAAAAATTAAGTGAAATTGAATCTGATATTATATCTTCAATAAGTGAAATAGAATATAATCCTGATATTAAAGATGAGGTAACTATTAATGAAGGCCGATTTATATTAAGAATGAATGATGGTAATCATATATATATAGATATAGTAAATTTTGAAAATTTAAACAAATACAAAATAATATATTCTAGTTTAGATGAAAAGGGAGTGTTACATTTAGATGTAGTATATTCTGAAAATAATACAATTACTTTTACTTCCTTTGCAGCATTAGCAGCACAACAAAATAGTGAAGAAGGTGAAGACAATGAATTATCACAATAAATTATTAGAAATAATTAATTCTTTAACTATAAGACCTAAGTTACTTTTGCATAGTTGCTGTGGTCCATGTTCAACAACTGTCCTCACATTTTTAGCTCCTTACTTTGATATAGTAGTGCTTTATTATAATCCAAATATTGAACCTATTGAAGAATATGAGCATCGCAAAAGCGAGCAAATTCGTTTTATAAAAGAACTAAACGATTCTCGAATTACTTTTTTAGACTGTGATTATGAAAATGAAAAATTTAAGAATAAAACGATTGGCTTAGAAAAAGAAAAAGAAGGTGGAGCTAGATGTGGAGTATGTTTTAAGCTACGACTAGAAAAAACTGCTCAAATAGCAAAGCAACAACATTTTGACTATTTTGGTACAACTTTAACTGTCAGTCCTCATAAAAATAGTCAAATCATAAATTCAATTGGGGCTTTATTAGAAAAGCAATTTGGTGTAAAATATTTATATAGTGATTTTAAGAAAAAGGATGGCTATAAGAAAAGTATTTTATTGAGTAAAGAATATAATTTATATCGCCAAGATTATTGTGGATGTCTGTTTGGGAGGAATTTAGATGATTGAAGCATTAGAATATATTAGCATAATTTTATGGATGGTCTATTTATTTTTGCTTATTAATCGCGAAATTTGTCGAAAAAATAAATTAGCTAAAGAATATAATAAGGCTTTAATTTTAAAGCATCCCTTTCACATTATTAGAATAGATAGTTTGTTTTTTTTAATAGTTTTTTGGATTTATCAAGATTTTGCTGATAATAGAGTTTTACCTTATTTATATCTTATAATCGTTTTAACTAATATTGTTTATGTAATATATGATTTAGCAGATAACTATAGTAATATAAAAAAAAGTTTTAAAAATGAATGGCCAAATTATCTATGTGGTATTATAATAGTAGCCTTTGTGCTAAGTTGTGGTTTTGTTTCGGATAATTTATTAAATACGTGCGCAATAACATTAGCTTTAAATTTGATTGTACCTATTTATGTTTGGCTAATAAAAATATTTTTTAAAAAATAAATAGCTTCTTGATTTTTGAGAGTTAACATGATATTCTTAAATAGAAGAATAGTAAAGAGGAATAAGTATGAGTAAAAAAATGCGAAAATTTTTAATGGTGGTTTATATTATAACGATAGTTGCTATTTTATCGGGGGCATCTCTTGCCTATTTTACAAATATTCAAGTATCTATGACTTCACCAACTACTAATACAACAACAGCAACTACAGGATGGCTTTATTTTGATATGACGGAAGATATATTTATTAATGCCAGCCAAGAAAATTTTGGAATAGGAATGAATAGTCTTTCACAAGAGATTACTACATTAGCACAATTACATACAGAAGGAAATACTAATGAAATTTATTACTATAATATTTATTTAGATATAGATTATAATGATTTTGAATATACAACTATAGAAAAATATCCGGAATTGATATTACAAATAAAAGATCCAGAAGGTAAATTAGTAACTGATATTGAAGGATTAGTTTATAATAGTGAAAAAGAGGGATTTGATATAACAAATGCAAGTGGTAAATTTTATATAGCATTAAATTATCCTATTTCTGCAAGTGAATCTGGAGATACTATTCATACTTGGCAATCTCAAATAACTTTTGTTAACATGGATAGTAATCAAGATTTGAATCAAGGGAAAACTATTAATGGCAAAATAACTGTTGAAAAATCTATAGAAGGTGATGTTAATGAATCAAATGACCAAATTTGAAAAAATAATTTCAGAGAGATTTAAAGAAAAATTGATTAAAAATTCAGTTTCAGAATATAGGAAAAATTTACCTGAAGAAACAGAATTTTTAAATGATCAAGAAATATATATGATGAATCCTTTGACTAATGAAGATATTGTTGCAGCAGCTAGTACCATTATTAAAGAATATCAAAATGAAATAAATCATCTAAAATATTCGATACAAGATGGTAAAATATTTGCAAATGATATTCCAGATGCACGTCAAGAAATCATGGAGTATGAATTTATGATAAAAACTATTACTGAAGCAGCAAATAAATTAAAGGAAGAATTAAATGACAAAAGAGGTCGCTGATTTTTTAATATTTTTAGAAAAAGAACAAAATTTTTCTCTAAATACAATAAAAAGCTATCATCAAGATATAGCTCTCTTTTTTTGTTTTTTAAAAAAAGAAAATATTAATTATTTACACATTAAGCAAAATGATATAAGAAATTATTTGAAATATTTAGATAATAAAAACTTAAAAAATAGTACAATTGCGAGAAATATAAGTGCTTTACGAAGCTTTTATAATTATTTGCTCAGTTTAAATAAAATAGAACTAAATTTATTTAAAGGAATCAGAAATCCTAAAATTGAAAAGCATTTGCCAAATTATTTGGGCTATGAAGAATTAGCTAAAATTTTAGATAATATCGATATTACTAGCAGTAAAGGTAAAAGAAATCGCTTAATAGTTGAGTTATTGTATGCAACAGGAATGCGAGTTGGAGAACTAGCCAATATTAAAAAGAAAGATATAAATAAAGATAATAAGACAATTAGAATTATGGGAAAAGGTAGTAAAGAACGAATAGTATATTACGGTGATTATGCTAAGTATTATTTAGATTTATATTTAAAAAGTGATTATAATACTGAAAGTCCATATTTATTATTAAATGATCACTTAGAACCAATTAAAGTTAGTGATATAGAGATTATAATAAAAAACATAGTAAAAAACTTAGCTTTAAAGACTCATGTTACTCCCCACACATTAAGGCACACTTTTGCTACTCATTTATTAAATAATGGAGCTGATATAAAAACAGTGCAAGAATTACTTGGACATTCGAGTTTAAATACAACGGGAATTTACACTCATGTGTCAAATGAACGTCTAAAAGAGATATATTTAAAAACTTTTGATAGATAAAAAAAGGAAATAGAGCATTTTAAGGTAAAAATAATATTAGGGAGGAATTGTCTAGTTTATAACAACTATGATATAATGAATTAGTGATTATTATGGAAAAATTATTAGAATGTTTTAATTTATGTAAAAAATTTGGGAAAAGAGAAGTTTTAAAAAATGTATCTTTTGATATTCATGAAGGAGATATACTTGCTTTTATTGGCCCTAATGGAAGTGGTAAAACAACGACAATTAAATTAATTTTGGGTTTACAAAAGATTACTTCAGGTACTGTTATTATAAACGGATACAATATTGAAAGTGATTATATAAATGCTATCAAAAAGGTTGGAGCAATTGTAGAAAATCCAGATTCATATATGTATCTTACTGGCTGGCAAAATTTGCGCATCATAGCTAATTGCTATGATAAAATAAAGGATGATGATATAAAAGAAATTGTTAAATATGTTGGCTTAGAAAATAGAATTCATGAAAAAGTGAGTAAATATTCTTTGGGAATGCGCCAAAGATTAGGTATTGCTAGAGCTTTATTAAATAAACCAAATATTTTAATATTAGATGAACCAACAAATGGTTTAGATCCAGAAGGAATTAAGGATTTACGAGAATTATTGCAAAAATTAGCTAAAGATGGAATGGGTATACTTATATCTAGCCATAATTTAGCGGAACTAGAAAGTTTTTGCAATAGAGTATGCATTATAAATAATGGTATAATCATTGAATCTAGTGCAGTTAAAGAATTTAAGCAAAATGAAAATAGAGTTATATTTAAAGTAAATACAACTACTAATTTAAACATTAAAGATGCTTATGAAATAACTAAAAATAGTTTCATCGTCAATGCTAGTAAAGAAGAAGTGGCGAAAATAATAAGAAAGTTAGTTCGAGAAAATATTGAAATATATGAAGTAAAAGAAGATACTTTAACATTAGAAGAAGCTTTTTTAAAAAAGACTGGGGGTCAAAAAAATGCTTAGTTTAATAAAAAATGAATTATTTAAGTTGTTTCATAAAAAAAGTACATTTGTATTTTTAATAATTGCCTTATTATATGTAATACTAACAAATGTTATTTACCGTTATTACTATTCTGATGTGTTTGTAAGTTCTGCCAATTATTATGAAGATAAAAATTATGCTTTAGAATATATAAATAATTATGATCCAGCAGTAGATAATCTTTCTGATTATAGTTATTACTTAGCTTTATTAGATTGTTATGGCTGGGTAGATGATTATGATTTTGATAGTTGGCAATATAAAGTCATCATGGAAAAATATCTTTATTTAGCTCAAAATTATTATTATGAGTCTCATGTTGAAAACAGTAATGCCGAAAATATAAGTGCTATAAAAAATGAGATGTTTAAGATGCTGCAAGCTATCGAAAAAAGTGATTGGCAGTATTTTGCTAATTTAGAAAAAGAAGAGTTAGAAGAAAGTATCTCTAATTATGAAATTTTGTTAGCAGGGGAAAATATAAATCAAAGTGATAAAGTTGAATACCAAATGCAATTGTATATAGCTAATGAACAGTTAAAACTGGTTAATGCTAGATTAGAAGATGATATAGTGTATGCTAATGATTACTTAAATACAGCTATTGATAATATTAATAATTCTCTTTATAGTATGGCTGAGTATTTGTATAATCCAGAACCAGGATATAACTATGATGAGACTTTAAAGCAGTATAATGAAAATCAGTATATATTGGCGAATAAAGTAGATAATAATGATGAACAAACTTTAAGAGGAGTATTAGTAAATTTCTTTAATGAATATTCCTTCTTAATTTTGATATTTATAATCATGATTGCAGGTGGAATAGTTAGTGATGAATTTAATAAGGGAACTATTAAATCATTACTAACGACTCCATATAAAAGAACAACTATTTTACTATCTAAATATATTACTGCTTTATTGATGATAATATTTATAGTATTAGCTATTCTTTTAATGCAATTTGTAATTGGGGGCATTTTTTTAGGATTTAGTTCTTTAAGTGTTCCAGTTGCTACTTATAATTTAACAACTGGTAATATTGATGTTTTAAATGTATTTAGCTATTTTCTAGTTCATTTTATTGCATATTTGCCACAATTGATTTTGCTGGTAACATTGGCTTTTGCTTGTTCAACTATCTTAAATAATACAGCTTTTGCTATAGCCTTAACATTTTGTGGTATGATTGGTGCGGAAATAATCAACAGTTTAGCTTTAGTATACGATATTAAATTCTTAAATTATTTTGTCACAACTAATTGGGATTTTACAACCCATTTATTCGGAGGAACATCACCGTTTGGCTTATCGTTAACTCATTCAATAATTATATGCTTAATTTATTTAATAATAATGCTTGCTATAACATTTATAGTATTTAACAAAAAAGATATTAAAAACGTTTAAGAGGTAGATCATGAGTAAATTTAAATTAAAAAGTAATAAAATCATAATTAATGTAATTTTTAGTTTATTTTTAATAATAACGTTACTTTTAACATTCGCTTCTTCTTTTTATATGCAAAAATTATCAAATGAAAAAGTTAATTCCAGTACAGTAATTAAAACTAATAAAAATAAAATAAGAAGTGAAAAAATTGATCAATATGTTGATAGTTTGGAAGATGAAAAATATGTTGAAGATATAGATATAAAAAAGGAGATAACTTCTGTTTTAACAATAGACAATGACAAATATGCATCTAAAATCTTTGATTATGAAACAGGAGAAGAATTAACTATTGATTCTTTAATTAAAGAAAATAAAAGAGAAGAATTTTGGAACAAAATTAAAGAATTATTATATTTAAAATATCCAAATTTTATTGCGGATATATTAAGCTTAAATAATCAAGAAAATGTTTATTTTATGAAAGATAATGAATTAATAATCTATTATTATAATTATGAAATTGAACCAGCAGTTAATGAAGATTTATTTTTAAAAGTAAATTATAATGAGATAAAAGATTATTTAGATATAACAGTTGATTTAGATAGTAATTATCAAAATGAAAATGGTTTTGATATAAATTCTGGAAAAAAATTAGCTGCCATAACTTTTGATGATGGCCCTGGTCCTTATACTGAACGACTCGTAGAAATATTAAATAACAATAAAGTTCATTCGACATTTTTTATGCTGGGTAAAAACATTAATTCATATAAAGATGCAGTTTTAAGTGTTTATAATAGTGGTAATGAAATAGGTTATCATTCTTATGCTCATACTAATTTTAAAAGACAAGAATTAGAAACAATTAAAAGTGAATTTGATTTAAGCAACGAATATTTAGAAAGTATTACAGGAACTAATTTTACTTTAACTAGACCACCTTATGGTTCGATAAATGAAGAAATCAAAAATACTTTAGATACACCATTTATTTTATGGAATATTGACACCGAAGACTGGCGCCATAAAGATGTTGATTATTTAGTACAATATGTTTTAGATAATATTAAAGAAGGTAGTATTATTCTATTTCATGATATTCATAAAACAAGCATCGATGCAACAGAAAAATTATTACCATATCTATATGTTGCAGGATATCAATTGGTTACAGTTTCAACATTATCTCAGCATTATGGAGTAACGTTAGAATCACATGAAGTTTATCGTTATTTTAAATAAAACCAACTTCATCTAAATCATTAGTTGTAACTTCCTGTACTAAGTATATTGCTCCACCGATTAAAAAAAGTAAAGCAGCAATTAGTTGTAAGAAAGTATTACGATAATTAGTATTATTAAAATTTTTTTCCATACTATGTAAATCTTCCGTAATAAGTAAAACAAAATATAAATATATAAAAAAAGCCACTAAAAAAATGGATATATGAATAATTTTTTCTTTTTTATATGCCACTAAATCCTTTTTTATTAAAAAATCTGTTTCATAGTGATTGGCAAGTATAGCAAAAGCTGCAATAAAAAAATATATAATCCAAATAAAATCTTCATTTCTTAATCTGCGTAACCTTTTAAATATATTCATATTTAAATTTTATGCTAAGAAATGAAGATTTTTATTATTTTTTCTTGGTATTTTTGATCATAAAACTGTTTACATTTTTGACAATGACATAGTATCTACCTATTAAAAATACCAAAGCAAATATTAAAAGAAAACCAGCTGTCACATAATTTATTATACTATTATCCTTTAATATATTATCGATAATTATATATATTGTAAATGCTATTAATAAAATACTATATATAATTAATCTATCCAATCTTTTTTTTAAATTTTTTCCAAAGTCAGTTTGAAAAAAATTAGTTCGAGCTTCTTTTTTTTCTAGTTTAGATGCTCTTTGATACTTATTTTTCATCTAAATCACCTAGTAATATTGTATCACATTTTCTTTATTAGTGGTAAAAATTGTGACTTTTAAGTTAAAATGTCCGCTTTTTTAAATCGATTTACAAGTTAAAATGTCCTATTGAAAATTACAATGTAAAAAATTGAATTTTAAGTTAAAATGTCCTATAATACACGTCCGGAAAGGAGGTGTATTATAAATGACTAAGATATCTAATAAGGAATTATACAGTGAAATTATTAAAAAAGTTATCTCTAAAGAATTAACTCAAAAAGATGCT
>CALVUS010000032.1 GCA_944363665.1 uncultured Bacilli bacterium | reverse complement strand
AATACAGAAATAGGAAGTAGCTCAGGTAGTACAACAGATAACATGAAAATAGGCTTAATGTATGTAAGTGATTATGGCTATGCAGCAGCCCCAAGTAACTGGACAACGGCATTACGCAATTATCAAAGTTCCACAAGTACAAACTGGCTATATTTAGGTTCTAATGAATGGACAATTTCCCGCAGAGTAGCCACTACGAATGATGCCTTCTATGTGGGCCGCACAGGGTATGTCCACATCAGCTATGTGCTTAATACGGAAGTGATGCGTCCGTCCTTTTATCTAGAGTCTAGTGTAGTACTAACTGGAGGAACTGGAACTTCGAGTGATCCTTACAAAATAGCTTAGGCGGTACAAATGCTCGTCTTCGCGCCTTTACGGTACGAGGCGAGCTGGTTATCAAACGTAAACATGTGTCAAATTTATAAAAAGTAAATTTTAGTTATTTACTTTTTTTTGTTGTTTTGGTACTATTATGGTAGACAGTGGTAAACTGTGGGAGAAAGTGGGGGATATTATGTTGCTGGGCGAATATCATCATAATATTGATGATAAGAATCGACTAGTGATTCCTACTAAATATCGTGAAGAACTGGGTGATGAATTTGTTATTACTCGGGGTATTGAAAAATGCTTATATGTTTATTCACAAAAAGAGTGGGAAAAATTAGTTGAAAAATTAAATACTCTACCTTTCACTAAAAAATCAGCCCGAACATTTACCAGATCCTTATTTTCAGGTGCTACTGTTTGTGAGTTCGACAAAAATGGTCGAATTAACATTGCCTCCCCGTTGGTTAGTTACGCCGGTTTGATTAAAGAATGTATTATCATCGGCGTGAATGACCGATTAGAGATATGGAGTGAAGAAGCATTTAATAAATTCATGGAAGAAAATTCGCAAGATCTAGAAGATATTGCTGAACATCTATTTGAGGGTAATTATGAAACATTATAGTGTATTAAGAGATGAATTAATAGATTTACTCGATATTAAAGATGACGGGATATATGTTGATGCGACTTTAGGTTATGCTGGAGATGCAAAAGAAATATTAAAAAGAATAAAAAATGGGTATCTATTCGCTTTCGATCAAGATAGCAATGCTATTAAATATTCTGAAGACGTATTGAAAAGCATTGGTAATAATTTTAAAATATTTAATGAAAATTTTGTTAATATGAAAGAAATACTGGAAAAAGAAAATGTTTCCTTGGTAGATGGAATAATATTTGATTTGGGTTTTTCATCACCACAAATTGATGATAAAACGAGAGGTTTTTCTTTTATGCAAGATGGTCCTTTAGATATGCGGATGAGTAATAAAGGAACTAGTGCTAAAGATATTATTGATACTTATGATTTAGATCGTTTAAGTAAAGTGTTTTTTCAATACGGAGAAGAAAAATTAAGTAAGGTAATTGCTAAAAAGATAATTAGTGAAAAGGAAAATGTTAATACTACTATGGAGTTAGTTGAAGTAATAAAAAATGCTGTTGGTGCTAATTACTTTTATAAAAATCATCCGGAAAGAAAAATATTTCAAGCATTACGAATTGAAGTAAATGGTGAATTAGATGTCTTAAAAAAAGTTTTACCCAAGGCTATAAAAATGTTAAAAAAAGGTGGTAGATTAGCAGTAATAACTTTTCATTCTTTAGAAGATAGAATAGTTAAAAATATATTTAAAGAGTATAGTGAAGTTGATGAAGTAGTCAAAGGTATGATTGAAATACCTGATGAATATTTACCACTAGTTAAATTGATAAATAAAAAACCAATTGTTGCTAGTAAGGAAGAATTAAAAGAAAATTCCCGAAGTGCTAGTGCAAAATTACGAGTAATAGAAAGGATATGATAGTGTGGCTAGTAAAAAATCAAGAAAAGTAAAGTTACTTAAAGGAGAAAAATTTATGTATGGTATAGTAATTTGTTTATTACTAGCTATACCAATGTTTAATGTATATACAAGTTCACTTTTGAGTGAAACTAATAATGAAGTTGAAAAATTGAGAAATAATATAGAAAGTCAAGAGCTAGTGAATCAAAGTTTAGCTATGCAAGTTGATGAACTTGCGAGTTTAGAAAACATTCAAAAAGTAGCTGAAGCATATGGACTTTCTTATATAAATGGGAATATTAAAATTATTTCAGCTGAATGAGGGGAGAATTAGAAAATGAAAAAAATAGCAACTGTTAAAATATCTAAACTTATTATTTTAATTGTTGCTATTTTATTTGTGGCAGCAATTATTAAATTAGCATATGTTGTTTTAAGCAAAGAAGTTGATGGCATAAATTTGCAAGAAAAGTCGGCATCTATTACAACAGTTACTAAAACATTGTATGCCAGTCGAGGAAGTATTTTCGATGTCAATGGTGAAGAATTAGCAACATCTGTAAATTCTTATACAGTTATAGCTTATTTAGATTCATCGAGAACCACTGATCAAGAAAATCCTCGGCATGTAATAGATAAAGAAAATACCGCCAAAGCTTTAGCTCCGCTTTTAGAGATGAGCGAAGAAAAAATATTAGAACTTTTAAATAAAGATGCTTATCAAGTTGAATTAAGACCAGGTGGCTATGAAATAACTGAAGTTTTAAAAAATGCCATTGAAAAGTTAGATTTACCAGGAATAGATTTTATAACTAATTCTAAAAAAAGATACTATAGTAATTCAACATTTGCTTCTTATATAATTGGCTATGCTAAAAAAAATGAAGAAGGTAAATTAGTTGGTGAACTTGGCATTGAAGGATATTTTAATGATATTTTATCAGGTACTGATGGATATACTACTTATTTAAAATATACATCAAGTAATTATCAAATACCGAATACTCCCGAAGAAACTGTAGCTGCTATTGATGGCTCAGATATATATTTGACAATTGATCGAAGTATTCAACTTATTGCTGAAAATGCCGTTAAATCTTATCAAGATGATTATAATACAGAATGGGCAATATTTACAGTAATGGATGCTGATACGGGAGCGATAGTTGCATCAGCTACTAGCCCTAATTTCAATCCTAATAATATGAATACAATTTCTAGTTATATGAATCCATTGGTAAGTTATCAATATGAACCTGGATCAGTTATGAAAATCTTTTCCTTTGCATCAGCAATTGAAGAAGGGCTATATCAAGGCGATGAAGTATATCAATCTGGTTCAATTCAAGTAGATTCAGAAACCATAATAAGTGATGTCGATAAAACTTGGGGACAAATAGATTTTGATACTGGCTTTGCATACTCATCAAACGTTGCGGCAACTATGCTTGCTTTTCGTTTAGCAGAATCAGGTGATAAAACATTGCCGGATTATTATAGTTTACTTGGATTTGGTAAAAAAACAGGTATTGAACTTGCTAATGAAGTGGCTGGAGATATCGATGTTGTCTACAAATCTGAACTTGCTAATTCAGCATTTGGGCAAGGTATAAGTGTAACTCCAATTCAAATGCTTCAAGCTTTAACGACAATGACTAATGACGGAAATATGATTAAACCTTATATTGTTGATAAAATAGTAGATAGTGAAGGTAATGTTACTTATGAAGGAAAAAGAACGGTTGTAAATAATGTTTTTAGCAGTTCAACTGTTGAAAAAATGCATGAACTTATGCACAAAGTAGTATATGAAGGATTAAATGGAACTGCTTGGCAACCAGAAGGAGTAACATTGATGGGAAAAACAGGAACAGCTCAAATAGCTTCATCAAGTGGAGGATATTTAGATGGTAAATATGATACAATCCGATCTTTTGGAGGAGCATTTCCAGAAGATGAGCCAAAATATATCGTTTATGCCGCAGCCAGAAGATTTGAAGGTAACAGTTTAAGATTTGCTGATGTAACTACAAAAGCTATTGAAGAAATTGCTAAATATGCTAAACTTACAGAAGATACTATTGAAAATGATTTAAGCAAAGTTATAGATATAGAAAATTATATGAGTAAGGACTTAAATAATGTTGTTGCTTTGTTAGAAAATAAAAAAATAGATATAATAACCATCGGTAATGGTAAATATATTATTAATCAATATCCTTTAAAAAATAGTACTATTTTAGAAAATGGAAAATTATTTTTAGTGACTAATGGAACAGAAATAAAAATGCCAGATATGACTGGCTGGAGTTTAAATGAGGTTCAAACTTATTGTAATCTTATAGGTTTGAACTTTGATTATACTGGATATGGTTATGTAACTTTGCAAAGTATAGGTATAGATACCGTACTAGATGTTACTAATATGATTTTAACTGTCGAGTTAAATTAAAAGAAGAATGCATTCTATTCTTCTTTTAATATATTCTTATTTTTATCTAAAAAAGCATTTAAGGCTTTATCAAATTCATCTTTACTTTCAATACCTCTTAATTCTTCATCATTATCTGGAATTATTTTTTTAATGCAAAAATCACTATAATCCTTTTCGTTATTTAAGTATAGATAAGTATCATTGTCAATTGTAATTTTATCAGTCACAATATATTTTTTGCCATCATCAAGAGTAATATAATCTACTTCTATATAATCATTCATTTTTATCTTCCTCCAATATTGCTTATTTTTTCAGCTAATGTATCTTTTTGATTATTGTAATCCTTATATAAAACAATTATTTCGTTCATCTTTCTTTTATAATCATCTAAATCTGTAAAACCACGAGCAGTTAAATAACTTTGAAAGTCTGGATAAAAACAAGCTGTTTTTTGTTTTTCCGTAAAAGCATCAGGATTATTTGCAATAATTGAATACATAAAACCAAATACTTTATCCATTTGCTCTATGACATGATAATCAAAGTCCAAATATAGATTATAGATTTTAATATCTAAATATTCATCTGAATCAGAAAATAAAACGTCTGTAGCAATGTTGCTAATATTATATGCATATCCTTTATCGACTTTATAAGTGTTATTGCCAACAGTATCGTCATAGCTAATAGCATATATATTTGCTTCCATATTGTTTTTTAAGCTTACTATTTGAGGACTTAATGCTGCAGTTATACCTGCTATAATTAAAACGATAATGTACCGCGGTATTTTACTTTTCGTCTTGTTTGTAATCTTAGAATTGCCTTTTGATTTTTCAAAGGCTTTATATCTGTTTTCATCTAAGTTGGCATTTAGCATATTTTTTTTTAAATAATTTTGTCTATTAATATCATGGATCATCTTTTTTGATGCTTCGTCATTATATATTTCCATAGTATACCTTCTTTCATTTTAATTTTATCGTAATTTTTTTAGTGATTCAAGTACATTTACATTTGCTTTACAAAAGTAAATTCTCTCTTTTTTTTCAAAATAAGTAATTGCAATATTGCAATATATTTTTTAGTTTGGTATAATTTATAAAGAATAGGTTAGGTGACATAGATAGTGAGTTTAAGTGTTATCGATAAATACGTAGAAAAAAAGAAAAAGGATTTATTGGAATATGCTAAGATACTAGAAACATTAATTACTTTGGAAGAAAATAAAATGTGGAAAAATAAAAGTGAATTTAGTAATATCTGTAAAGATGTAATTGCCATATATGCTAGTAGCTATTATTTTGATAATAATGTAAATCGTGATAATCCAATTGAATATTCAAATGATAATATCAATTTAGTACTGCAAGCAATAATAAGTTATTGTAAGAACAATGCTCAAGAAAATTTGCTAAGGCAAGAGAAAAATGAAACATTTTTATTATCAGTAATAGTATGTACTGCTTGTTATTTAGATATTGCTACAAATGTAATTGATGGAAACTTTATAGATACTAAAAATAAATTTAAATATTTATTAAATTATTTAAAGAAAACAAAACTGTTGAAAGTATATAATAATGATCGCATTAGAATTAATGAATTGTTTGATACAATTAAGAAAAATTGTAAAGAAGATAGTAATTTCTTTAAATATTATGTAAGTGATAATTATCACAATGAATATCGCATATATACAGCTGATCCTTTATATTATAATTTTAAATTTAATTATCTTATTGAGGATCTTAATGAATATGAACAAAATATGGTTGAAGAAATTAGGAATGAATTTGCAACAAAATTCATGGAAATATCTTATGAATTATTGGGTATTCATATTTTAAAAGAATTGATAAGTAATAAAGAAATGGGGACTTATTTAATACCTATGAACGGTATATTAAATAAAAAACCTAAAATACTAAAAGATTTTGATAATAAGTATTTTAAACAATATATTAAAATATTAGTAAATGTATCAGAAGAGGGCACTTATATTGATGCCATAAATACAATTAAAGAGATGGGATTTAAAATAATTTATGAATATTTAGAATCAGAAAATGTTAATGAAAATAAATTTACATATGATATGGAAGTTATAGTAAACAAAGAATTTATTGAAAATAACAAAGAAAATGAATATACTTGGGAAAAAAACAATATAACGTTTGTAATTAAGAATAAGGAGGATTAGTTGATATGAATGTGTATGGAGAATTTTTCACAAAATTTATGGAGCCTTTATTTGAAGGATTTCTAACAATTGTTAAAGGTATTGGTGAAGGGTTAGGACAAATATTTAATATTGTTAATTATATTACTGTAGTACAAGATTATAAAAGTGATTTAACAGGCATTGGAATGGTAATATTAATTTTGTCAATAATATTTTTAATTGCTATTTTTGCTATTATTTTCTTTCTAATATATAGAGCTATTAGAACATTTATAAGATATAGAAGGAATGTTAAAAAAGAAGATCAATTAATTGATGAAATAGAAGTATTAAATAATGAAGTATTAAAATTAAAAAGGCAAAATGCTAAATTTGCTGAGCTTACTGATAGTGAAGGAAATATTGAATATGATGAAGAAGGTAATATTAAAAATGAACTAAAAGCTGGAGAAAGTCGTTTCTTCAAACTTAGTTCAGTTGATAAAAAATTTAGTGATTATACACCAGAAGCTATTAACAATAATTTTACTTTGGAACAATTTTGTGATATGTTTCGCAATTATTCTGCATCTAAATTAAAATTATATTATGATATAAACTTAATTCGTTTATTTATTGCTTCTTTTGCTTCTAATAAGTTAATAATTCTTGAAGGTATTTCTGGAACTGGTAAAACTTCTTTAGCTTATGCTTTTGGGGCATTTGTAGATAATGAAACAACTGTTGCTAGTGTACAGCCATCATGGCGAGATTCAACAGAAATTTTTGGATATTTTAATGAATTTACAAAAAAATTTAATGAAACAGAAATACTAGAAAAAATGTATGAAGCCCAATATACTGATGAAGTTTATATAACTTTACTTGATGAAATGAATATATCGCGTGTGGAATATTATTTTGCAGAAATGTTATCAATTTTGGAACTTCCTAATAAAAAGGATTGGGTTGTTGAATTAGTTCCTAATGTATGGCCTGGTGATCCTGTAAAATTAGATGAAGGTAAATTGAAGATTCCTGAAAATATGTGGTATGTTGGGACTATTAATAATGACGATTCAACATTTATGATAACTGATAAAGTATATGATAGAGCGATGCCTATAGCTATAGATGATAAATGTCAACCATTTTCTGCTCCAGATACTGAAGCTGTTAAGGTAAGTTTTAAATATTTCCAAAATTTATTTGAAGAAGCAAGTAAAAATTATCCAGTAACTGATGAAACATTGGAAAAAATTGCTCAATTAGATCGTTATGTAATCGACCATTTCCGTTTAGCATTTGGTAATCGTATTGTTAAACAATTAAGGGAATTTGTGCCGGCATTTGTTGCTTGTGGTGGAGATGAAGTTGCTGCTATCGATTATTTGATAGCTCATAAAATATTAAGAAAATTTGAACAATTAAATTTGGCATATATTAAAGATGAAATTGATGGCTTAATAAATTATCTTGAAAAATTATTTGGAACCGGTAAAACTCCAGAATGTAAAGCTTATCTACTTCGCCTTAAGAAAACAATATAGGTGAGTTATGAATATAGTAGATTATTTAAATAATTTAAATAAGGATAAGATTACTAAATTTATTGAATCGACTAGTTCAAATATTTCAGTTAAAAGAGATATTGAAAAAAAAGTTAGTGATACGTCATGGATAGATATGGTAGAAGAATCGATACCATATCTTGACAATATCATTAGAAATCCAAGGAGATTTATTGTTCAAGAAGAAAATATAGTACCTATTGAAAAAACAAAGGTTGTAACAGAAGAATCAATTAGACATTTAGCCCAAAATACTAATTTAATTCAAGAAGTTCATGAAGACGGAACGGTTATTCCCTTAAAACTTTTGAATGTTTACAGAGAAGAAACAATCGATTTATATGAAAATCGATTTATAAAATCGTTAGTAGATAATTTATATGTATTTGTGCAAAACAAATTAAATGAATCGGATCAAAAGTCTTTTGCTAAAATTACAAATAGTGTTAGCTATGAAGGAGTACATAAGTTAAAAAAATCTCAAGTAAAAGTAACTTTAAATTTAGAAAGTAATTATAATGATGAAGTTGATGCATCTAAAGATGGACATACTTTAGAAGAAAGAATTGAGTACATTAGGGATGTCATTGGAGCTTTTAGAAATAGTACTTTTATTAAAAGTTTGAAAGAAAGCAGTCCAGTGCGAAGTCCGATTAGAAAAACTAATGTTATTTTAAAAGAACCGAACTTTATTAAAGCTTTAGAGTTATGGGAATATTTAGAAAAAAATAATATTAAACCAGTTACATCAATCGTAAAAGAAAATCAAGAAATAAAAGATCCATTAATTAAAGAAAAATATGATTTAGCATTCTTTATTGATGATGATGCTTTAAAAAATGCTGAAAAAGAAGAAAAAGTTGCTTATAATGAAGCTATTATAAGTAAATTAATAAATGATTTTGTATTTTCTGGAGATATAAAAGAAACAGAATTTAAAAGATTAGTTAATAAAGAATTTAAAGAAGCTAATAGAAGAAAAGAAAAAATACATAATGATATAAGAAAATGTTTTCAAGATTTTGTTAATGATTTTGAAAAAAGTGCGAAAAAAGCAAATGCAATATTAAAATAGTGAGGGATGAATTATGGCAAAAAGAAAAGAAAAAGATGTTAGTGTGGAAACTAACAATAAAAGAGAAGTAATAGATTTAAAAGAGTTTATGCTTTTAGATGCCAAGATGCAAGATGAAAAAATAAAAGAAACCTTAGATATAATATATGAAGGTAAATATAAAATTGAAAAAAAACATATTGAAAAAGTATTAAATATTTGTTTTGATACAAAAGATAATGAAGTATATTTACCTGGTAGCTTAAATATAGCTAAGAATGGCAGCAAGTTAATTTTTCAATTTAAGAAAAATGGTAATTTGGGACTAATAATTCTTTTTGCTTTAGCATTTCTTTTTATTGGTGGCTTTGCTACATATTCAGGAGTGCAATATTTAGGTAGATTACAAATGAATCAAGATTTAGATGGTGATGGTATTCCAGACTTAAATATTGATATAGATGATGATGGAATATGTGATATAAATTGTGATACTGATAAAGATGGCAAACCTGATCGTAATATAGATTATCATAATAACAGAAAACCTATTTTTAATGTCGTAATGGAAGATGAAAGTATATTTAATCCAATTAATCAAGACATTAATGGCGATGGTATTTGTGATATAAATTGTGATACCAATAATGATGGTTGGCCTGATATGAATATCGATTATGATGGTGATGGAGAAGTTGATTTAGATAGAGATATTGATGGCGATGGTATTAAAGATTTAGATTTAGATACCAATGGTGATGGTGTTTGTGATATAAATTGCGATGATGATAAAAATAATGTTTGTGATAAAAACTGTACTAATATCAATATTGATGATAATGGTGGTGGTACAAGCGAAGAAGGCAATGGAGGTATAGACATCAATGCTGCTGATTTAGTAGTTATATATGATAATCAAGATGTAATTAATGCTGAAAATATTTACCCTGATGATCAAGTTGGTCAAGGTGTTAATACTTCGATTCCTGATTTAACTTTTGAAGTAACAAATACTACTAATAATGTTTTATATTATGATTTAAATTGGTTAGTTACTCAAAATACATTTGAAAGTGATAATTTCTGGTATCGAGTAACTAGTGATAATAATGGCTTTACTCAAGATTGGACAACAGCTCCTTGGAATGATGAAGCATTTGCAACTCGTATTGCAATAGAACCACATAGTACTCAAAATTATACAATTTCATTTACATTGCATGGTACTGGTGAAGAACAAAATTATGATCAAGGAAAAATATTTAATGCTCGTGTTCAAGTCAATCTGATTGAAGAATAAAACTGGCAAGATGAAGTAAAATTTATTTTTTTTATTTTTAAATTTTTTGTAATTATTAGTTTTTTTTTTTTTTTTTTTTTTTTTTTTTGATAGTATGGAAAAAATAAGAGGTGTCGTGATGAAAAGAAAAATAATAGTTATAACCATATTATCAATAATAACTGGATTAGTTATATTAAACTCAGTAAAAACAGAAGATATTGAAGTAGAGAAAATACAAAAAGAAGTAAAAAATTCCAATATGTTAACAATGATGCTTGAAATAGAAGCGGGAACTGGTAACTATGAAGAAGTAAAACAAAGTGAGTGGCCACAGGATGGTTATGTATTTAATAAAACTTTAAGTAAGTGTGAAAATGGTAGTGAACTTTCGTGGGATGATAGTACTAAAAAAGTAATATTTGCATCAACCAAAGCAGATAGGTGTTATATATATTTTGATATAAAAACAGAGCCAACATTTGCTGAATATATAAAAGATTCAGTATATACAACTGATGGAG
>CALVUS010000031.1 GCA_944363665.1 uncultured Bacilli bacterium | reverse complement strand
TAGTGATATTAAACTTAGTAAAAACAAAAGATATTGAAGTAAAGAAAACACAAAAACAAGTAAATAATACCAATATGCTAACGATGATGCTAGAAACAGAAGCCGGAACTGGTAACTACGAAGAAGTAACTCAAAGTGAGTGGCCACAAGATGGATATGTATTTAATGAATCATTAAGTAGGTGTGAAAATGGTGGCACACTTTCCTGGGATGAAGAAGCTAAAAAAGTTATAATGAAGTCTAACACTTCTGATAAGTGCTATGTGTATTTTGATTTAGAGCCAAAAATATTATTAACAGAGTATATAATAAATGAAGTATATACGACTGATGGAGAAAATGGCTTATATTATCATGACGGGGTAGGATCTTATACCAATGCTACAGAAGAAGCTGGAGATAACTCATATAGATATAGTGGAGCTAATCCCAATAACTATGTATGTTTTGGATCAGATGCAGCAACATGTCCAAATGATAATTTGTATCGAATCATAGGCTTCTTTGATGATGATAAGGATGGGATATACAATACTAAATTAATTAAATATGATTATATAACCAGTGAAATGTTAGGAACAAATGGAAGAGACTATGCGGGAACTTATTCAAGTCATACTAGTTATTATATGGGTAACATGAATACTAGTAACATAGCAGAATATAGATGGAATTATGATACGAGTGTGAGTAACCGTGGTTCAAATGATTGGACAACAAGTGAGTTAAATAAAATCAATTTAAATACAAATTATATAAAATATTTAAATAGTATAGATGAGAAATGGGTTGATATGATAGCAACAACGACATGGCATTTAGGTGGCATGACATCCTATAGCAATACAGCTAAAGAATTTTATGAAGGAGAAAGAAATAATACTGGATATGGAGATAATCCGACATTATATAGTGGTGAAATAGGCTTAATGTATGTAAGTGATTATGGATATGCCGCTGCTCCAAGTAATTGGATAACAGATTTAAATGATTATGCTAGTGGGATCGCTAGATTTAATAATTGGATGTATATGGGGCTTGTAGAATGGACATTAAATCCATATTTTGACAGCAATAATGGTGTATTTAATTTGGATGATCTTGGTGACTTGGACCATACTGGTGCGAACACTGGTTATGGAGTGAGACCTGCTTTTTATTTAGAATCTAGTGTAGTACTAACTGGAGGAACCGGAGCTTCGAGCGATCCCTATCGCATTCAAATTTAAATGCACTCATTGACAAGCTATTTATATTTTGATAAAATATCTTTGTTCTTTAAGTAATTTCTTAAAAAACCACACTGAAAAGGTTAAAAAAAACGTGTATGTTACCTTAAGGGTGCGACTTCAAAAGTAAGGAGGTATGAAATGAAAGCAATTTTTGAAACTGGAGGAAAACAATACTATGTATCTGTTGGTGATGCTATTTATGTTGAAAAAATAGATGCTGAAGTTGGTAGTGATATTACTTTCGATAAAGTTTTATTTGCTAACGGTGTTGCGGGTAATCCATATTTAGAAAAAGTTAGTGTTGTGTGTACCGTTGAAAAACACGGAAAAGGTAAAAAAATTAAAGTGTTTAAGTATAAACCTAAGAAAAAATACAGAAAAACACAAGGTCATCGTCAACCATACACTAAATTAGTTGTTAAGAAGATTGGCTAATGATAAAAATATTTGTAAAAGATAAAAATATTGTTATTACTGGGCATGCTAATTATGCTGATTATGGCAAAGATATTGTGTGTGCTAGTGTTTCTTCAATTGTTATTACCAGTATCAATGCTGCACTTAGAATTGATAAAAATGCTTTGCGGTATCAAGAAGACTTGGATAAATTAACAATTGATATATTAAGTAATGATAAGAATATTTTATTGATCATTGAAAATATGATTGCAATGCTAGAAGAATTAGCATTAACTTATAAAAAAAATATTAAAATAGTAAAGGAGGATACCAAATGAATTTCATGAAGTTAAATATTCAATTATTTGCCCATGTTAAAGCTCAAGGTTCTACTAAAAATGGTCGGGATTCAGCTGGTCGTCGTTTAGGTGCTAAAGCTAGTGATGGTCAAACTGTTAGTGCAGGATCAATTATTTATCGTCAACGTGGAACTAAAATTTATCCAGGAACAAATGTTGGAATGGGTAAAGATCACACTTTATTTGCTAAAATTGCTGGTGTGGTTAAATATGAAAGATCTGGTAAAAATAGAAAGAAAGTAAGTGTTTACGAAGCATAGTAAATGCTTTTTTTTTGTGTAATTTTGGTGAATAATGGGCATAAGTAATTGACAATAAAAAATCCCTAAAGTATAATTATTTTAAGAAAATAAAGGAAAGATAAAAATGAGATTAAGATTTAAATCCGTTTTAGTTATAATTTTTTTACTTATTATTGGTTGTGCTTCAATTGGCATTGGTTATCTTTTTTATAGTGAGGTAATTGATTCGTCTGATATAGTTATAGATGGTGATTTAGTAGTTAATTATACTAATGGTGAAAAATTTTCGTTAATAGGAGATGCATCATTAGAATTTTCAGTTACAAATAATAGCAGTGAAGCTAGATATTATTATATTCAATTTGCTAATGTTATAGCTGATGGAGTAGAATATAAGTTGACTTCCTCTGATAATTTAGATATTACTGATCAGTTAAAATCAGATATAATATCTAATCAAATAGCCATAAATAGTAATGAAACTGTTAATTATACAGTAAGCTTTACTAGTAGTGATGAAAAAGAATATTCAGGAGAAATAAAAGTGGGATTAAGAGCCAATGAGCAAAATAATTTTGCTGATGCTATTCTTAGTTCCAATAGTATTAGTTCTGCTACTTTAAGTGCTATTGGTGATTCTGCAACACTAGATGAAGGATTGCTACAATCGGAAGATGATTTGGGAGTTGCTTATTATTTTCGAGGAGCTGTTACTAATAATAATGTGTTATTTGCAGGGCTTAATTGGAAAATAGTTAAAATTAATGGAGATGGATCTGTTAAGTTAGTACTTGATGATATTTTAGAGGAAATTGGTAGCTATTATGAAGAAGCATTTAGTTTTAGAGAATCAAATATTATTACTATATTAAATGAATGGTATGATACTAATTTAAGTGAATATGGCGATTATATTGCTTATTATCGTTACTGTAATGATACAGTTCTTTCTGCTAGTGGTACAAGCTATAATGCATATGATCGAATTGTTACTAATAAAATTCCGACTTTTGTCTGTTTAGGTACAGCAGATAATAATCGGATAGGTTTGCTTACAGCAGATGAAGTTGTATTAGCTGGTGGATCTACTAATACCAATCAAAATTATTATCTTTATAATAGTGAAATTACAACAGATTATTATACAATGACTAGTGCTCGCATAAGTGGCGATACTTATTATCCATTTATTGTTAATATTAATGGAGCATTAGAAAATAATACAGCAGGAAATTTATTACGAGGAATAAGACCAGTTATAAATATTATCAAAACTGCTAAAGTAACTGGTACAGGAACAGCTGATGATCCGTATCAATTAATAATGAATTAAAGCTTTAAAAGTCTTTTTAATGTTTCAAAAAATTTTAAACATTCGCAAGAAAATTTATTCCAATTTCCTTTTGACATAACTTAGGGGATCCGCTTGTGTGTTCTCCTAAGTTCCGGGTACAAGCTCCGCTGCTTGCGGCGGGATATATAAATTGATATTAATAAGAACTGTGATGTGAAATGAGTAAACTATAAGGAAGGTCGTATAATAAAACAATTTTATTATATCATCTTGTGTGTCAGTAGTAATAGTTGTTAAAACGATGGGAGAAGTAGAATTAATTTTAAAGGGAGCCCAGAAAAATGGAAGTAAGTAAAATAAAAAAAGTGTTAATAGAACAAAAAAATATGAATTTGTCTGGTAGTCTGTATCATAAAACACAACTTGACTTTGCTTATAATACTAATCATATTGAGGGATCAACAATAACCCCAGATGAAACTGCTAGTATTTATGATACAGGAACTATTCTAACAAGTAGTGATAAAGTTATTGTATTAAAAGATGCAATCGAAACAAAAAATCATTTTACTTTGTTTAAATAGTCAAGATAATTATGAAAAATTAGTAAATTACTTTTTAGAGGATAATGAATAATAATTAAATGACTTTATGACATTAAACTTTGCTAGGGATATAGTAAAAACTAATGCTTTATTACTTTTTTCAAATGTTGAAGTGTTGCACTTCAACATTTAAATTAACAAAGCTTTTTTTCTTTGACACCGTATATTCTTCATGATATAATAAGTGTCAAGATTTGACGTTTTGATATGTCAAGTTAATGATAAATACTTAATAAGTAATTAATAATTTGGTAAAATGTTATTGTGGTGGTAGAGAAATGAAAATATTAACAGAAACATGGGAGTTTTTTAAAACTTTAAATTTCATAGATATAATATTTTTCTTTGCGGTAGTTATACTATTAGTATTGATTGTTACCTTAATTTATTTTATAAAAATAAATAATGAAGAAGGCAAAAATGAAAATATTGAAGAAACTGCGGAAATGAAAATAGTAAAGGAAATTAAGAATAATATGAAAAATGAGGAACCAACAATACAATTTACGGATTATGAAAAAGATCAGGAAGATAAAGCTATAATAAGTTATGATGAATTATTACATAAAAGTAATAATTATGAACTAAATTATGAAACTGAGGAATTATATGATGATTTATCAGTTAAAAAAGTCAATTTAGATGATTTAGTAAATCGTAAAGTAGAAGCTAATCCAAATGTTTCTGTTCGAGTAATTAGTTTTGCTAAAGAAGAAGCTTTTTTGGAGGCTCTTAAACGTTTGCAAAAAGAACTGGGGTAGAGGTTTATGAAATTTAATATTATAACTTTTGGCTGTAAAGTTAATCAATATGAATCTAATGTGATGAAGGAAATAATGCTTCATCATAATTTTTCTTATGAAGAAAATTTAGCTAATTGTAACATTTTAATAGTAAACACTTGTACAGTTACAAATGTTGCTGATAAAAAGTGTTTAAAAATGATTAGACATTTAAGGAAAAATTATCCCAAAGTTATTTTAGTAGTTGCTGGTTGCAGTTCCCAAAATAAACAAGATCTATACCAAGAAATGGATATAGATATATTAATAGGTAATAAGGATAAAAGCAAAATTGCTGATTTACTAAATAAATATATATCAAGTAAAAAAAGATATGTTAAGTTTTATAATGATCGCAATTTAGAATTTGAAAATATGAACATTAATACTTTTAATCATGTCAGAGCCTTTATTAAAATAGAAGATGGCTGTGATAATTTTTGTTCTTATTGTATAATTCCTTATGTTCGGGGAAGTGTTAGATGTAAAGAATTTTCTGAAGTTATAAAAGAAGCTACTAATTTGGCTAATAATAAGTATTATGAAATTGTTTTAACAGGTATTCATACAGGAAGATATAATAGTAATGGCTTAGACTTAAGCGATTTGATAAATGAATTAAGTAAAATAGATAATTTAAAAAGAATTAGAATATCTAGTATTGAAATAACCGAGTTAGATGATAAATTTTTAGAAACTTTAAAAAATAATCCCAAAGTTTGTAATCACTTGCATATTCCCTTACAATCTGGAAGTGATGAAATACTAAAGAAAATGAATCGTAAGTATGATTTAAAATATTTTGAGAATAAAGTTAATAAAATTAGAAGTATAAGACCAGATATATCAATATCAACTGATATTATCGTGGGACATCCCTATGAAAAAGAAGAAAATTTTCAAGAATGTTTAAATTTTGCTAAGAAAATAAAGTTTAGTAAAATCCATGTTTTTCCTTATTCAGTTAGAAAAGGAACTGCAGCGGAAAAGATGCCTGAACAAGTGAGTGAAAAGATCAAAAAAGAAAGAGTAAAAAAATTAATTGAATTATCTAATAAGTTGGAAGAAGAATATTTTAATAAGTTTAAAGGAAAAACAGTTGATGTTTTAATTGAAGAGTGCGATAATCTAAATAGTATGGGACATACTAGTAATTATTTATATGTTAAATTAAATGAAAAATTAGAAAAAGGACAAATTTATAGTAGGGTATTATGAATTACATAAAAGGAAAATTAAAAAAAATAATCTTTCATAATAATGATAGTGGCTACGTAGTAGCTTTATTTCGCATTAAAGAAACTAATGATGCCACTATGCAAGATAAAGTAAATAAAAGTATTACGGTAACTGGTATATTTACAGAAGTGAATATTGATATAAATATGACTTTGTACGGTGAATATCAAAAAAATGAAAAGTTTGGAATGCAATATGTTGTGGCTAGCTATGAAATAGATGTTCCCACTACCAAAGATGCTATAATTGAATTTTTAGCAAGTTCTTTTATTGATGGTTGTGGGGAGAGAACCGCCAAGAAAATAGTAGAACATTTTAAGGAACAAACTTTAGATAAAATAAAAGAAAATAAAGATAATTTATTAGAAATAGAAGGTATGACTGCAATTAGAGCTGCTAAAATATATAATTCTTTAATTAATTATAATAAAAGTAGTGAAGCTATATTAGAATTTCAAAATTTGGGTTTTAGTATTGAAGAATGTTCTAAGATATATAATAAATTTAAAGATAGAATAGATGAAGTATTAAAAGATTCTTTTTATGATTTAAAAGAAATAATTGATTTTAAAAAGTTAGATAATATTTTTATTAGAAATTTTGGTAGTAATAGTAAAATAAGAATACTTGCTTGTATTCTTGAAAGTATGCAAATAATAAGTAATTCTAGTGGTGATACTTATTATTATCGAGAAGAAATAAGTAATGCTTTAAATAAAGAGTTTAATATAATACTTGGAGATGAAGTATTTGAAAGTGTATTAAATGAGCTAGCAGAAAGTAATAAGATTGTATTTAAAGATCGTAAAATATATTTAGAAAAATATTATACTGCAGAAGAAAATGTAGCTAAATCTCTAAAAAAAATTGATTCCCATTCTATTCAAAAAATTGCTGATTTAATGGATAAATTAGTGAACTTAGAAAAAAGAATTGGTATTGATTATAATGCGGATCAAGAAAAAGCTATTACAAGTGCTCTTAATAATAATATTACAATTATTTCGGGAGGTCCTGGTACAGGAAAAACAACTATTATTAATGCAATAACTAAATTATATATTGAAAATAACAAATTAGGACCTCAAGATATACTAGAAAATATTGCTCTTTTAGCTCCGACGGGACGAGCTAGTAAAAAACTAGCTACTTCTACTTCTTTACCAGCTTATACAATACATAGATATTTAAAATGGTATAAAGATAGTAATGATTTTTTTTACAATGAATATAATAAAACCAATCATAAATTAATCATTGTTGATGAAGTAAGTATGATCGATATAGATTTATTTAATGCTCTATTAAAGGGTATTAGTTCTAATGTTAAACTAATATTAGTAGGTGATACTTTTCAACTTCCAAGTGTTGGTCCTGGATTAGTTTTAGATGATTTAATAAGTAGTGAATATTTTAATTTTGTTCCTTTAAATCAAATATATCGTCAGAGTGATAATTCTTATATCCCTTATTTAGCTAAAGATATAAAAAATAAAGAAATTAGTGAAGAAATACTTACTAAAAAAGATGACTATGCTTTTTTTCAAGTAAATTCTAATAAGATCAAAGAGATGATTGAACAGATAATAAAAATATCGGTAAAGAAAAAAATTAGTGAAAAAAACATGCAAATACTAGCACCGATGTATAAAGGAGAAAATGGAATTGATAATTTAAATGTAGCATTACAAAATATATATAATCCTGCAAGTATTAGAAAAAATGAAATAAATTATATGGATGTAATTTATCGTGAAAATGATAAAGTGTTACAATTAGTAAATGATTTAGATAAAAATGTATTTAATGGTGATATTGGTTATATTAAATCGATTGTTGGTAATACTATAACTATCGATTTTGAAGGTAATATTGTTGTATATCAAAAGAAAGATTTAAAACAAATTAAACATGCTTATGCTATAACTATTCATAAGTCTCAAGGTAGTGAATTTGAACATGTCATAATGCCAATAAGTACCAGTTATTATAAAATGCTTTATAATAAATTAATTTATACGGGAGTAAGTAGAGCTAAAAAATCTTTAACTATTGTTGGGGATGCTCAAGCTTTTGCTAGAGCTATTAATAATGATTATTCAAGGAATCGCAAAACCACTTTAAAAGATAAAATAATAGAAGTATATAATAATTAAAATTGTTCATACTAAAAACGAGGTGGATAATGAAAAATGTTTTAAAAGTAGCAGGTGCTGCAGCAGCTCTAGCTTTAGTTGGAGGCTCTGTTTATTTAATGCAAAATGAAAATGCGAAAAAACAAATGGGTAAAAAAGTCTTAAAAACTATGGATAGTGCTGAGGCAATGGTTGCTAAGAAGACTAATAATTAAAATCGGTTTAAAATAATCGATTTTTTTTAAATATTTTTATAAAGTGACAAATATTTTAAAATATTTTTGTTATATTTATGTCGGTGATAATATGAAAAACTATATTAAAGTAATAATTGGAGCAGTTTTAATCGGTGGAATATTTGCTTACTTTTTTTATAATGATATTAAAAAAGAGGTAGTTGCTTTAACTACTCAAGAAAATACCATTAGTTTATTTCAAGTTGGAGTATTTTCCCAAATAGATAATGCTAAACACTATCAAGAATTGTATAATCCAGCTATTATTTATGAAACAGATAATTATTACCGAGTTATAATTGGCATTTCTTACCATGAAGAAAATAAAGTCAAATTAGAAAGTTATTTTACTAATAAAGGAATTGAATATATTATTAAAGAAATAAAGGTAAATGAAGATTTTATTAATAAGTTAGAAAATTATGAAACCGTGTTAATTAAAACTAATAAAGATGATGTAATAGCTAATATAAATAAGAGTATGCTCGATATGTTTTTAGGATATTTAAACTAATTTTAAGCATACTAAAAGTATGATAAAGAAATATAAAGATTACATTATTTTGCTAATTGTTTTTCTAATAATTATATTTGGTAGTAATATAAGTAATATTTTTATGCTTTTTGATACTAATTTAAAACTTGATAATATTACAAATACATATTGTAAAAGTGTAGAACAAGATTATAATGCATTACTTGATAGTAATAGTTTTCAATTGCAAAGTAATTTAAATTTAATAATAAGTAAAGTTATGTTTCGGGATATTTATGAATATAAAGATACATTAAAAATATATAAAGGTAGTAGTGATAAAATAACAGAAGGAATGGCTGTAATAGTAGATAATGGTTTAGTTGGTATAATAGAAGATACTAAAAAAAATTATAGTACAGTGAGATTAATTACTAATAAAAATAGTAATATCTCAGTTAGAATCAAAGACTATTATGGTATTTTAAAAATGAGTAATAACAGATTGGTTGTAAGTGATTTAAATAGCTATAATGATATAAATGTAGGAGATTTAATATATACATCAGGTATAGGTAATGTAACTGGAGATTTATACGTAGGTAAAGTTAAAGAAATAAGATTAAATAATACAGAAATAGAAAAAAATATAATTGTAGAATTAGATTATGATATAGATAATCTCAATTACTTATTTATAGTGAGTTAAAATGTTTTATTTAATACTTGATATATTAATATATAATTATACAAATTATTTATCTTATTTCTTTTTATTAAATATCAATACTAAGAGTTTAATTTATAATATTTCTGTAGGTATATTAATAGATTATATATTAAATACATTTTTATTTAATACCATATTTATAGTAATATGTTATTTATTAAAAAAGTATTTATTTAAATTTAATTATCATAATAAAATATATTATTATTTAGTGAATATATTTTATATATTAATTTATTATATTATAAGTAATTTAATATATTCTAATATATTCTTAATAGATATAATAAATGTATTTATAATAAATAGTATATTTATTGTAATAAGTTATAAAAAAGATAAATTAGACATATTATGTTACAGGTGAGGTTATGGATGAATATCTAGCAAAATTTAAAAGTAAGAAAAAAGGTTTTAATAAAGAAATTAAAGTAAATAAAAAAATGATAAATAAATATATTACTAAAGTAATGTTAGGAATAATATTTTTTTTAGTTAGCATTATTTTTACTAATTTTAGTGATAAAAATTTACTTTTATATAAAGAATATGTATTTACAGAATCTTTGCCATTTACTAAAATTAAAGGTTGGTATGAAGACTTATTTGGGGAAGTTTTACCCAAAAATGATAATACTAAAACAGTATTTAATGGTAAATTAGTTTATAAAGAAATAGTTGATTATTTAGATGGGGAAAAATTAACTGTTAGTAGTAATTCTTTAGTTAATAGTATAGGTAGTGGAGTAGTAGTATATAATGGTGAAAAAGAAGGATATGGAAATACAGTTATAATTCAAGGAATTGATGGAGTGGATATTTGGTATGGTAATTTACAAAATGTTTCTGTAAGTTTATATGACTATATAGAAGCTGATACAGTTATTGGGGAAGTTACTAATGAATATTTATATTTAGTAATTAAAAAAGATAATGAATTTATTAAATATGAAGACTATCAAAATTAATTTTTTAACCATATATTTTCTTCTCTTACTTTTTTTGTGTGGATATTTAAAGGCTGGTTTAATTATTTTTTTTATTGTCATATTCCATGAACTAGGACATATTTTATTTATTAAACTATTTAATTATAAAATAGTATCTATTAATATTTATCCTTTCGGAGGTATTACTAAAATAAATAAAGATATCAATACTCCAGTTAATAAAGAGTTAATTATTGCTGCTGCTGGAGTAATATT
>CALVUS010000030.1 GCA_944363665.1 uncultured Bacilli bacterium | reverse complement strand
ATTTTGCAAGTTACATAATAAATAATGTCTATACAACAGATGGAACAAATGGGTTATATTATCATGATGGAGTAGGAACATATACAAATGCTAGTCAAGAAGCTGGAGATAATTCATATAGATATAGTGGAGCTAATCCCAATAACTATGTGTGTTTTGGATCAGATGCAGCAACATGTCCAAATGATAACTTGTATCGAATCATAGGATTATTTGATGATGATCAAGATGGAACATATAATATAAAATTAATAAAAAATACAAGTATTGGAGATTATGAATGGGATAGTGGAGGTAGTAGTACATGGAATGCAACAAATAAACCAGATATAAGAGCAACATTAAATAGTACATTTTTAGGAACAATAAATTCAACATGGCAGGAAAAGATTGCAACACAAAATTGGAAAGTTGGAGGAATGGATCAAGATAGCTCAGCAACAGCAAAAGATTATTACAATACAGAAATAGGAAGTAGCTCAGGTAGTACAACAGATAACATGAAAATAGGCTTAATGTATGTAAGTGATTATGGATATGCAGCAGCCCCAAGTAACTGGACAACAGAATTAGTTAATTATGAAAGTGCAAAAAGTACAAACTGGCTATATTTAGGTTCTAGTGAATGGACAATTTCCCGCATTCCAGACAATGCGTTTACGGATGCTGCCTTCGTTGTGTACGGCTCAGGGTCTGTCAACGGCCGCAGTCCGGCTACTACGTTTGCGGTGTGTCCGTCCTTTTATCTAGAGTCTAGTGTAGTACTAACTGGTGGAACAGGAATTTTGAATGATCCTTACAAAATAGCTTAGGGCGGTACAAATGCTCGTCTTCGCGCCTTTACGGTGCGAGGCGAGCGGGGATGTCTTTATCATATTGCATATGCTCGATGCACTGTTAGGCCAGTTTTTTATTTGAAGACTAATGTAATTATTGAAGATGGAACAGGAACTTTAGTGGTAAAAATATATAAAAAGAGATAGCTATATTTTAGTATTATAAAATATGGCTTTTTCATTTTATGTAGGAAAATATATTAAAATTTGATATAATAAGAACAAGAATAGAGGAAAAGTATGAATAAAGGATTTACATTAGTAGAATTATTAATTACAATTGCCTTAATTGCAGTAATTACTGTAACTATGGGTGTCAGTATAAGTAGTATGATTAATCGTCAAGAAGAAAAAGAATTTCAACAATATGTAGAGTTAATTGAAGAATCGGCTTGTACTTATGCAGAAAAAAATAATCTACCTCAAGTATCTAGTGAAGTTTCAATTGATACTTTAATAAGTGAAGGACTTTTGTCAAAAGATATTACAAATCCTAAAACAGATAAAAATATAGAGTATTATGGATCTGATATTATTGGTATAAGATGGATTGATTATGAAAGAATATGTAATTATGCTCAACCAGAAGGATCAACTGATGAAGATGGTAGTGAAGACGATGAAAATCCATATGTATATGCTTCCATTACTAATGTTGAAGTAATGGAAGTAACAGAAACATCTATTAAAGTAAAACCAATAGTAGAAGTTGGAACTAGTAAAATTAATAAATATTATTATAGTATAAATAATGGAGATACATATTTTAGTTCTAATGATGATAACTATACTTTTACTGGATTAGTAGAAGCAACTGAATATAATATTAAAGTATTTGTTACTGATGAAAAAGGCTATGAGTCAAATGAATATTCTTTAAAGCAAAAAACAGTTACTAATTTAGGTGGAATAATAGTTAATAAAGATATGACTTTAAACATAGATGGGTATTATAAAGCTTCATGGATACGTTTTGAAAGCGATAATACTTTAACATTAACTGGTGGTGGTGTTTTAGAAGTTCCAAGTATCACTAGTTTAAATGGCACGAATGCTGTAGGAACAGCTAGTAATGGTAAAAACATAAATATAAATTTAGAAAATGTTAAATTAATTGTTCAAACAATAACATCTGGATATGGCGGAAGTGCAACAGGAGAAGATGGCAGAGATGGAGTTAGAAACTATGGCAAACAAGGTGTTCCAGGAGATGATGCTACAGAAACAGTTAGAGGTGGTAATGGCGGAACAATTAATTTTGTTATAGCAAAAAATTCTCAATTAGAAGTGGAAACTATCACAAGTGGCAATGGAGGCAATGCTACTGGCGGTGACGGTGGCAATGGAAGTAGAGGTGGCAATGGTGAAGGTGGATCATCAACTGGTTGGAGAACTGGTGGCGATGGTGGTGACGGCGGTAATGGCTCTAATAGTTTTGGTGGTTCATCAGGCAGTATTATATTGAATAATCAAGGAATTTTGAATATTAATACTTTAAAAACTGGCAATGGTGGTAATGCTACTGGTGGCAATGGCGGAGATGGCGGTAATCGAGGATCGCATTATAGTTTAAGCCATTCATCAGCTTATGGTGGAGATGGCGGAGACGGCGGCAATGCTACTAGTGGTAATAGTGGTTCCATAAATTTTAGTGGAACTGGTTCTAACAATATATCAACAACTTCTACCGGAAGTACTGGAAAAACTACTCCAGGCTCTGGCGGACAAGGAGGCAGTGGAGATAGAAATGGCTCTAGTGGAACAGATGGTCAATCTATTGCAGGCAAAAAAGGCGCTATCTCGGGAATTTCATAATAGCAACTAAAATGCACCAAAAAGAAACTAAAAATTGGTAGTAATTTATTAGCAATTTTTTTATTCTAAGTTTGGTGATTTTTAATGATAAAAATTATTAAAGGTACAATAGAAAAAATAATAAATATAATTAAAATTGCATTTTATGTTTTATTTGTATTACTATTTATAATAATATTAATTATTTTTATTCGACATATATCTATATAATTGATATACTTGTAATGGTGATGTTAATGAAAAATTATATAATAATTGGAATAGGTATTGCAGTATTAATCATTAGTAGTATTTTTATATATCAATATTTTCGAGTTAAAAATGCAAAAATTGAAGTAGTTTTAGAAGATAATTTGAATGTAGAATTTTTAGATAAAGTTAAAGTATCGGATTTTATAAAAAGTATTAATGGCAAAATAATAGATGATTATATAATTGATACAACAGAAATTGGCAAAAAGAAAATTTCTTTTAAATTTATCAATGATGAAAATATTCAAGTCGAATATTCTTATGATATTGAAGTAATTGATAGTATTCCCCCATTAGTATGGCTTAATAATAGTTATAATGTTAATGTAGGTAGTGATGATACTTTAATACAAGATATATTATGTGGCGATAATTATGATTCTAACCCAATTTGCCAAATAGTTGGTGAATATGATTTAAATGAAGTTGGCAGCTATAATTTAGTTTTTAAGGCTACTGACAGTAGTGGTAATATTACTGAAAAAGAATTTGTTTTAAATGTTAAAAAGCCTTCATCTAGTGGCAGTAATTCATCTAGTGGAATAGTTAATAAAACTGATTTTAATGATGTTATAGATAATTATAAAAATGCTAATACTGAAATTGGAATTGATGTATCCAAGTGGCAAGGAGATATTGATTTTGAAGCATTAAAAAATGCTGGTGTTGAGTTTGTTATCATACGAGTTGGTACGGCCGATGGCATTGATGGTGACTATCTGTTGGATAGTAAATTTGAACAAAATATCAAAGGTGCTAATGCTGCAGATATCCCAGTAGGTATATATTTTTATTCATATGCTAATTCTAATAAGAGAGCTAAAGCTGATGCCAAATGGGTAATTGAACAACTTGAGGGGCATGAAATTGATTTGCCAATTGCTTTTGACTGGGAAAATTGGAGTTTTTATAATGAATTTAATTTAAGTTTTTTTGAACTTAGTGATATGGCCGATAGCTTTTTAAATGTTGTAAACAATGCTGGCTATGAAGGCATGCTTTATAGTAGTAAAACTTATTTAGAAAATATTTGGTTAGAATTAGAATATCCTGTGTGGTTAGCACATTATACAAAGAATACTAATTATGCAGGTAAATATACTTATTGGCAATTATGTAATAATGGTAGAGTTGATGGTATTAATGGAGATGTAGATATAAATATTAGATATTTAAATGCAACCGAGTAGCAAAAAAATGCACCATAATTGCTAAATGCAACTTAAATTTGACAAAAAACAACTCAAAGTTGGTAGTTAAAAATTATTCACTTTAATAAAATGATGACGAGGTGGGAAAATGAAGTTTTGTGAAAAATTACAAAAATTAAGAAAAGAGAAAGGATATTCACAAGAGCAGCTCGCGGATTTACTTGATGTATCTCGTCAATCAGTGTCTAAGTGGGAATCTGGAACAACTTATCCAGAAATGGATAAATTATTAAGCCTGTGTAAAATATTTAATGTTAGTTTAGATGAATTAACAAACGATGAAATTACTGATAAAAATATCAAAGAAAAAAATAGAAGCAATTTTAGTAATGTAGTCTATGCCATATTAGATATGATAAATAAAAGTATTGAAATGTTTAAGAATATGGATCGCAAAAATTTAGTCAAATGTATTACAGAATTGTTAATATTATTTATAATATTATTGATATTTAAAATACCATTTAATTATGTAAATAATTCAGTTATAAATATTTTTACTAATTTTTCAAATAATGCTTATAATTTATTAACAAGTATTTGGTTATTTTTATCTAATGTAATTTATCTGATTTTGTTTGTAACTATTTTTATATTTGTTTATAAAATAAGATTTTTAGATAAGTTTTCTAATAATACAATTATAAAAAAAGAAGATATAGAAAATAAAGAAGAAATAAAAATTAAAGAAGAAAATGGAACTAAAAACACTGATGATTTTAAAACATCTAAAGTGAAGCATTCTTTTATTCTTTTTGATGTATTAGGATCTATGTTTAATATTTTTATTAAAATATGTCTCTTATTTATAATAGTACCAATTATTTTATGTTTTGTTTTTTTAGTAATATTTACAACAATTTCATTAATATTGATATTTACTGGAATACATTACATAGGTATATTCATTGCTTTATTTGGAGCAACATTTGCTTTAGCTATAATTATGGAATTGTTTATTAGATTACTTTTAAGTAGTAATATTCCCTTTAAAAGAATGTTTTTAATGTTTTTAACTGGTTTAATTATTATAGGAATTGGGTCTGCTATTACTGCTTTTGAAATATCAAATACTCAGTATATTGATAAACTACCAATTGATGCTAAAATGATAAAAGAAGATTATGTTTATAATATGCAAGATGATTTAATTATTAATAATAATTATAATAGTGAGATAAATTATATAGTTGATGAAAATATTACTGATAGTGTTAAATTAGAAATTGAGTATTATAATGATTATATTGATTTAGAAATATATGAAAATCAAAATACTATTAATATCTATAATTATACGTCTTGGAATAATACAATAAGCTATTTAAATTTATTAAAAGAAAATTTAAAAGATAAAACTTTTTATAATTATGGGTTATTATCACAATTTACTATCAATGTTATAAGTAATAGTAAAAATATTGAAAAAATAAAAGAAAATATAAATGAATATTATAGATTAGAGGAACAAAGAGCAGAAGAATATTCATATTATATTGAAGAAATTGATCGCTTAAATGAAGAATTATATAATAAAGATAATAATATTTTAGAATTAGAAGAAAAAATTAGGGAATTAGAAAATAAACTCGATAACATAGAAAATTTGATACAATAATAAGAAAATTCTTTTATTTTAATACATAATCAATTATAATTAAAATAAGGGTGATTAATATAGAAACTATTATAAGTATAATTTTAAATGATAAGAATAATTTTTATAGTTTGTATTCTAATAATAAATTAAATAAAGAATTAGAAGATTACATATTTAGCGAATGCTATGGCGATAATTATAAAAATAATATTAGAATAAATATCTATACAAAAATGCAATTGGGCAATGCTGAGAAAAATAAAATGATAGATACAATCAGAAGAACTTTTGGGTTGAAAATTCAAGATGAACTATATTATTATAATAAATCTAAGTATAAAAAAACTATCCTATTTTTAATAGGGATAGTTTTGATAGTATTATATTACCTTTCCTTTATTGATATTATTAAGGAAATAATATTAATATTAGGTTGGTTAGCAATTTGGGAATCTGTATATAGTTTTTTAACAGATTCTAATCGCGATAATATTTATATTTACCGTCTAAAACAATTATCTAAAGCAAAAATCTATTTTTCAGAATTACAAGATTCTAACTCTTGAGATAAAGTTTTGATGGCAGATTTAACTTTTTTGGATTCTTCTTCTTCAAGTTGATAGAATCCTTTTTTATATGCTAAATCAAAAACTTCTTTAGTATATTTGTTTATTTGTTCAAACATTTTAAAATATTCTTTATACAATTTTTCACAACTAGCTTCATTTAAAGCATAAGTCATATTGACGGATAAAGATTTTAAAGTATCTAATATATCCATAGTATATTCTTTTTCTGTCATTTTTCTTCACCACTTTCTAATAGCTCAATTAAGCTAGAACAATTTTGAAAATGCATATCTGATATTTCATTAACTAATTTTGTGATTTCTTCATCTTCAATACATTCTAAATAATGATCAAATTTTTTGAATGCCACAAAATTCCAATTAAACATATCTTTTATGTATGCACAATCTTTAGTTGAAACCATTTCTGGAACATTTTTCATATTTATCCCTCCATAATTAATATTTCCAAAAATTTGTTTTATAAGCTGTTATTTTTTGGTATAATTTAAATAGTAGGTGATTAGATTGAAAAAGACAAGTAAAGCATTTATTGCAGTAATATTAATTGGGTATATTATTGTACTAATTGGTGTTTCGAGTATAGGATATTTAGTATTTGCTGGATTGGAAAATGAAGCTTTACTTGACAAAGAATTTGAAGAATTAGATTATTTAATTAATAATTATGATTTGGATAATAATAATATAGATCGCAAATTAAATAGTTATGTAACTGAAGATGATTATTTAGTAGTTGAACGAGCTATTAAAAATTATTGGAAAGAGGTAGTTAAAAATTGTCGAAGACTAGATGATATTTATGATAATTATGAATTATACTTAGTTTTATCGTTTAGTAATTTTTATATTGATGCCCCTAATTTTACTTCCTCTTTAAATATAATTGATGCTTCAATTGCTGATTTAGAAGAAGTGAAAAATAATTTATTGTATTTATACGATAAAGATACAATTATATCATATATTGAAAATTATAATTTAGATCAATATTTTATTGATTATTATAAGGATTTAATGATTGATGAGGAAGTATTAAAGACGAGTATAAAAGAGATTGAAAATAGTATTAATTATAGTACTTCAGCTTTACAAATATATGATGAATTATTCTTATTACTTCAAAAAAATCAACATTTATGGTATTTAGGTGATGATGGTTATATTTATTTTGATGATGATAACTTATTGAATGAATATAATAGATTAATTTACTTGATCGAAAATATTGATTTTTCAAATACAAATATTGAACAAAATATATAAATGTCATTTAATAGTCACTTTGCCAAAATATACTGATATTGAAAGGACTGATTAGATGGAAATTTTAAAAGTTGAAAATTTATCGAAAGTTTATGGTAAAGGCGAAACTAAAATTAAAGCTGTAGATGATATTTCATTTACAGTTGAAAAAGGCGATTTCGTAGCTATTGTCGGAGCTTCTGGTTCTGGAAAATCGACTCTTTTACATTTGCTGGGAGGAGTAGATCGTCCAACTAAAGGCAAAGTGTTTATAGATGGCATCGATATTTATGCTATGAATAACGATGCTTTGGCTATTTTTAGAAGAAGACAAGTGGGTCTTATTTATCAATTTTATAATTTAATTCCTATATTGAATGTTGAAGAAAATATTACTCTTCCTGCAAAACTTGATGGACAAAATGTCGATAATATGTATTTAAAGGATTTGTTAGAAACATTAGGCTTAGAAAATCGAAAGAAGCATTTGCCAAATGAATTATCTGGTGGCCAACAACAAAGAGTGTCAATTGGTAGAGCCATAATTAACAATCCGGCCCTTGTTTTAGCAGATGAACCAACGGGAAATTTGGATTCTAAAGCCAGTGATGAAATAATATCACTGCTAAAAAAATCTAATGAAAAATATAATCAAACAATTATTGTTATTACTCATGATTTGGAAATTGCTGCAATGGCTAATCGTATTATTACTATTGAAGATGGTAAAATAATTAGCGATGTAAGGAATTGATCATGAATATACTAAATAAATTAACAATTAGAAATCTTAAACTAAATAAAAAAAGAACTATTGTAACAATAATTGGTATTATTTTATCAACAGCACTTATTTGTGCAGTTGCTGGAATGTTTAGTAGTTTGCAAGCAACTCTTATTGCTAGCGCTAAAGAAAATAATGGAAATCAACATATAACAGTCGAAGATGTAAATAGCCATGATTTAAAATATTTTGAGAACAATCGTCATGTTGAAACAATGTACATAATTGAAAATTTAGGTTATGCTCCTCTTACAGGCAGTAAGAATCCATATAAGCCATATATGTATGTAATTGCTTATACTAAGGAAGCTTTTGAAAATACCAAAATTACTTTAATTGATGGTAGATTACCCAAAAATGCTTCAGAAATAATTATATCTGAAAGTATTATTGATAATGCCGAAGTAGATATTAAAATTGGTGATAGAATTTCTCTTGATATTGGGTCTAGAGTTTGTAGTGATGGATCAATAATGACTCAAAATAATCCTTACTTTGTTTACGAAGAAGAATATAACGAAATTGATGAATGTCATGAAACTTTAAATTATGAGTATACTAAAGAATATACCGTTGTAGGTATTATGGAACGACTTGATTATAATATAGAATCATACAATGCTCCTGGATATACTGTTATTACTTATACTGATAATTTATCAAGTAATTCATATAATGTATCACTTTTATTTAAAGATCCTGGTTATTATAAGGACTTCATAAACACTTTAGCTAACAGTGATGACTTAAAAAATTATAGCTACACTTTAAATGCCGATTTACTTCGTTGGGAAGGAGTTGGATTAAGTGGTTCAAATCAAACAATGCTTTATACTGTTGCAGGTGTTGTGATAGCTATAATTATACTTACTAGTGTTTTTGTTATTCGCAATAGCTTTAATATTTCGATAACTGAAAAAACTAAACAATACGGTATGCTTGCAAGTATTGGGGCAACCAGTAAACAAATTAAGAAAAATGTGTTGTATGAAGGATTTATTTTAGGTTTAATTGGTATTCCTCTAGGTATTTTATCAGGAATATTTGCAGATTTTATTCTATGTAAAGTTGTAAACGTTTTAATGCCGGAATTTATTGATGAGACTGTATTTATATTTAGTGTACCAATATTACCAATTATATTAAGTGCTTTGCTGGCCATAATAACTATATATTTATCTGTAATTTCTGCGGCCCGTAAGTCAAGTAAAATTTCTCCGATTGAAGCAATACGTAACAATAATGAAATAAAAATTAATCCTAAAAAATTAAAAACTCCAAAAATAATTGGCAAATTATTTGGAATAGGAGGAGAAATAGCTTATAAAAATTTAAAGAGAAGTCGTAAGAAATATCGAACAACAGTTATATCTTTAGTAGTAAGTGTTGCAGTATTTATCTCCTTATCTTCACTTTTAAACTATGGCTTTAATCTTACAGGTATGTACTATAAAGATTTAGCTTATAATATGCAAGTATCAATTTATCCTGAGGCTACTGATACAAAAACAACTAATGCTGATATAAAAGCTGCATATGATGAAATCTTATCATTAGATAACATTAATAAGTATGCTCTTCATCGTTCTACTTTGTTAGAAATAGAAAATGAAAAATATATGAGTGTTGATGGATTTGATGTTAATTATGGCGAAGGTAATTACACGGAATTTACATATTCTAATATTTTTGTAATATCACTAGGAGAATCTGAATATGAAAGATTTATTGATCGTATCGGTGGTAATAATGAAAGATTTCAAAATGTTGGTATTCTAATAGATGATTATACAAGATATGTTGATGAACATTACGAACATATAAATATCTATAATCTTAAAAATGGTGATACTTTAACAGGAACTTTAGAAGATGGAAGCGAATATTCACTAAACATAATTAGAACTGATTTAAAACCAATGGGATTAGAAAGTAATTTTTCAGCTGGTGGATATTTAATAATATCTGACCAAATGATGAATGAGCTTGAGTACTCATATGATGGCTTATATATTAATAGCAGTAATACTACTAAGCTAGAATCAGAAGTTAATGATTATTTAGAAAATACCGATTATGAATATTATTTATATAATGTTGAAAAGGAAGTAAATGCTCAAAAATCAATGTTGTTATTAATAGCAATATTCTTATATGGTTTTATAATTGTTATTAGTTTAATTGGTATTACAAATATATTTAATACTATAACTACTAATATGAATCTTCGAAGTCGTGAATTTGCTATGTTAAAATCAATTGGTATGACTAAACGTGAATTTAATAGAATGGTTCATTTAGAAAGTATATTCTATGGAACAAAATCTTTGCTTATTGGTATACCTCTAGGTTTACTAGGATCTTTCGGTATTTATAAAGCATTTGCTGTGGGCAATGATTTCGGCTTTATTATTCCGTGGCAAGCGATTCTAATTGCAGTTGTAGTTGTCTTCCTACTTATAAGTATAATAATGCACTTTTCTGTTAAGAAAATTAACAAACAAAATATAATAGAAACTATTCGTAATGAAAACATATAAAAATAAGGGGATGTTAGAAAATAGATAATTTATTTTCTATACATCTCCTCTTTTAATTTAATAAATAAAAAGCCCCATAAA
>CALVUS010000029.1 GCA_944363665.1 uncultured Bacilli bacterium | reverse complement strand
TATAGTAAAGATAATGGAGTAACTTGGGAATCAAGTAGTAATAATACCTATACATTTAATAACTTAACAGATACAACCGAATATAAAATAAAAGTAAAAGTAGTAGATAGTGAAGAAAGAGAATCAACAGAATATTATGAAGCAATAACAACAGAAATATATATAAATCCAACAGTAACAAGAGTAGATGCAATAACGACATGGAATAGTATCGCTTTAACACCAACAGGAGAAAATGGAACAAATGAAATAAGTAAGTATATGTATTCAATAGATGATGGAGCATATCAAGAAAGTAATGTATTTAATAATTTAAGTGATAATAAAGAATACACAATAAAAGTAAAAGCAATAGATAGTGCAAATAGAGAATCAAATGTGTATGAAATGCAAGTAAGAACAGATGAATACATATTACCAAGTATCAACGTAGAAACAAGTAGTACCAGTGATAGTATAACAATCAATGTAAATGGAACCAATGGAGATGGAGAAATAGTAAAGTATTACTATAGTAAAGATAATGGAAGTAACTATATAGAAAGTACAAGTAATAGTTATACATTTAATGAATTAACAAGTAGTACAACATTTTATATAAAAGTCTATGTAGAAGATAGTAATGGCAGAGTATCAAGTGAGTATGTAACGAGTGAAGAAACAGAAAGTTCTTTTGCGGCTGATTATATAATAAATACAGTATACACAACAGACGGAGCAAATGGATTATATTATCATGATGGAGTAGGAACATATACCAATGCGAGTCAAGAAGCAGGAGATAATTCATATCGCTATAGTGGAGCAAATCCCAATAATTATGTGTGTTTTGGTTCTGATGCCGCAACATGTCCTGATGATAATTTATATCGCATAATCGGATTGTTTGATGATGATAAAGATGGAAATTATCAAATAAAACTAATAAAAAATGATTATACAACCAGTGATATGCTAGGATCTGATGGACGAGATTATTATGGAACTTATTTTTCTGATCATTTTCCTAGCAGTTATAAGGGGGTTATGAGTTGGGGATTAATAGCAGGCTTTAGATGGAATTCTGATACAAGTGTAAGTAAAAGAGGTTCAAATGATTGGACAACTAGTGAATTAAATAAAATTAATTTAAATACGAATTATATAAATTATTTAAAAAACGTTGATATTAAATGGGTTAATATGATAGTACCAACAACATGGCATTTGGGAGGAATGGATGATACTAATTATACAACAAAAGAATTTTATAATGGTGAAAGAAATGGTGCTGATACATATATAGATGAAATAGGATTAATGTATGTAAGTGATTATGGATATGCAGCCAGTCCTGCAAATTGGACTAAAGCTTTAGGGGATTATGATAATACTACAAATACAAATAATAATTGGTTATATATGGGATTATGGGAATGGACAATAACTCGCATTTTAAGGAATAATAATACTGCTTATATCATAGATGAAGCTGGAAACTCACGTAATAATTTTGGCGATGTAGTTAATTGTATTCGACCAGTCTTTTATCTAAATACTAATGTTGGTATTAGTGATGGAACGGGAACAAGTACTGATCCATATCGTTTGGCACTTTAGTAATTCAGTCATAAATATTGTGTAAGTATTTATGACTTTTATTTTGAAATAACTTTAAAAAATAATTGATATATGATAAACTAAATATAGTAAGGTGAATTAAATGGAAAGAACGACATTTTTATTACTTGCAGTAGCATATTATATACTTACGATTATCATTGTTATCGTTATGTTAAATTTGATGAATCGAAAAGAAAAGAATAAATTAAAAAAGCAAATTGATGAATTAGAAAAAGAAAAAAATTTGATAATTTCTGCCAGTATGTTATCGGAATTAAATAAAGTAGAAGCATTAGTGAATAACGATGAAATGAAAATGAAGTTAGAAGACTGGAAAAAGCGGTTTGCTAATATCAAAGACGTTGAGATGCCTAAAATTACTGATACTATAAATGAAATTGAAGAATTATTTGAAGATCATAATTTTAAAGAATTGAAAGGTTTAATAATAAAAGCAGATTTTGAATTAAATAATTTAAAAACAAAAGCTTCATTTTTACTAGATGAAATAAAAGATGTAACATTAAGTGAAGAAAGAAATAGAGAAACTATTACAAAACTTAAAGCACAATATAGAGAAATAATTGGAACGTATAAAGACTATGAAGAAGAATATGCAATTATAAAAGTACCAATAGAATTGCAATTTGAGAATGTTGATAAATTGTTTCAAGCATTTGAAACTGCTATGGAACAAAATGCATATACAGAAGTAGGAAAAATTGTTAAAGCTATTGCAGATATTATCGAAAATTTAAAAGTAGTTGTAGAAGAAACAAGACCAATTGTTAATTTAGGTAAGAATCTAATACCTAAAAAAATTGAAGATATTAAAAATATTGTTGATAAGATGACTAAGGAAGGATACAATCTTGATTATTTAAATATCGATTATAATATTGATGAGGCAAATAAAAAGATTCAAGATATATTTCAAAGACTAAATGTGTTAAATTTAGAGGATTCCTTATTTGAACTTAAAACTATGCATGATTATTTTGATTCTTTATATAATGATTTTGATAAAGAAAAAATAAGTAAAAAAATATATGAAGATTATAGTAGAAGTATTTTAATAAAAGCTACTAAATTAGAAAAAGTAAATAATGAATTATATAAAAAGATAGATGATTTAAAATATAGTTATGATCTTACTGATGATGAAGTATTAGTAATTTCGGAAATAAAAGAAGAAATAATGAATATAAGAGCAAGTTATGATAAAACTGTTGATATTGCAAGAAGTCATATATTATCATATTCTAAATTAGCTCGTGAAATGGAAATAATTAATTCTAATTTAACCAAAACTGAAGAAAAATTAAATGGAGCTTTAAAGAATTTAGGTAGTCTAAAAGAAGATGAAATTAGAGCTAGAGAACAATTAGATGAAATTAAAAAGATTTTAAATCAAACTAAAGAAAAATTAAGGTCTTTTAAGCTTCCAGTTATACCTAAAAATTATTATGTGGAAATGGCGGAGGCAATGGAAGCTATTAATGAACTAGTGAAAGCTTTAGATAAAAGACCAATATCTATTAAAATATTGAATTTACGAGTTGATACTGCTAGAGATTTAGTTTTAAAGGTGTATAATACAATTAATGAAACCATTAAAACTGCCAAAATGGCTGAAGTAGCTATAGTGTATGGTAATAGATACAGAGTTACAAATAAAGACGTTGATTTTGGCTTAATAAAAGCAGAAAATATGTTTTTTAAAGGAAATTTTAAAAATAGTTTGGAAAATGCAATAAATGCGATAAATATTGTAGAACCTGGAATTCATAAAAGGTTATTAGAAGAGTATAGGTGATGTTATGAAAAATGATTTTTGTTTGAGAACTTCTGGTATTTGGCAATTTGCGGGGTATGCTTTATTTGCTATAAAAATCTTAATTCCAATTGTAATAATAATTTTTGGAATGTTAGATTTTTTTAAAGCAATTATGAGTAGTGATGATAATGCTATTAAAAAAGCATCAGCTTCTTTAATTAAAAGATTAATTGCAGGTGTAGTTATCTTTTTTATACCTACTGTTGTTACCGTTATTTTAGGCTTTATTGAAGATACTTCTGAAAGCTTAGAAGCTATGAAAGAATGCGAAACTTGTCTATTAGATCCAACAAGTGATGAATGTGATAGTTATACAGATGCGGCTCAGGATCTTATTAAACAAAATGAGGCTGATGATCGATGATATATTTAGATTATAGCGCTACAACTCCGGTATCTTACGAGGTTTTAGATACTATATCTAAAGTTACTAAAGAATTTATTGGTAATCCCAATTCTTTACATGCTTTAGGTTTGAAATCTGCTCAATTACTAGAAAGTGCTACTAAGCAAATAGCTGATATATTTAATATTAATGTAAATGAGATAGTTTACACAAGTGGAGCAACTGAAGCCAATAACATGGCTATAATTGGTGCTGCTATGGCTAATCACAGAAAAGGAAAGCATATTATTGTATCTAAATTAGAACACCCTTCCATTTATGCTATTTGTGATTATTTAAAAAGTATTGGCTTTGAAATAGAATATGTTGCTAATGATAGTGAAGGTTTAATTGATTTTGAAGATTTAAAAAATAAAGTTCGAGAAGATACAATACTAGTAAGTATATGTGCTGTAAATAGTGAAACTGGTGTAAGACAACCATTAAAAATGATTAGACAAATTATTAAAAAAGAAAATATATCTACTATTTTTCATTCAGATATGACACAAGCTATCGGAAAAGTATCTGTAAATTTTCATGATGTCGATTTAGCTAGTATGTCTGCTCATAAAATATTTGGCCCTAAAGGTATTGGATTTTTATATAAAAGTAGTATGATTAAAATTACTCCTTTAATATATGGTAGTGGTAAAAGTAACGATTTAAAGCCAGGAACACCACCACTTCCATTAATTGCTGCCTTATCTAAAGCTATTAGATTAGCTAATGATTCACTGGAAAAAAGAGAACGTTTTATTAGTTTATTAAATAATAAAATTGTAAGTGCTTTAGAAAAATATCCCAATATTAAAATAAATAAAACGAAATATTCAATACCACAGATATTAAATATTAGTATTATGAATGTTATGCCAGAAACGTTTATTCATTTGATGGATAAACATGAAATATATTTAAGTAGTAATACAGCTTGTTCAAGTGGAGATGTATCTAGTAGTATTATGGCAATTTATAATGATCAAAAAAGGGCAAAGCATACAATTAGAATTAGCTTATCTTATGTCACAACAACAGAAGAAGTTAATAAATTTATTGATATATTTAAAAGTGAATATGAAAATATAATGCAAGTAAAATAATGGGGGGAAATATGGAAAAAATAATTATATTAAAATATGGTGAATTATCAACTAAGAAAGAAAATATTAATTATTTTATTAAAACTTTAAAAAATAATATAAGTAAATTATTGGAAGATATAAATAATCAAATATATTATGATTTTGGTAGAATGTATATCTATGTAAATGAAAAAGATATAGAATTTACAATAAATAGATTAAAAAATGTATTTGGTATATTAGAAATAATTGTAGGATATAAAAGTAATGATTTAAATATTGAAAATATCAAGGCAAATGTTTTAAGTTTAGTAAAAGAAAAGGATTTTCGGACCTTTAAAGTAAAAACTAAAAGAAGTAATAAAAAGTATCCTATTAATAGTATGGAAGTAAACAATATTATTGGGGGATATTTACTTAAGAACATATCTGATATTAAAGTAGATGTTCATAATCCCGAATTATTAATTGAAATAGAGATTAGAAATAATGAAGTATTATTTTATTTTAATGGCATTAAGGGTTTAGGTGGTTATCCAGTTGGAACTTTGGGTAAAGGAATGCTTATGCTAAGTGGCGGGATAGATTCTCCAGTTGCAGGTTATTTAGCAATTAAAAGAGGAGTAAAATTGGAAGCTATTTATTTTGAAAGCCCACCTCATACTAGTGAATTTGCTAAAGACAAAGTTATAAGATTATGTCGAGTATTAGCAAAATATAATGCCAGTATTAAATTGCATATAATAAATTTTACAGAAATACAAGAAACAATATTAAAAAATATTTCTCATGAATATTTAATTACCATAATGCGGAGAATGATGTATCGTATTAGTGCAATAATTGCTCATAATAATAAATGTAATATTTTAGTAAATGGAGAATCAATTGGGCAAGTAGCAAGTCAAACACTTACTAGTATGAAAGTTATAAATGAAGTAGTAAAAATGCCAGTTATAAGACCAGTAGCTTGTTTTGATAAATTGGAAATAATTGATATTGCTAAAAAAATTGGAACTTATGAAATAAGTACTTTGCCTTATGAAGATTGTTGTACTATATTTGTTCCTCTTCATCCTGTAATAAATCCAAATAGTGTTAAAGCTCAGGAATATGAAAAATTAATTCCATATGAAGAATTAATATATAAAGCTATTAAATCACATAAAGTATTAAATATTACTTTAAAAGAAGATAATAAATACCAAGATTTATTATAATATTATTAAAATTATCCATAATATAAATGGTGATATTATGGATAAAAATATAAACTACTATTATAAAGGATATGATATAACCAATAAAAATAGATTAGAGTTTTTGCAACATGGTATTGATAATCCTTATGGGTATAATTTTGAAAGTAATGAAAGAAGAAATATAAATTATGATTATAATGCAACTCATACTAATCAAAATGGTGTAAAAAACGGGGAATATTTGGGAAAAAGATAGTCAAGTTATCTTTTTTTTTGTATAATAAAAGAAGAGGTGAAGAAGGATGAAAATATTATCAGTAAATGCTGGCAGTTCATCACTTAAATTTACTTTAATAGAATTACCAGCAAAAGATGTTATAGCAAGTGGTTTATTTGAAAAAATAGGATTAAATGATAGTTGCTATACAATTAAATATAATGGAGAAAAAATAACAACTAATGAGATTTTACCAGATCATTCAGTTGCTGTTAGAAAGTTAATTGATGCATTAATTAATATGCATATAATTAGTTCTTTAGAAGAAATTGAAGGTGTTGGTCATAGAATGGTACATGGTGGTCAAGAATTTAGTAAATCAGTTATATTGACTGAAGATGTTTTAGAAAGAATATCAAAATATAATGATTTAGCACCACTTCATAATCCTGCCAATATAATGGGAGTAAGAGCTTTTATGAAAGTATTACCAAACACTCTTCAAGTAGGTGTTTTTGATACAGCTTTCCATACAACTATGGCAGAAAAGGAATTTTTATATCCAGTACCTTATGAATGGTATGAAAAGTATAATGTACGTAAATATGGATTTCATGGGACATCACATCGTTATATAAATAAAACTATAAGTGAATTATTAAATAGAAATGATTTAAAAGTTATTTCTTGTCATATAGGTAATGGTGGAAGTATAACAGCCATTGATTCAGGTAAAGTTGTAGATACATCAATGGGATTTACTCCTTTAGCAGGAATTATGATGGGAACTCGTAGTGGTGATATTGATGCATCAATACTAGAATACATGAATAATAAAACAGGTAAATCAGTAAGTGAACTTACAAATGAGCTTAACAAAAAAAGTGGTTTACTAGGAGTAAGTGGTATAAGTAGTGATTCCAGAGATGTTGAACAAGCGGCTTTAAATGGTAATCCAAGAGCAATACTTGCTCAAGAAATGTATGCTCAAAAAATTGCCAATTATATAGCTATGTATAATAATTTACTAAATGGAGCAGATGTGATTACTCTAACTGCTGGTGTTGGAGAAAACAGTAAAACAATGCGCAAAATGATTCTTGATCGTATTAGTTCTCTAGGAGTAAAAATTGATGAAGAAAAAAATGATTTTAGAGGAGAACTTAGATTAATTACAACTGATGATTCTAAAATACCAGTTTATGTTGTACCAACGGATGAAGAATTAATGATTGCATTAGATACTATGGAACTTGCTTTAAAAAATGAATAGAAAGTGGTGAGTATAATTAAAAAAGAATTATACAGAAAAATAATTAAAATAATAAAAGATTATGATGAAATTGTTTTAGCAAGACATATTGGTCCCGATCCCGATGCTATTGCTAGTCAGATAGCATTAAGGGATTCCATTAGATTAACATTTCCTAATAAAAAAGTTTATGCTGTTGGAGCAGGTGTTCATCGTTTTAAATATTTAGGAAATCTTGATAAAGTTAATTTAAAAGAACTTGAAAATGCTTTATTAATAGTATTAGATGTTCCCAACTTTATTAGAGTAGATGGAATTGAAGAGTTAGAATATAAAGCTATTTTAAAAATAGATCATCATCCGCCGGAAGATATAATCGGAGATGTTGATTGGACTGATGAAAATATGTCTAGTACATGTGAAATGATTGCTAATCTAATTATGGATACTAAGCTCGTTTTAGATCAAAAAATTGCAGAAAATCTTTATTTAGGTATGGTTTTTGATAGTGACCGTTTTTTACTACAAAACACAAGTACAGAAACATTTAAAACAGTATATGATTTATTAAATATAAGCAAAATAGATTTTGTGCCTTTATATAATAATTTGTATGAAAGAAGTATTATTGAGGAAAAGTTTCGAGCTTACTTAATTAACAATATTAAAATTAGTGAAAATGGATTCGGTTATATTTATGTTACTGATGATATATTAAAAAAATATCATGTCGAAGCAACGATAGTATCTAATCAAGTAAATGATTTTTACTTTATAAAAGAACTTATTTGTTGGATGTTTGTTGTATACGATGAAAGAAATGAAATTTATAAAGCCAATATCAGAAGTCGAGGTCCAATTATTAATGAAGTAGCTAGCAAATATAATGGGGGAGGACATAAATTTGCATCAGGTTGTCGTTCTAAAGATTTAAAAACGATGGAAAAGTTAGCTCAAGATTTAGATGATATATGTGCAAATTATATAATGGAAGAAAATAATTAATGAAAATAGAAAAAATTATTAAGAAAAAAAACAATTTATATCAAATATTACTTAGTGATAATACTTCACTAAGTTTTTATGATGAAACTATAATTAAATATAATTTGTTAGTTAAAAAGGAATTTGATAGTAAGCTATTAGCAGAAATAGTTACATACAATAATAATATTAAAGCATATTACGAAGCATTAAAGTATATTCAAAGTAAACTTAGAACTAAAAAGGAAGTTATAGATAAACTGAAAAAAAAGAACTATAGTAATGACATAATAAATAAAACTATTAAAAGGTTAGAAGAGCAAAAATATTTAAATGATAGTATATATATAAAAAGTTATATAAATGATCAAATTAATTTAAGTTTAAATGGACCTAAAAAAATAATCCATGAACTTGAAAAATTAGGATTTAAAAACGAAAATATCTCTGCTTACTTAACTCAATATGATAGTATCGTATGGCAAGAAAAAATAAAAAAAATAATTGAAAAAAAAGTTAAAACTAATCATAATTTATCAAAATATGCATTATTAAAAAAAATAAAAAGTGATTTATATAATTTAGGATATGATCAGAATTTAATAATTGAAGAAATATCTCAGATAGATTTAAATAATGAAGAAGATATATTGGCTAATACTTTTAAAAAGGAATTAAGAAAACTCCAAAAAAAATACAATGGTAAAGAGTTAAAGGATAAATTGAAATACAATTTATATAAAAAAGGCTTTAATTTAGATGATATAAATAATCTAGTCAATGAAGAACTTTTATGATATACTTTTTTTAGGTGAGTTTATGAAAAAACATATAAAAATACTGTTTACTTTTCTTATTGGCTTTTCTATAAGCATAATTAATGTTAAAGCTACAGATTTAGAAATTGAACCGATAACTTTTTGCGAAGAAAATAATGTTTTATTAACTTTTCAAATTATTGGTTATGTACTTTTTATTGCTAAAATAATAATTCCTTTATTACTAATTATATTAGGAACTATCGATTTTGCTAAAGCTGCAATATCTAGTAATGATAAAGCTAATCAAGAGGCCTTATCCTCATTAATTAGAAGAATAATTGCTGCAGTTATTATTTTCTTAATTCCAACTATTGTTAGTTTTGTTCTTTCGTTAATTGATGGAGTTTCTGAGTTTGAGAATAATAGTTGGACCAATTGTACTAATTGTTTGTTACATCCTTTTGATGACTCGTGTGAAAGTAAAGGATTGTTTAATGATGATAGAGACTGATATTAATCAGTTTTTATTTTGTCATAAAAAAACAAGGATTTGTTCCTTGTTATTCAGTAGTACTATTACTTTCTTCAGATTGTAATTGTAATAATAAGTTTTGGATATATGTTGAATATTGTTTATTTATTTCGTCATCTTGAATTTCCATTCCATATTCTCGCCGATAATGTTGTAATGCATTAATTCCGGCATCACTATTATTGTTAATATATTCTGTTCCTAAAGTAGTTCTAATTTCATCTTCTAAATCTTCTAAAGAATCTTTTTCTAAACTTTGAATTTTATAAATTACATGATAACCTAATTCAGTTGTTATAACTTCTGTTGAATATTCACCATCATTTAAATTAACAGCTGCATCAATTAACTCATCATATTCAGAATCGAAATCTCCATAATTTATTTCTCCTAAATTACCACCATCATCTTTAGTATCTTCATCTTCAGAATATTCTTTAGCTAATTTGCTAAATACTTCTTCAATATTTTCGCCATTTTCTTTTGCTTCATTAAGTTGACTAATTATGTCTTCAATTTGTTCTCTAGCAGCCTCTTCAGCAGCTTCTGTTTCTTCATCAGTAGAATCATCAGTAACATCAGGTGTAATTAAAATATGAGCAATTTCTATATCTCCAATAACATCATTATTATAGTAATCTTCAATTTCATCATCTGTTATTTGATTTTTAGCATATTCTTCAATGGCATGACTTTGCATCATAGAAATATATAGTGATTCTTGATAAGCTTCAATAGTTTGATAACCTAATTGTTGTTGTAGATCTGCTAAAAATTCATCTTCACCACCATAACTTTCAATAAATGTATCGATATATGATTCTGCTTGTAGTTCTGCTGTTTCGATATAATCAGCAAATTCTTCTTCTAAAACATATTTATCAACCATAGTTATTAGTGTTTGTAAACCATAACTGTCTTTGATCTTTGTGTAGAAATCATCTACACTAATCATTTCGCCATTTTCAAATGAAACGATTGCTTCTTGGCCATTTTCTAAAGTAGGTATTTTTCCACAGCCACTAGCTAATATCAATATAGCACATAATCCAATTATTTTTTTCTTCATATTCCTCTCCTTACCAAAATAATTATAGCAAGAAATCATTTTAAATACAAGAAATTCACTATATTTTCACGGAAAAAAAGCACTCACACATCTTTAAACTTGCCATACAATACTAGTGAAAAGACAAATAAAGGAGGATCGTTTATGAATCATTGTGGAAATGGCCTAGGAGCTGCTATAATCTTAGTATTGTTTATTTTATTAATAATTATAGTAGGGGCTTTTATTTAAATAAATAAGTAAGGAGGTTATAAAATGAGTTGTTGTAAAAAAGACTTCGACCCAGGATGTGGCAATAGCGGTTTTACAGCTAATTATGCTTTTATCGTTTTAATATTATTTATTCTTTTAGCCATCATTTGGGGTGGAGCATTTTATTAAAGAGGGAAACCTCTTTTTTGTTTGCCAAATATATTGCTTTTTTTTTTTTTTTTTTTTTTTTTTTTAATGTTGTAAAAAGAGGTGCTTCCCTTAAAAAAAAAGTAAAAAGAAAAAA
>CALVUS010000028.1 GCA_944363665.1 uncultured Bacilli bacterium | reverse complement strand
GTCCTACGAGGTCCACCATTATTTTGCAGGTATGGCGGAATTGGTAGACGCGATAGACTTAGGATCTATTGGATTATTCTGTGGGGGTTCAAGTCCCTTTACCTGCACCAGATTGATAGGAAACTCGAACTTTTATTAATTTGAGAGTAATAAATTACTAACAGAAATGTTAGTTTTTTTGTTATTTAAGAAGAAAATGAAGAGTTTTTTATGAATGTTATGATAATCATTTATATAGTGAAACTGATATAAATAATACATCAAAAGAGAGATAATTGACTAATTATATTGAAGAAAAGGACTGTGATTATTTTTAAATCATAGTCCTTAAATACTAAAAGGTGTCAATTTAGTAAAAATACTTTCACATTGACATCATCAATGAGCGTGTGTAATCATATAAAATGCTTATTTTCTCTTTTTCTTAAAAATAGATTTAATTAATTTTTGTACACCATTTTCTGGATTTTGAAAACTTATAGGATATTCAATACCTTCTGGTAAATCCATTTTTATGTGTCCTTGTTTAAACCATAAAACATCTCTTAATGAATACATTTTAAAATCAAGCAATTCACATTGTTGAACCATTTGCATATTTTCTTTTCTTTCTTTTTCCGACATTGAATTAAATTTAGTTGCAATTTCATTTTTTTCTTGAGCAATATTTTGACCTAAAGCTATTGTTTCTTCTTCAGATAAATCTTTTACTTCGTTATAATTTATCATCCAACTAAGACCTTTAAAAAACTCAATTTCTTCAGGTGCGTCAAATTTAACAAATTCATATCTATTACTATCATCTATAATAACAATTCTATTTCCAAATACTTTCATAAATATAGATGCTGGTATTGGTAAATCTGTTTGATTTAAATATGCAATATCATTTTTTTGAACATAAACACTATCATCAGTTATGATTTTCATCTTAAACCCTCCTTGAATAGGTTATATAATAACATAAATTTGTTTGAAATACTATATTTTTAATAAATTTTGTAATTTTTATGATATACTGTAGTTAGTTAATAATTATTACTAACTTATTTCTTTTGCTCAAAAAGTTGTTGTACTTCTTCCTTTAGGACACCAAGTTGTTTATATACGAACATTGCTTATTATTTAGGTGGGTTCGCTACTTATAGATTGTTAAAATAATGTTCATTAGAGCATTATTTTTTGTTTTATGGAGGTTTTATGTGATTAAAAAATTTAAATCATTAAACATTACCGAAAAGATAATTTTATTCATAACTACAATAACTTATATTATCATTACAACAAGGCTTTTCTTAAATCAAATACCCTAACAACCGGGTTGGAAAGTTTAATAAGTTTTTTAATATTAATGTTGTGGTTAGTTTTAGTGAATAATTTTAAATGTGTAGAAAAATGGTTTAGCAAAAATGAATTAAGAATTTTGATTACTATATTTTGTGGTATAATTGTTTTACATTTTAATAGTGAAATGCTTATTTCTAAAAGTTTTACAAATCAAATAGCAAAATTGATGAAAAGTTTTTTAATTTCTTCAATTTTTATAGAAATAAATAGCAAAAATTTAATAGATAGTAATGATGCTGTAATATGTATGATTTCATTATTTTTGGTACCAACTTTAATAAAATCTAATACATTACCATTTATCGTATTTTTACTTATTATTTATTCTGTTTATGTTTTAACTGGTGTCATAATTCAAGGAATAAAAGATACAAAATTAAAAAAAGATTTTATAGTTGATGTTTTAGGACTTATTATTGCCATTATTTCTATAATTATTAATATTATTTAAAAACGATTAGTTTAATTTTCAAACAAAAAGTAGCTAAAACAGCTACTATTACATTATATTATTTATCTTGCAACATATTTAATAAATCAATTTTAAACATATCTTTTGAAGCATTGGCTTTAGAAATCATTATTCCTTTATAAGTTGTAAGTTCTGATCTATGACCTTCTAATAAAATATCAGATGGTGTAATGGTTTCTAAAACTACTACTTCATCCTTTTTATGAACAGTATAAATCAATTTAACTTCTCCATGTATTTGTGAAAACATTTTGTCACTTGGTAATTTAAGTTCATATTTTTCAGTACCGTTTTTCTTGTTTACTGATATTAGTTCACCAATAAATTTACCATTTCGTAAAGATGGATAATAGTCAAAATTTAATTTTTTGAAAGCAAGCATATTATATTTTTTTAATGCTCTTTCTAATTTTTTAAATTCATTTTCACAAACGTATTCTAAAACATATCCTTTCATTTTTCCATACCCCCTAATTACTCGAACAATATCATTATACCACAAACTACTTTTTTTGTCAAATTTGTGTAAATTTTTCATATCGTTCTTAGTATTTCCTAAATGTATATGAATTATACCAAAAAAATAGATTTTTGTCAACTACAAACCGCCGCAGCAACAAGGCTTGAACTGAAACTTAGGCCCTCATAAAGGAATCATCTATATTGTATCAAAACCATTACTACGTTTTCCTTTTCACTTAACCAGTTTAACATAAACCACCAAATATCAATAAATTTTCTCGGTATAAAATCGTTTAATTATTCTAAATGTTGCACTTGACTTTTTAATTATTAGTTTTTCCAAAACTCAAAATATATTAATTTGTTTCATAAAGTATATATGTTATAATAATGACGAAAGCAAATTATAATTAGTTGCTATTTTGTTTTATGCGAAGTATGCATGAGGCATCAAACGATTATACATTGGTTAAGAAAGCTGGTTACACATGACTATAAAAAAGAGAATTGATTTAGGAAATACTACATATTTTGTGGAAGTAGAAGTAGAGTATAAAAAGAAAGATAATCTTTTAATGCTTTGTCTTAAAAATTATAAAGATGATTATTATGATGGCGGAGATTTATCTGTTTTGTTAGAAAAATTAGCTAGTAAATATTCTCCAGAAGTTTTAAAAAAATATAACACTGGTATATTCTTTTTAGATGATGCTCTATATTTATATGATAATATTCCTTTTTTAAGTGGTATTTATGATTTTTATCAAAATGAAAAAGATAATATTCCGCACTCTACTGGCTATATTTCTGTGAGTGAATTAGATGAAATAATAAGCAGGAATAATATTAAAATGATGTAAGGACATATAAATCATGATGAAAATTATATTTGAAAAAGAAAATAATCGAACAATAGCAACTGATGATGGCAATATTATTGGTGAATGTGAATTTATTATTCAAGGTGATTCTTGGAATATAGTGCATACAATTGTTAGTTCTAAGTATCAAGGACAAGGTATTGCCAAAAAATTAGTTAAAAGTGTTATAAATAATGCTAAAGAAATAAAAATAAAAGTTATTGCTGATTGCTCGTATGCCAAAAAAGTGCTAAATGAAATTAACTAAAGTTATTATAAACTATTAACTTTAGTTTTTATATGATATTTTTTTAAAAAAAACTTTTATAAGCATCATCTAAATTAAATATCAAAATTCTTAAATTACAACTTAAATAAATATGATAATTTTTTTATTTTGAATTGTATTTTAATAAAAAAGTTTTTATAAAATAAAAAAGAGTTCAACTCTTTTTACTTGTTTGTTTGGTTGTTGTTTTAATATTATCATATAAAATATATAGATACTGAACCCCATTTTCTAGAAAAAAATAATGAACTATATAACATATTACAAAAATTGTTAATATAAAAGCAGGAATAATAAAAACATAAGACAATGATATTAATACTAAGAAAAATAGTAATAACATTGCATAAAATAAAGTCACTATTAAATGAATTAATCTTTCATGTTGAAAAAAATATATTTTGGTTTTTAATTCATTTAAGTCAATATTTTTTTTATTTGCTTCTACATATTTAATGTAATTGTTTAAATACTTTTTCATAATATTCCCCTATTTATTCTTTTTCTTATTTTTATTAATTAGTCTAACTTTAACACCTTTATAAGTGCTGAATTGTTTTTTTACACCTTCAGGTAAGTTTTTCTTAAAAGTTTTCACACTCACACCTCACTTTGCATATCAATTATAGCATACTACTATATTTTTTGGCAATCTCTTCAGCAACTTTTATTCCATCTACAGCTGAGGTAGTAATTCCACCAGCATAGCCGGATCCTTCGCCACATGGATAAATTCCCGAAATGTTACTTTCTAAATTGACACTCCTTAAAATTCTAACTGGTGATGATGTTCTAGTTTCAGGAGCTAAGATAATACCTTCATTAAAGCCAGGGATTAAGCTATTAAAATAATTTATTCCTTCTTTTAAACTAGAATTTATATATTCCGGAAATATATCATTTATATCAATATATTTAGTACTTCCTTTAACAAATTTTTGAATATCCAAAATATTAGAACTTACAATATTTTTTTCGTAGTCTTTAAATCTTTGAATAGGTATTTTGCCTTTAGTTAATTCAAAAGTTCTTTTTTCAATATTTTCCATATATTTAAGCCCATCTAAGGGATTATGGCCAAAATCATTTTCATTTACAGTCACAATTATTGCACTATTAGCAAATCCTGAATCTCGTAAATAATTACTCATACCATTAATTAAAACTGTATTATTATCACTACTAGCATTTACTACAAAACCACCAGGGCACATACAAAATGAGTATATTCCTCTACCACTGGCATTATGTGTAAGTTTATATGAGGCACTCGGCAAATTAGGATAAAGAGTAGGATATTGACATTTATTGATTAAATTTTGGGAGTGAACTATACGAATGCCAATTGCAAAAGGTTTAGAGATAATATTTACTTTTCTTTCATAGAGCATGTTAAAAGTATCTCTGGCACTATGACCTGCAGCCAAAACTAACACATCAGTTTTAAAAGATTTACCATTAACTACAATACTATCTAGTTTTTCATTTTTTATTATTATATCTTCTAAAGTGGAATTATAATGAATAGTCCCTCCATAATACCTGATTTTTTCTCGTAAATTTTTAACAACTCTCCTTAAATTATCAGTTCCAATATGAGGATTTTTCTCATACAAAATCTCTTCTGGAGCTCCACACTCCACAAAGATTTTTAAAACTTCCGAAATTCTACCCTCTTTATCTTTTGCTTGGGTATTAAGTTTGCCATCTGAAAATGTTCCAGCACCTCCTTCACCAAATTGAACATTAGAATTTGGATTAAGTATTCCTAATCGCCAAAAATTCTCAACATCCTTTATTCTTTCTTCTAAAGCTTTACCACGTTCAAAAATAATTGGTTTATATCCTTTTTTAGCTAAAAAGTAAGATGCAAATAAACCAGCAGGTCCTAGTCCAACAACAATAGGACGATTATTTAATATTTTATTGCCACATTTAGGAAAACTGTAAGCTTTTTTTTGATATTTAGTAATATTTTTATTTTTATTGTGTGATAAATATTTATCTTCATTTTTAATCGTGACTCCAAATTCATAAATGTAAGCAAATTCGTGTTTACTACGAGCATCTAAAGATTTTTTTAAAATTTTATAATCTATTAGATCAACTTTTAAATACTTTTTTATAATTTCATCAAGATTTCCATTAAATTCTACCGGAACTTTAATATTTTTTAAACTTAACATGACTCACCTACGAGGATACCAGTAAGAATTGCTATAGTTATATTATAGCCGCCACAATCACCATCTAAGTCTAAAACCTCACCACAAAAATGCAAATTGGAAACTATTTTTGATTCTAAAGTATTTAAATTTAATTCTTCTAAATTTACTCCTCCACTACAAACTTGCGAGAATTCAAAACTTTTAGTTCCCACAATATCTATTTGAAAATTTGTTATGCTTTGAGCTAATTTTTCTTTTTCTGAAGTTTTTAATTCTTTCCAAGAGGATTTTTCCGAAATTTTCAAATGCTGCAAAATTGCCGATAATAATTTGTAATTAATAAATATTTCACACAAAGAGATAATATTTCTTTTGGGAAAATTCTGACTCATTTTATTCAAATAATCCATTATATTTTTACACCAAGGAGCAAAATTAATACTAATACTTTGTTTAATAGAATTATTTATTCCTATAGCAATATCCCTACTTAAATTAAATACACATATTCCACTAATACCATAACTTGTCAATTGTATTTCTCCTTCTTGCTTCTTTTTACTTTTTAAATCAGTAACCACTACATGACTTCTTACACCATTCCATTTTGGCTCGATTCCTAAATTGGTAACTAATTGAACTAAAGAAGGATTAATGGTATTAATAGTATGACCAAAATCTGCTGCTACATCATAACCAAATCCTGTTGTTCCCGTTGCGGGATAAGCTAATGATCCGGTTGCAATAATTACTTTATCAAAAAAATCACTATAATTAGCTCCAATTACATGAAATTTTGTATTTTCTTTAATAATATTTTTGACATCACAATCAGTAATTATATTTATCCCTAAAGCTGTTGCATAAAATAGTAATGTTTCTTTAATACTACTTGCAACTTCCGAATATGGATAATAATAACCATTTTTAATAAATGGGATCATTCCTAAATCTTGCCAAAAGTTTTTGACCTTAGTAATATTTTGAAAATTTATAATTTTTTCTATATCCATATTGCTATTAGTATGATAATGCGATATATCTTGATCTTCATTAAAATAATTGCATTTACCATTACCAGTTAATAATAATTTTTTTAATACTTTATTATTTTTTTCTATTATTGTGACATCATTATTATTTTTAGCAGCTGTTATTGCTGCTGCAAAACTAGATATTCCTCCCCCAATAATTGCAAGTTTCATAAATCACTTCCCCTTATTATTTTGATAGCAGTAGGAATACATTCAATTGTATTTCTAGCAATCATAGCTATATCAGTATATTTTTCTTCGGCTAGTAACCCTGCTTTAGCATTTAAAAAGGCCGCTGCGGCAACACTTTTTATATTGTATTCATTATAAGCCATAAATCCCGCAAGTATTCCTGATAAGACATCACCAGAACCAGCAGTTGCCATACCTGGAACAGAAATATTTACTTCATAATAATTGCTGCCATCAGCAACTATAGTTTTGGCTCCCTTTAAAAGTACTATCAAATGATACTTTTTAGCAAATTTCATGGCACAATCTATGGGATTTTTTAAAATGTTTTGAATATCTGTATTAGTAAGATGCGAAAATTCTTTAGGATGAGGTGTTAAAATAATTTTAGCTTTCGTACTATTTAAGAGTTCCAAATTATTTGCTAAAATATTTAATCCATCAGCATCTATTATTAATTTGCCTGGATAATTTTTTAAAATATATGCTAACTTTTCTTTATTTGAAAAATTAATACCCCAGCCCATACCAACGGCTAAGCTATCGAGATTCATTATAGCTTTATCTAAGTCGTTATTTAAAGACCATAAAGTTTCTTCAATTAAGTAAGGTATTATAGCATTAGTTAAATCTTTTTCTACTATAACTCGACACTTTCCAGCTCCACTACACATTGCTGCCCAAGACAAGACTGCCAATTTAATGGAACCAGTATAATTTATTGAACCACCTAAAATACCACAGGTCCCAAAATTACCTTTATTTACATTTTTATCTCTATTTTTAAATAAGTGTTTAATATCCTTGATTTCTAAATTCATGTTAACCTCTACTATAGTATAACATAAATTTAACATATAAGAACAAAAGTAAAACAAGTTTGGCATCCTTGCATCACTACAAGGCATTTCTACTTCATAGAGTCCTTTGGACTCTCCATAGACCAACTTTGGATGGTCGCCACCCTACTACTTTTTTGTTCACCTATTTAGATTATAATCTATTTACATACATTTTTAAACCTTCAAACATTATATTTACACTTGCATTAATATCACGATCATGTAACGTTCCACACTTTGGACATTCCCAACTTCTTATAGCTAAATCCTTTACTTCCTTATTTTGATATTCACATACTGAACAAGTTTGACTGCTTGGATAGTATCTATTTATGGTAAGTAGCTTCTTATTTTGCCACTTACATTTATATTCCAAGACTCGTTTTATTTCAGCAAGAGGAATATTTGTTAAAGATTTGGCTATTGAGTGTGTTTGATACATGTTTTTGATATTTAAATCTTCCATGACAACAATATCATTTTCTTTAATTATTTTGTTTGTTATATTATGTATTAAATGCTTGCGAATGTTTTTAAGTTTCATATATGCTCTTTGTAATTTTAATTTTATCTTATATCTATTTTTACTTCCAGGCTTGCATCTAGCAAGTCCCTTTTGTAATCCTTTGATTTTATTCTTTACTTCTAATGTAGATAGACTATTTTCGCATTTGTAATTATAACTTGTTGTAATTATATCTTTTATTCCTAAATCTAGTCCTACTATACTTCTTGGAGTAAATTCAGGCATTATTAATGGTTCTTCCACCAATACACTTACATAATATCTTCCAGCAACTCTTCTTATTACGGCACTTTTTATATTACCTATAAAATTTGTCTTATTTCTATATCCTCGAAATTTTACTTCTTTTAATTTCGGTAATGTTATTACTCTTTTTTGAAAATCAACTTTGATACTTTCATAATTTTTATCTTTATATGTATTTTTTATATTATTTGTTTTATAACTATTTCCTGTATCTTTATTTTTAAATTTTGGAAGTTCATTTTGTTTATTAAAAAATCTTTTGTAGGCATCATCTAAATTAAATAGTGATGTTCTTAAACTGCAACTATCTACTTCACTTAACCATGGATATTCTTTGCATAAACTAGGTAATTCTTTTATTTGGTCATAACAAGATTTAGATTTAGCTGCTCTTTTATAATCATTTATTCTATCACTCAAAAAATAATTATAGATAAATCTAGTACATCCAATAGTTTTATTAATTAGTTCTTTTTGTTCATCTGTTGGATATAATCTTAAAATATAGCCTTTTAGAATTATAAGCATGTCACTCACCCCCTGAATGATAAATCAATTATATCAAACAAATGTATGTGCGTCAATTAATTTTTACTAAATAATGCAATTCCCTATAAGATAAAAAAATCAGTCTTATTTCAGACTGAAGTATATTAAAATTTCGAATGGTTCGAACAGATTTCCCTATGGTGCGTGAGATAACCACGTTTAGAAATCGCAATCAAGGTTAATTTCTAAAACAATTGTAACATATTTAATTAGATATTAAAAGTTAATTGTCATAAAATTTAAACTATTAATTTTTTTATATAAAAATATCTTATTGTGTTTTTAAAATATAGAAATTTTTATCGTTTTATTGTATAATATACTTAGGATGTGAACTTATGACTTTTGATGAAAAAACTTTAAATGCAATTATAGATTGCTTTGTATCAGTTTATGGAGAAAAACATCGAAAAATAATTGCAGAAAAAATAAACAATTGCTTGATATTGTTATGCGGTTATAAATCTTCGGAAGAAAGAAAAGTAATCAAGAATAGAATCAATCAAAAATATTTAATTATTTTTACTGAAAAAATTAAAAAGATTATAAACTTATCTTATAAAGAATTTATATTTTTATTTGGGGATAATCTTTTTGAAAGCAATGATATGATAGGAGCATTTAGCTCTACATCTCAAAAAATAATGGATATGGAAGCTAAAAGTAGAGCTACACAATTTAATAAAAGACAAATATTACAAACAAGAAATGAATTTTATAGTCTTTTTTCTAAAACTATTAGTCCTGATATTGCTGATAAATTGATAAAATTATATGATGAAACTATAAATCAGGCAAAAAAAGAATTTTTTAATGAAGCAATTAATTATGAAGAAAATAAGACCAAAATGGATAATTATGCTTTTTTAGAAAAACCTTTATTTAATCGAAATTTTTATGATTTTGAAAATCAGCAACATAATGGAGTCCAACCTAATTTTATAAAAGACCAAAATGGAAATATTAAGCTTTTTCCAATTATAAATTTTTCAATTGTAAAAAATAGTATGGCAAATATTTTTGGCTCTCTAGATTATTTCGATGTATTATTAATACACGAAATTAATCATATAATTGGGATGCATTTATTAAGTTATGAAAATTCTGATAATTATACTATTCAAATGGGATTAATTGAAAGTTGTAAAGGCGATAATAAAACAAAATATCATTATATGGATTATATTGATGAAGTATTTAATCAAAGTGTAGCAAAAAAAGTAACAAAATTACTACACAGTAAAGGAATATATTTGATAGATGATCCTAATAAATCTCAAATAGAAGATTCTTCTTTATATGAAATGGGCGAATTTTTATTAAAAGGCTTTTTTGAATTATTCTATAACGATATATTGGAATTGTATAATTCACCTGGTGGGTTAGATAAATTTTATTCTAAAATAGATGTAACAGAACTTACGTTTTTAGGTAAATTATTACAAGAGTATTTAAAACGTTCTGATATTTTAGATATAAAAGATTCAGAAAATTTAGAATATGAAAAACGCGCTAAAGATATTATGGATAGAATAAAACATAATTCTAAAAAAGATAAAATATACGAAGTTGTATCTTTATTAGATTTAAATGATTTAAATGATATAACTCCTGAAAAGATAAAATTTGCTTATGAAGAAACTTTAAATATTTTTAATGAACTTGATAATTTAGAATTAAAAAATAAAATACATTTTGTTTTATTAGAATCATTAAAATATGCTTTGGAAAACATAGAAGAAATAAAATCTATACAAGGAATTACTACAAATAAAACTAATGCTGAAATGTATGGCATACAAAAGATAGAAATATTTAAAACTTTAAATAAAAAGAATCCGTTAATTTTAAATACAATTGTCACAAATTTAGAAGCATCAGGAATTAGTGTTAATAATATAATTAAAACAATACACTCTTTAGAATATGGTTTAGTTATTCCTGGTGTTATGCGAAAATTAATAGAATTATTTGGAGAAAACACCTATCTAACTTTGATGAAGTTTAATGAAACTGAACAAAATGATTACGAAACAAGAGAAACATTGTGTAGTCAACTTGAAAATAGTATTGTAAGTATTCTTAATGGTCAAATTAGAAAATAAATTTTTTATATACTTCATTTACTATTTTGTTAGATATAGTAAAAATAAAATTAATAATATATTTTAGATTATTAAAACTAAAAATATAATGAAAATGAATTTTACAAACAATAGCTATAAGATTATCAAAAAATACGATAATCTTTTTTATATAAGAAAAATTGTTGTATTATTTAGTATATTTTTAGGTTTTTAATGTACATTTTTGTGTACACGATATTTTGATTTTTCTTAAAATTCATGTACATACTTAAGAAATCAAAAAAACAGGATAAGTGTGTCTGACAAAACAACTCCCCAGTGGGGAGTTAACCCTATTTATAAGGGTTTGTAATCTTTTTTATTGTCCGACTTATGTCATACAATATTTTTAATAAATATGCCTAAAAAAGCCCATTTGTCAGACAAAAGTATAAC
>CALVUS010000027.1 GCA_944363665.1 uncultured Bacilli bacterium | reverse complement strand
CTTGACATAAAAAAAGCCTTATTGTAAAAGGGCTGAATCAACATTAGCAAAAGTAACAAGTGTCAAACTCCGGTGGAGTTAATCTGATTTTTTCTTTTATAATAAAAGAATTATCTTTTATTTTTATTAGTATTTTTTTCATGGATTCACCTATATTACGTTAATATGATATCACATATTTACATTTTTTAATATATTTTTTGAAAATTTATGTTGTTTTTTGTATTTTTATGATATAATTTAGACATAATAAAGATAGGAGAGATGTGTGTGAAAAAATTATTGAGTATTTTTGTTTTTGGAATAGCAATTATGGTTTTACCTGTAGGTGCTAAAGCTTTAGAATTAGGATTTGATTGTGAAAAAAGTTGTCGTAATGAAGAAACTGGCAAATGTGAACAAACATGTAAATTATATATTGATGGTAATACATCTTCTATGACAACAATAAATCCAACATTTACAATTACAGGAGATGCTGATAAAGTATCATTGGGTAGTCTAACAGCTGCAAATGATAATATAATAGCAACAGCTTCTAGAAATGGTGATGTAATAAGCATGGAATTTTTAGCTACAACTGCAATTACTGATAAAAGATTTGAATTGGGAACTTTGGTTTTAGAATTAGAAGATAATGCAGTTGATTGTAGCGGATATTTTTCTTTAGATGGTGTAGAATATGAAGTTGAAGTTGATGTAACAACTGAAGTTGATACTGGGGCAACATTACCTATTGCTATACTTGCATGTGGTGCTGGTGCGGGGGTTGTTATCTATGCTATTTCACGTAAAAATAAAAAAATGTATAAAATATAATAGGTTTTTACAGTCTTATTAAATAAGATTGTTTTTTTTTGCTTGTTTTGGTAAAATATGTACAGGTGATTGAAGTGCGTGAGTTTACAGACCAAGAATTAGTTAGAAGAGAAAAATTAAATAATTTATATGATCTAGGAATAGATCCTTTTGGTCATAAATATGAAGTTACTGATTTTTCTTTAGATATTAAAAATAAATATCAAGCAAAAAGTCATGAAGAATTGGAAAATATGGAAGTAAATGTGAGCATTGCTGGTAGAATTATGTTTATAAGAAAGATGGGAAAAGCAAGTTTTTTATCTATTAAAGACAAGCTAGGAAGTATTCAAGTTTATATTTCTATTAATGATGTTGGCGAAGAAACATACAATCTATTTAAAAGTGCAGATATTGGAGATATTGTTGGTATTAAAGGGATTGTAATGATGACTAAAACGGGAGAAATTACAGTAAAATGTAAGGAATATACTCATTTAGTAAAGTCATTAAGACCACTTCCTGAAAAATTTCATGGTCTTAATGATGTAGAAGAAAGATATCGTCGTCGTTATTTAGATTTAATTGTAAATGATAATGCCAGAAGAATTGCATATGCTCGTCCTAAAATTATTCGCTCAATTCAAAACTACTTAGATAATTTAGGATTTACAGAAGTTGAAACCCCGATTTTAGGAACAATTCTGAGTGGAGCTGCTGCTAAACCATTTGTAACCCATCATAATGCTCAAAATATTGATATGTATTTGCGAATAGCAACAGAACTACCTTTAAAACGTTTACTAGTTGGTGGTATAGATGCTGTTTATGAAATTGGACGAATATTTAGAAATGAAGGTATGGATCGAAAACACAATCCTGAATTTACAACAATTGAATTATATAAAGCATTTTCAGATCTTGAAGGCATGATGGATTTAACTGAAGGAATTATTAGCAATGCAGCAATGCAATTAAATGGAACATACGAAATAGATTTTTTAAATCATCATATAAGTTTAGCTCCTGGATTCAGAAGAGCTCATATGGTTGATTTGATTAAAGAAAAAACAGGCATTAATTTTTTTGAAAATATGTCTTTTGAAGATGCTAAGAAATTAGCTTTAGAACATAATATAGAACTTGAAGAACATTTTGGATATGGCCATATAGTGAATGCTTTTTTTGAAAAATATGTGGAAGATACAATTGTTGAACCAACATTTGTTTATGGGCATCCAATTGAAATTAGCCCATTAGCCAAAAAAGATCCAAAAGATCCTAGATTTACTCAAAGATTTGAATTATTTATTATTGGATCAGAATATGCTAATGCTTTTACTGAATTAAATGATCCAATTGATCAATATGAAAGATTTGAAGCCCAATTAAAGGAAAGGGATTTAGGAAACGAAGAAGCCAATGAAATGGATATGGATTTTGTTGAAGCTTTGGAATATGGTATGCCACCAGCTGGAGGAATGGGTATGGGCATAGATCGTTTAGTGATGTTACTTACAGGAAGTGAAACAATTAGAGAAGTAATTTTATTTCCTACTATGAAGCCAAAAGATTAATGTAAAGTCTATTCTTTACATTTTTTTTGCTTTATGTTATAAAATAATAAATATAATAAAGGAGAATGTAAATGGCAGAAATTAATGTGAAAAATGAAATTGGACAGCTTAAAGAAGTTCTTGTTCATCGGCCAGGAAATGAACTTTTAAATCTTACTCCCGAAAAATTGCATGATTTACTGTTTGATGATATACCATATTTAAAAATTGCTCAAAAAGAGCATGATAAATTTGTTACAGCTTTAAAAAATAATGGAGTTAGAGTATATTATTTGGAAGATTTGATGGCCGAAACTTTAAATTTTAACCCTAATATAAAAGAACAATTTTTGAAACAATTTATTAAAGAAGCGGGAGTTTATACTCAAAAATATCGTGATTTGGTTTTTGATTATTTAATAAATATTGTAGATAATAAAAAGTTTGTTTTGAAAACCATGGAAGGAGTTCAAATTTATGAACTAGATCAAAATAAAAGAATAAATGATAAATCTTTGGTTGATTTAATAACTGATGAATCGGAATTTATTCTAGAGCCGATGCCTAATTTATATTTTACTCGTGATCCTTTTGCAAGTATAGGTGAAGGGATAGCAATTAATAAAATGGCATCAAATACACGATTTAGAGAAACAATTTATTCAGAATATATTTTTAATTATCATCCTAAATTTAAAAATAAAGTAGAAAAATATTATCAAAGATATAACAAGTGGCATATTGAGGGTGGAGATATTTTAAATCTAAATGATCATATTTTAGCTATTGGAATATCTGAAAGAACTGAAGCTGGAGCGATCGATTGCTTAGCTAGAAATCTCTTTAAAAATCCTAATTGCAATATAGATATTGTTTTAGCTTTTAATATTCCTAAAATAAGATCTTTTATGCATTTAGATACTGTTTTTACTCAAGTAGATTTTGATAAATTTGTCTATCATCCAGGAATTATGGCTGCTCTTAAAGTATTTGAAATTACTGAAAGCCATGATTCTGATAGTACTGAAGATTTAAGTGTTTTAGAATTGAATGATTCGTTAGAAAATATTTTAAATCGTTATTTAGATATAAAAAGTATCTTAATACCATGTGCAAATAGTGATTCTATTGCTTCCAAAAGAGAGCAATGGAATGATGGAACAAATACTTTATGCATTGCTCCCAAAAAAGTTATAGTTTATGATCGCAATAATATTACTAATGAAGTATTAAAAAGTTATGGCATAGAAGTTATTGAAATACCAGGATCTGAATTATCCCGAGGTCGTGGTGGTCCAAGATGTATGAGTATGCCTTTAGTACGAGAAAAAGTTCCAAAATAAGCTAAAATTTTTGATAAAACTGTGAAAAAAAGCAATATTTGCTTTTTTTTATTAAAATAGAGTGTTATAATTTTGATAAGGAGGTAGAGAAATGTTAAAAGTATTTGAAAAGTATGGATATTTAAAATCTATTGGTGCTTTGATGGGATTAATCGGAATAATTCTAATTATTGTTGCTATACCAATTTTTGGTGCTGCTGAAACTGGTATCAGATTAGCAGGAATATTACTTGTAATATTAGGAATAGGCTTATCACTATTTAATTATGTTAAAGAAAAAAATAATAAAATTACTTTAGTGGGTTTTTTACTAATATTTTTAAGTTTTATTTTAATTGCTATTTCATTTTTTATTACTAGTGCAAATTTGTCTAATATAAGTTTAGCTCTTAAATTTATTGGTCTAATGTCATTCGTTATCGGTGGCCTAATGGGATCAGTTGTTAGTGAAAAACATCAATTGGCAAAATCATTAATAGTAATAGGAATTGCTGTATTAGCAGCATCTTGGATAGTACCTTATGGTTATTTCAATGGTGGAGATTTCTATGAATATGGAATGCGCCGTATTGGTATTGTCGATATAAGTGTTGCAATATATAATGCTTTATACTATTCTATTGGTAAAATAGTTTATTTAATTATAGTAGCTGGATTTTATGGAGTGTTAAGTAAAATTAGTGGCTATCAAAAACTAGTTACTTCTTTAGCTAAAAAGTTTCAAAAACATCCTGCAATAGCATCAGTAATAATTTCAGTTATTATTTTTGCAATGACTTCAATGTATTCTCAAACTGTTGTGGTAATTACATTTATTCCATTCTTTATCTCAATTTTATTGAAGATGAATTTGGATAAATTAACAACATTTGCTATTACATTTGGTTCATTATTAGTTGGTGTAATAGGTGCTACCTATGGTACTGAAGGTATATCTATGTTTAATTATTATGCTGAATATTATACAGGATTAGATTTAGCTACAACAGGTCTTAATTATCGCTTTATTGTAGCTGCAGTAGCTTTAGTACTTTACTGTTTCTTCATTTGTATGCGAGTAAGAAAGATAGTAGCAGAAACTAAGAAAAACACTAAAAATTCCGATATATCAGATGATCCATTTGAAGTTGCAGAAACAAAAGAAAAAACTAGTGCAATACCAACAGCGATTATTCTATTCCTATTATTTGTAGTGACAACACTATGCTATATAATGTGGAATGATAATTTTGGTATTGAAGCTTTCAATGATCTACACGATTGGTTAATATCTTTAGCACCATCAGAAGATTTCTTAATAATGCAATATATTTTAGGTAATAATGCAACTGCATTTGGTACTTATAATTATGAATTTGCATTGTGTAGTGTCCTTATTATCTTTGGATTATTACTTGCTTACTTACATCGAGTAAAATTTAATGATGTAATCGATGGATTTAGCAAAGGTATTAAAAAGATGATTATGCCAATTTTGCTAATGGCAGGAACTTATGTAGTATTCTCAATATGCTATATGGTACCATTTATGCCAGCATTTACTAATTGGCTATACAATTTAGTTGAAGGATTTAATCCATATTTAACATCATTTATAGCATTTATAACATCTATATTCCATAACGATTTAGGATTCACATCTTATTTGAGTAGCAGTTTCCTATTTACAGTATTTAGTAATAATGCTGATTTGGTTCATGTTATATATACTTCTATATTTGGTGTTGTTCAAATGTTCGTGCCAACAAGTTTTGCTTTAGTACTTGGTTTATCATTACTAAAAGTAGATTATAAATCATGGCTTAAATATATTTGGCTATTTATTGTTGGTATGATTGCAATACTATTAGTATTATTTACTGTAGTGGCATATATATAAATAAATGAAAGAGTTCATTAGAACTCTTTTGTTTTTTGGGCGAATGTGAATAATATTCATAATATATTGACATTATAAACATAGAATTAAAGTGGAGGGTTCTATGTTTAATAAATATAGTTTAGAAGTTAGTAAAATATTTAAATGGGCAGAAGAAGAAATGTTCAATTTAAATCATCCATATGTAGGAACAGAGCATTTATTGCTTAGTTTATTAAATCATGATTTAAAAATAAAAAATATTTGTTCCAAATATGATTTAAATTATGATAATTTTAAAAAAGAATTACTATCAGTTGTAGGTTCTGCTACTAAAAAAAGTACTTTTGTCTTATACACACCTCTTTTAAAACGAGTAATTAATTCAGCAATTGAAGATTGTGAAGAGAAAAAAGAAAAGCTAAATTCTATTTATCTATTCAGAGCATTAATTGAAGAAGGCGAAGGAATAGCTATTCGGCTTTTATATAGTATGAATATTAACTTAGATAAATTGTATGATGAAATTAATAATACTAGTAAAAGATTAAATCAAAAATTGGAAATAGTTAATATAGGTAAAAATTTAAATGAAATAGTTGATATGCAAGAATTAGTAATTGGCAGAGAAAAAGAAATTAATTTAATAATTGAAACATTGATTAGAAAAAATAAGAATAATCCTTTACTGGTAGGGGATGCAGGAGTAGGTAAAACAGCAATTGTTGAAGAACTAGTAAGGAGAATAAAAAATAAAAATGTCCCTTTCAGTTTACAAAATAAAAAGATTATTATGTTAGAAATGGGTTCTTTAGTAGCGGGTACTAAGTATCGTGGAGAATTTGAAGAAAAATTAACAAAAATCATTAAAGAGCTAGAAAATAATCCAGAAATTATATTATTCATTGATGAGATCCATTCTATGGTTAATGCTGGTGGGGCAGAAGGAGCTATTAATGCTAGTGATATTTTAAAACCATATTTAGCTAGAGGAAAAATAAAAGTTATTGGAGCAACGACAACCTTAGAATATAATAAATATATTTTAAAAGATAAAGCATTAAATAGAAGATTTGAATTAATAAAAGTTTTAGAACCATCACTTGATGAAACAGAAGATATTTTAAAGAAAATAAAAGGTAGTTTTGAAAAACATTATAATATAAAAATAAGTAATAAAAATATAAAAGATATTATAAAATATACAAATAAATATATTCTTGATCGAAAAAATCCCGATAAATCAATTGATATATTAGACTCAGTTTGTGCTATGAAAGAGGTAAGTGAAATTTCGAAAACTAAGTTAGAAGAATTAGAAAGTGAAAAATTAGCAATAATTACTCAAAAAGAAGCAATGGTACGAAAAAAAGATTTTAAAAAAGCTTTAGAATTACACAATAAAGAAAAAGAATTAGAAATATCTATTAAAAAAGAATATGCCAAAAATATTAGAATAACTGAAAAAGATATTATGACCTTAATAAGTCGTAAATGTAATATACCTATTATTATAAATGCTAAGCAAAAATATAGAGAGTTAAAAAAATATCTTAATACAGAATTAATAGGGCAAAATGATGCAATTGATAAAGTTATTATTAATTTGTTAAATCATGATGCTGAAAAACCTCTTTCTTTATTATTTACTGGTTCTACTGGAGTAGGAAAAACTGAAATGGTAAAAAAAATAAGTAAATATTTAAATATGAATTTGTTAAGAATTGATATGAGTGAATATAAAGAAGATATTTCTATAAGTCGTCTTATTGGTTCATCCGCAGGATATGTCGGTTATGATGATGGAGCAATATTTGACAAAATAAAAATGGAACCTTTTACATGTATTTTGCTAGATGAATTAGAAAAAGGTAGTCCAAGTGTTATCAATCTATTTTTACAAATATTAGATGAAGGGTATATTACCAATTCTAAAGGCGAAAAAATAGATTTTAAAAATACATTAATATTTGCAACAAGTAATGTAAAAGGAGTAAAAAAAATTGGCTTTATGAATAGTAAAAGTAATTATAATAATAATTTTAGTAAAGAATTTATTGCCAGATTTTCTGACATAATTGAATTTAATGATATTACAGAAGATATGATAAAAATGTTTTTAAATAAAAAACATATTAAAGATCAAAATATACTAAATGAATTTGATTTTCATAAAAATGGCTTTAGAGGATTAGATCAATTTTTAGAAAAAGAAATTAAAAAACACAAAAATAGCAAAATGCAAGTATGATATGCTATTTTTTTGCATAAATTTTAATTATATTTTATATCTACGTATTATATCTTTAAAATTAAATTTAAAAATTAAAACTAATTCTAATATAAACATTATACTAATCAAAATAAAAAAGTGTGTATTATAAAAAATATAAAATATTAATAACAAAATAGAAGTATATTTTAATGGATTTTTAAAATATGTGATAATAATTGTTATAAATGCAACTATTATAAATAATAATATATTACTTAAATAAAAAGTTAAATTAAAAGGAAATACTTTTAAAAATAAAAATCCTAGTATTCCAAATAAAATGAATTGATTAAATTTAAATAATAATAAATATAATATAGTAATAAATGTTTTTTGTAAAAACCATTTTTGAGCATTTTCTCGCAATACAATTTGCAAAGGAAAATTTTTAATTTCATAAGTTAAATATTGATATATGATAATTACTAAATAGCTTATATTTAACAATAACAGCAAAACTGAAAAATGATTTTTAAAATCAATTATACCAAAAATATATTGAAAATAAACCAAATTGTATTGATTAAAAATTACATAAACAAAAAAATAAATGATTAATGATAAATAAAAAATTGTATATATATTCATTAATGATTTTAAACTATTCAGTAATATTTTAAACTGTAATTTCATTCTAAAATATCACCTCTTTTTTTAAAACAAATATATTTAAGAATAGATATAATAACTAATATTATACTAACAAATAAAACAAATGCTATTAAATCATAAAAAATACTTGCATATTCATGAGGATATAAATATTCAATATAATTAATTGGAAATTGTGTAATTTTTGAAATTACGATATCTTCTTGAGAATTATCAATTAATGCACAACAAATTAAAATTAAACTATATATTGCAATTCCAATATTTTTAAAACTTGAATAGACAAAAACAGTAATAACGGAAAAAAGGATACATAAAATTGCTAATTTTATTGTGTAGTAAATTACTATTATAATGAAGTTTAAACCATAAAAAGTGGTAGGTAAATTATAGTTGTTATAACACCCAAAAATTGAAAATGCAATTATCAGAAGTAAAAATATTAATAATATTTTTAGATTTGATTTTATGACTTCAATAATTACTCTTTTATAATATGCTTGCATATTTTCAAATCTACACAAATATAAATAATTACCGTTAATATTTTTTATTATATCAATGGCATTATATATAATTATTCCTAATAACAGTAAAATAGTACCTTTGTAAGAATATGAACTCAAAAGCATTGTAAAAAAGTCGTGTTGTCCGCCCCAATAACTTATACAAAATATAATACTACCTAAAAGTAATATTAAAAATTTTAATTTTACATTTTTTTCCATAGTGCTCATTTTTTTACACAAGTTCCATTTTCAAAATAATAAACTTCATCACAAATTTTTTTGATTTCTTCAAAAATATGACTACTAATAATTATGATTTTATCTTTTTTAATTTTTATTAAATGTTCAAACAACTTTTTTTTACTTTTATCATCTATTCCATTGAAAGGTTCATCCAAAATCATTATTTTGGGATTTTCCATTAATACACTTGCTATACCTAATTTTTGTTTCATTCCCATAGAGTATTTATAAAATTTTTTATCTTTTTCTTCATATAAATTCACAATATTTAATGTATTTTCAATATCATTATCACTAATCAAATGTTGTATATTAGCTAATAATTTTAAGTTTTCAAAACCACTTATATCAGGTATAAAAGATGGTTTTTCTATTAATGCTCGCAAATTGGATGGAAATTTATTACCATCACAATAATTAATACCATCAATAAGGACTCTTCCTTGAGTAGGCATATAAAATGCACAGATTATTTTTAATAACACACTTTTTCCACTACCATTTGGTCCCACAAAACCATAAATTTTGCTTTCCTGAAGTTCTAAATTAATATTATTTAAAATTAAATTGCCTTTAAATTCTTTGGATATATTTTCAATTTTTATTTTCAAAATATAACACACTCCTTTCTAATTGTTTTTTTCACAATCAATTATAAATTTTTCTTTACTTTTATATATTATTTTCAATATAATAAACGAAATTATAACTAAACATACTGGTAAAGTAATCATTTCAAAAATATTTTGTGCATAGCCAATATTTAAAATATTAACTAAGTTAAATCTAGACGAAAATCCATTATATAAAATATTACTAATAATTAGACCAAGTACTAATTCTAAAATAATATCTATTACAATGAAAAATAGGAAGCTTTCAATTACAACAATAATTATATTATGATTTTTTCTTGCAATTATCAAACCTATATTTGTAAAAAATATGAAAAATAAAAATATACAAAATACATATAAAATAATATATACAACGGGATTTAAATTAACATAAAACGAATAATATGCTCCTGAATTAATTATATATGTATAATTAAAATGTTCAGAATACACATATGAAAAAATAAATAATAATACTATTGGTATAATTAAAATCCATATTTTCTTATAACAATCAATAATAATATTTCTTAAAAAACGAGAGTATTGTTTTCTATCTAAAATGTTAATCGTCATTTTAGATTTACACAATTTACAAAAATGAAATAAGGTTGGCAAAACAATCAAAATTATAAGTATATAATTAATCCAACTGTTGTTTTGAGACATAAGAGATGTAAAAAATACTGTAAAAGTATCTGCAGTCATAATTTCTTTATTATTATGATTTTCTATAAGATAATTACATCTATCGTTATCTAGATTGTTTTTTATACAATAGAGATATGTATATTCACTAGAACTATACATACTATCAAAATCTTTTTTAGATTTTAAAAATCCTAAAGTAAATACTATTATAAGAAAAAACATAATTAATAAACTCATATAATTTTTTTTTATAAAATTCATAAATAGTCTCCATATTATATAAGAGGAAGATAATTATATTATCTATTGACGTTAATATACCAAGTGCCAGTATGTGTTGTTGTTAAAAGACCTGGATTTACATGCCAAAGTTTAATAAAATAATCACCAGTTAAAAACGAATCTTCCATATTTTTAAGGTTGCCTTTAACTGTTGTTATTGACGATATTTTAGTATCTTTTCCACTCATTTTATACCAATATTGTTGAACTTTCTGGGACTAGTATATTTAGATTTATCAGGCTTTAATTCTATACCGCTTAATTAAAATAAATGAGTACTAAAGTCACATGTTTTTTTATCACACAGCTTCTTTCATAATTCCATAATTTAAAATATAATAATTATACTCCTTCTTATTTTAAGAATATCATAGTTAAAAATAATTTTCAATTATTTCAGGTATTGTTAGTGGCAATCGTATGAAATTTTCTCTTAATATACAAATTATATAAGAAATAGTTATAAAATAATTGTTCATACACTAATTAGTGCTAACAGTAAGTGATTAATTTATAATAAGAATATAATTAGCAATAACTTTTTCTGAGCATCAGGATATTACAAGTAAAATCACTAGAATGGTGGTTACTAGAGAAACTTTTGAGAAAAGTAGATTAATATGAAATAGATCTAAAAAGATTCATGAGAATAATAAGAAAAAATTTTAATATTTATTAGGCTTAAAATGTGAAAAAAAGTCTTTATTTTTAATTGTTGTTTTCATAAAATAATTACATATATGCTTTTGGCATTTTTTTTAGTTTATCTCATATACTTGTTTTGGGAGGACAAGCATATGGGATTAAGTGATAAAGAAGTAGAAAAAAGTAGAATAGAATTTGGA
>CALVUS010000026.1 GCA_944363665.1 uncultured Bacilli bacterium | reverse complement strand
ATGATTAGAGATGAATTATTATTACGATATAAAGGTAAATTTTCAAGAAAATAATTATATGTTTTATGAATGGTCCAATCAAGACGAATTAGAGTTTATTAAAAAAATCCCCATTTTTCAAGTTACAGAAAAAGCAATTAAGGATTTAATTAATCATCAAATTCAAATGGAAGATTCATTTTTAGAGTTAATAAATGATAAAACTATTACTGAAGATAAAAAACTAAAATATTGTGCATTATTTGTTAGTAAAAATGGAGCTATCGTATTAGAGTTTTCAGATGATGGCAAATCAATAATGCGAAGTTTTCTACAAATTGAAGATGAATATAATGTTTTAGAAATAATATATACAATACCTTTATCAAAAATTAAATATCGTATATTAGAAATTTTAAATTATGATAAAGAATTACGATTTGAAAAAGAAACAAAACGTTTTATATTGTTAGAAATTACAACACTATATAAAAACTCTCAATATGATAAACTAACTTTTTTATATAATGAATGGTTTAATGAAAATGAAACTAATATTGATGTAATGCTTCAAAAAATGCAAGATAAATTAAGGGAAGAACTAACTAAAAAAGAATTAAACATTTATAATTTAATTAAATTAAGTTATAATAATGTATAAAAATTCTTATTCTGACAATTATATTAATGTAAGGAATGGGATTTTATGAAAAAATTGGTATATTTGATAGTAGTAGTATGTATGTGTATATTACTTACTGGCTGTGGATGCATGAAAAAAACCGCTCGTGGAGCAGTTGAAGACTTTTTAGATCAATACAAAAATTTAAGTTCTTCGGTTATAGAGGATTTAGATGAAGTTGTCGATTCAGAACCTGATTTAACAGAAGAACAAAAGGATAAATATCGTGATATATTAAAAAAACAATATAGCGATTTAGAATATGAAATACTTGATGAAAATTATGATGGTGATAAAGCTGTAGTAGAAGCCAAAATAGTGGTATATGACTTATACAAAGTTCAAGAAGATGCAACTGTATATTTAAGTGAAAATACTGATGAATTTAATGATGAAAATGGTAATTATGATAATTCAAAATTTCTGGATTATAAATTAGATCAAATGCAAAAAAACACTGATACAGTTGAATATACCATTGAATTTAATTTAACAAAAGATGACAATGATACATGGCAAATTAATGAGCTATCAGAAGACGATCTAGAAAAAATACATGGAATCTACAATTATGATAATGAATAAAAATTGAAAATTATTTCAATTTTTTTATATTATTAATAAATTTAGGAATATCATAAGAATATTTTGCTATAATGGTAAAACAATTCAATATTTTTTGATAGATGTCCATTGAACTTCTTTCAATGTTTTTAAAATCCTTTTTAATTTTATCTTTTAAAGAATCGTTAGGAATATCATTAAATAAAGGGATTAATTCCAATAAATCTAAATCAATTTTTTTATCTTGCTCTATATAATATTTTTCTATTAAAAGTTTTAAATTATAATAAATATTATTAAAATCATAGTTTTCGTTAAATATTAAAAAATTACACTCATCAATATGCTTTTTAACTATATTATAAATTTCTACATATAATTCAGAAGAAGTTTCATTTAAATCAAAATTTTCAATTATTATTCGCATGATACTTCTAGGAAATAATCCCTTTATAGTAAATGCATACATAATTAAATCATAAAAATTAGAATCTAGAAAAAAATGTGAATACTTAGATATATAATATGGAGCTACATAATAGTTTAGTAAAATATTGCATAAATCATCTATGAAAACTTTGTGACTATTAACAAATTTTATTCCCTCTTTATAAGCAATTATGGTATAGACCATTATCCATTCTTGATATTTTGTATCAATATTTTCAAAAAAAGAGTTTTTTATTTCAAACCATCGATCATTAGGGTAACTGTTTATAATGCTGTTAAATATGATTAATAATATTTCATCCTTTTTTTCATCAGTATATGTTTTATTTATATAATTTTTAAGCCGATATAAATTAAAATGAAAATTATCTATAACTATACATTTATTCATTTTTATTACTCCAATCTTCAAAATAATTTAAAATACTTCATTGAATATTCTACCACGATTTACATATCTTTTTATAGGGGTAAATATATGAAAAAGTTAATTTTTTTGCTATTTTTATTATTGCCAATTAAAGTTTTAGCTATTAGTGCTCAAAGTAGTATAGTTATGGATCTAGATACAGGAAGAATTTTATATGAAAATAATATTAATGAAAAACATTTAATTGCTAGTATTTCCAAAATTATGACAGCAATAGTCACAATAGAGATGGCAGATTTAGATAAAGTGGTTGAAGTACAAGACGAAGTATTAGAAGCAACTGGTAGTGCAATATATATTGAAATGGGAGAAAAATTGACTATTCGTGATTTATTATATGGTCTTATGCTTAGAAGTGGTAATGATGCAGCGATGGTAATTGCTAAAAATGTTGCAGGAAGCATGGAAGCTTTTACTATGTTAATGAATGAAATGGCTTCCAAAATTGGAATGCAAAACACGTATTTTTATAATGCTCATGGATTAGAAGAAAGTGATGGAAACGGAAATATTTCAACTGCATATGATATGGCCTTACTTACAAAGTATGCCATGCAAAATGCGGAATTTAGAAAAATCTTTGGAACTAAAAATTATCAAGTAAAAACTAATATGAAAAGTTACTCTTGGACAAGTAAAAATAAATTAATACATAATTATAATTTTATAACTGGTGGCAAGACTGGATATACTCAAAAAGCAAAAAGAACTTTAGTTACTACTGCAAGTAGTAATAACATAAATTTAGTAATCGTAACATTAAATGATCCAAATGATTTTAATGATCATATTAGTTTATATAAAGATATTTTTAGAAAATATGAAGCAGTAAAAGTTTTGGATAAAGATAATATTAAAATAAAAAATGAAACTCAATATGTTGATGATATACTTTACACTTTAGAAGATATATATGTACCTGTAACTAAAGAAGAAAAAAACAAATTGAGAATTGAATATAAATTATATAATAATAAGCAATATGTTGATGGCGACATTGTTGGAGAAGCATCTATTTATATAAATGATAATTTAATTCATAAAGAAAATATTTATGTCATGAAGAAAAAAGAAACAGAAAAATTATCATGGTGGGAAAAGTTGTTAAGGTGGCTTAAATGGTAAGTTATATTTGGTTTTTTTTAATATTAATAGGCATATTATTCTCATTATTTACGGGTAAATTAGATATAATAAATGATAGTATTTTAACTAATGGGCAAGAGGCATTAGATTTAATGTTATCAATATTGCCAATAATAGTTCTCTGGACAGGAATTATGAAAATTGCTGAAGATTCTGGCTTATTAAATAAATTTGCTAAACTGGTTGAACCAATATTATCAAAGCTTTTTCCAACTGTTCCAAAAGATAATAAAGCTTTAGGCTTTATTGCATCTAATATTGCTGCTAATATGATGGGATTAGGTAGTGCTGCTACTCCTTTTGGCCTAAAAGCAATGAGCGAATTACAAAAAATTAATGATAAGAAAGATACAGCTAGTGTTCCGATGATTACCTTTTTAGTTTTAAACACTGCAGGTGTTACTATAGTTCCAACTACAGTTTTAGCTCTTAGAATAGCTCATGGTTCAGCTAATCCATCGGAAATTATTTTGCCAGGAGTAATTGCTACTTTTTGTTCTAGTATCGGGGGCTTATTATTAGACTATTTTATAAGAAAAAGGGGAAATAATAAATGAATACATTATCAAAAATAGTAATACCAATTTTTGTTGTTTTTGTAATATTTTATGGATTTAAAAAAAAAATAAATATTTATGACTCTTTTTTAAATGGTGCTAAAGAAGGACTAATGATTTCTTTTAATATATTTCCTTCAATCATTGCTATGGTATTTGCTATTAATATATTTTTAGATAGTAATTTTGTTTATGAAGTTTTAGCCTTTTTTAAACCGATTTTGCAAATGTTTAATATACCCTTAGAAATTATGCCTATGGCTATACTACGTCCTATATCGGGAACAGCAACATTAGCAATCATGAATGATATATTTATTAAATATGGACCTGACTCTTACATTGGCCGTTTGGCAAGTGTTTTACAAGGTTGTACTGATACAACAATTTATGTATTAGCTTTATATTTTAGTAGTATAGGTATCAAAAAAATTAGATATTCACTCGGAGTAGGCTTATTTGCTGATTTAGTTGGTATTACTGTAGGTTTTTTGATAACTATGTTATTTTTTTGATAAATATGATATACTATAGATGGTGAAACTTCATATGGAACGATTACAAAAAATAATTGCATCTTACGGCTATACATCTAGAAGAAAAGCTGAAGATTTAATTAAAAAGGGAAAAGTAATGGTAAATGGTCAAATGGTAAGTGAACTCGGAACTAAGGTAAGTGAACATGATGTTATAAGTATTGATGGGGTAATAATAAATAAAGATGTTAAACATGAATACTATATTTTAAATAAGCCTCGTAGTGTTATTAGTAGTATTACAGATGACAAAGGAAGAATCACAGTTGTTGACTTAATTAATACCGAAGCTAGAATTTATCCAATTGGCAGATTAGATTATGATACAACAGGTTTGATTTTGCTTACTAATGATGGAGATTTTGCTAATACCCTAATGCATCCGAGCATGGAAGTTGAAAAAACATATATAGCTAAAATTGATAAAATACTTAATAAAGAAGATATAGATAAAATTAGAAAGAATCTAATTGTTGAAGGAAGAAAGGTTGTAGTAAATAGGCTAAAGGTAAAAAAAATTGATAAAGAAAAAAATACAATGATTTTAGAAATAACAATTATTGAAGGAAGAAATCATATTATTAAGAAAATTTTTAATGAAGTAGGGGCTAAAGTAACTAAATTAAGTAGAATAGGTTATGGTTTTTTGAATGTTAAAGATTTAAAATCAGGTGAATATCGCAATTTAACTATAAAAGAGATAAAGAAATTGTATGCATTAGCTAAAAAGTAATATGAGGTCAACTTTTTAGTTTTTTTGTTTAAGTGTGATATAATTATATTGGTTGTGTGGGAGCTAGAGGAAAGGAAACAATATGAAACAAAAGGAACAAAATAGTAAACAATATGAAATAATTGAAAAAAAGGCAAGGATTAAAGAAAATAATATATTTATGATTGTAAATGATTATCTTCGACCAAATAAAAATAATTATAAAATGAAATTGAAGTTTTATGATTCAGCTTATTTTAATAATGTATTAGAACAAGATATTGCTATAATGCGAGTAGTTGCTAGAAATAAAGACATAATGTTTTGTCTAGAGGGCTTTTATGAGTATGATCAAAAATTAGTCAAAACCAATATTAGTAATTTACGAAAAATTATTGCTAAAGTAGCTCGTGATGGAGATTTAGATCGAATAGTTTATATTAGAGTGTTTAATAATGGAGAAAATACAGTGCTATTTCAAAAAGGCTATTGCGATGAAAATCATGAATTTAATGAAGATATTTTAGACTTAATAACAGTATTTATTGAACCTTTATTAAAAAAAGAACAAAATCTTAGCCAGTTAGATATTATTTTTAAAGAGTTTTTTAAATAAATAATCATCCCTTATTCTTGGGGATGATTATTTTCATCTTCATCAACAATTGATATAGCTCCAACTGGGCAAGAAGCAATTGCATCATTGAGAGCTTTGGAATCTAAATTCTCATTGCTAATTGGTGTAGATAAGCTTCCTTCAAAGTCAAAATGTTCTGGATCGATAGCAATGCATGCTCCACAACCAATACAATTTTCATTAACATCAATTTTTTTCATGAATATCCTCCTTGTATAATTATAGTAAATTGTTGGCTTAAAATCAATTATAAATATTTCAAAAACTCGGAATTTATGTTATTATTTAATTAGAGGTAAGTTATGAATTCGAGAAATGATAAATATGATAATCATAAAATGTCCCGTGTAGCTAGAAATCATGATTTATATCAAGAAATCAATAATAGTGAACTTGATAATTTTAGTGTACATAGTAATGCAACAGTAATAGGAAATCAAGATCCTGAAATAGATATTGAAAAAATAAAAAAAATATTAGATACTAAATACAACTCTGCTCCCAAAAGAAAAAGTATTAGAATAGAACCTAAAGAAGAAGAAAGCAAGTTATTAGATGACATACCAACTAAAGAGTATGATTTAAATGTCATATTAGAAAAAGCAAAAGATGAAAAAGAAGAAACATATGAAGAAGCAAGAGCTAAAAAATTACGTAATACTCAATTTGACATTTTAAATAATTTGAATATTGAAGAGAAGGAAGATAATAAAAAAGAAAATGTTGAAGATAATTTAATGGAATTAATTAATACTATAACTATAAATGAGTCTAAGAAAAAAGAAGAAGTAATGAATCCCGACCCTTTAGATCTTTTATCAGATTTAAAAGGAGATGAAAATACAGAAGTTTATGAAAAAATGACTGAAGAAATAAATGCAATAACTGATGAAAATAGTGAAATTTCTAAAGAAAAAGATTCTGTAAATACTGAAATACTTGACGATTCTTTTTATACCAGTAATTTGTTTAAGAAAAAAGACTTTGAAGATGATAAAGATTTTGCTGATGATTCTAAAGGCAGTATAGTTATTAAAATTTTAATTGTTTTGGTAATTATAGCTTTTTTAGGAGGATTATTTTTATTTCTTAAAGAATTTCTTAATTTTTAATTCATAGTATTTACTATGATGAGAATGAGAATTAGAAAAAACTATAGAATATCGAGAATTATAATACTCATTATTATCTTGATATTTTTTTTTACATATACTTTATATTCTATATATAATAAAAAAATAACTCCCAAAATAATTGATGTAGCAGAAATGAAATTACAAAAATTTACAGAATCATTTTTGAGTAATAATATAGGGTATGATATATTAAATGATGAAATAATTAAGGATATATTAGTTATTAATAAAAATAACAATGGTGAAATACTTTATGTTGATTACAATTTGGATCAGGCATATTTAGTTTTAGATATAGTAACAAAAAAGTTAGATTCTTTAATAAATGATTTAGAAAATGGTCAAGTTGAAAATTTAGATGATGCTAATATTGAAAATAGTAAATACGGATTAATTATGAAAATCCCAATGTTTATAGCATCTCATTATGCACTTATGGCTAATATGGGACCAACAATATATTTGAAAATTAATTTTACTGGTTCAATTTTAACTAATATTAAAAGCAAAATAACTAATTATGGTATGAATAATGCTTTAGTAGAATTGTATGTGACTATTAAGATTAATGAAGAGTTAATGGCACCTGTTGTTAATAAAACTTTAAATATTGAATATGATGTTTTAATAGCATCACAAGTAATTAACGGTCGAATTCCAGAATATTATGGTGGCTTAATTACTGGAACAAGTAACATTTTATCTATTCCAATTGAAAAATAAATGTGCTATAATTTATAATAAGGTGAGGGTATGAATCAGTTTTTTATAAATGAAGCTTTTGATAAAGCTGTTAATGATTATTTAAAAAGTGCTGATCAGCCACAAGGAATTGTATATAATTCCTTTTTAGTCGTGGTGGCAAGAATACTTATCATTATGTACAGTGAACTAGATATTTTAAATTCTTTGGCGATTAACGATGAGGAGTTGTTGAAAAAAAATTTAATGCGATTTGGTTATTCAGCTAGTTCTTTAGAAATATTCTTTTCTAATTTACAACAATATTATGATATAGAAAAGGAAAATGAAACAAAAAAAGTTAAAATTAAAAATGAATATTTTATATTAGTGCAAAAAGATTTAATTGACATGCTTATAGCGAAAAAGATGAATTTTTATGTTACTGAAAAGGAAATAAAGGAAATTTATGATTTGCTATATACACCATTTTCTAAAAATCCATTACGAGTTTCATATAATTTTTTAACAGCACCAGATGTTTTGGAAATAGATAAGTATTTTAAAAAACAATTAAAAGAAAATGTTAAAATTATTAAACCTCAGGAAAAACATTATTTAAATATTAAAGCTTATGAAATATTAAATTATTCGATGGATGATTTAAATAAAATGGATAACAATGAACTTGAAAGAGTTAATCATCAAATATATGATTACTTTAAAATAAGGGAAAATGCAATTAATAAGGAATATTTATTAGAAAAAGCAATTGAAGCTTTGGAAAGAGAAAATAATAAAATTACTTCTGGAAATGGGTATGTAGACATATTATTAGTAATGAGTATAATTTGTACTATAATTATGGTTGTTGGAATTATTACATTTGTAGTTATGTAAGGGGGATTTATGGAAACAATAGTTATAAATAATCGTATTTATGAAATAGTTAAAGATTATCGAGATGCATTGAAAATTGACAACTTAGAAGATAAAATTACGGATTATTTTTATGATTTTGATTATATTTTAGGAGACTATGCTTATGGCAAAGTAAGACTTAAGGGGTTTAATAGTAAAAATAACAAAAACTATAAAGATATAAATGATATAGAAAAAATAGATGAATATATAAATGAAAATTGTGCTTATAATTGTCGATATTTTATTTTAAAATTTTTGAGTGTTGAAAAATAAAACATGTTTTGTTATAATAAATTATAGAATAAAGAAGGGATTGATTAAAGTGGAAAAAATAAAATTAAATTTAGTTTCTGGAACGAATTTAGAAAAGCCATTGGTAACTGCTTTCAAAAGTAACGGAGCTATGTATGTAGTTTTAGACAATGAAATAAATGGTACTATGGGTTTACCAATTATTTTAGTTTCAAAATTAGAAAATAATAAATTAACTAAAATAAATGATCAAAATGAATGGGGAGCAGTTAAAGAAACATTAAGAATGATTATTGCTGGAAATCAAGTAGATTATGTTGTTGTAGAACCTACTTTGGCAGCTGACGATATGTTTTTTTCTCAGTTAACCCTTCCTGTTGCATCATTTGATGCTTTAAAAAACAATTATCATCCAAATGTGGAAAATGTTAATGTAGTTAGCGGTGTAGATAGTTTAAATACTAATATGATGGATGTAAATAGTTCTATGGCAGCATCAAATCCAATAGAAAGCATGACTTCTCCAATGCAAACTGCGGTAACTTTAGATAATGCTGGATCTTCAGTTAATTCTTCTACACAAGTAGAAACAATATCAAATATGCAAACCCAAACGGGAGCTGTTGAAACTTCGGCCGGTGTATCACCAGTTATGCCAAGTTCTCCAGCATCAGCACAAACTATTGCTCCAGTTAGTGAAAGCCAACCAACAGTAAATTACACTTCCGATGTAGAACCAATACCAGAAGTATCAGAAGAGCCAAAAGTTCCTACTGATTTTACAGCAGATAAAGAAGCCTTTTTAAAAGCTTGTGAAAATATGTTTGATGCTCTAGTTGCTAAATTTAATAATAAATAATAGGAATTAAAATCCTATTTTTTTATATACTTTAGTATGAAGGAAACTATCGAATACTACTATAATATTGATATTGATAATTTAGAAGAAAAAGAAGGAAAATATCATTTTAAATATCAAAATAGAGAATTTTTTTTCATATTTTATAATCGTAACTTAGAAGAATTAGATGATATTTTATTATGTGTAAAAAATATGAAAGAAAAAGGCATTGATGTACATGATGTTATTTTAAATAGAAATGGTAGTTTTTTAACTAAAGTAAATGATTACAATTATATTTTATTATCTTTAAATAATATTGCTGAAACATATGATATATTTGATATAGTTAATATTTCAGAAAAATTGGTTTTGAATTATAGTAATTCAAAACTTTATCGTAACAATTGGGCAAATTTATGGAGTCAAAAAATAGATTATTTTGAGTATCAGATTAGAGAACTGGGGTTAGATAAAAATGTTGTTAAGGATTCTTTTAGCTATTATGTAGGATTAGCTGAAAATGCGATTAGTTATGTTCATAAGTTTAATAATAATTTTATCAATTCTAATAACTCTAAAATAGTATTATCACATCGCAGAGTATTTTATCCTAATTACAAATTAAATTTTATGAATCCTTTATCATTTATATTTGATTTAGAAGTAAGAGATATTGCTGAATATTTAAAAGCTATATTTTTTTCTGAAGATGATATGTATGAAGAAACTATTTCAGAATTAAAATATTATTTAAAAGTTAAAACGTTAACTTTTTATGAATATTCAATGTTATATGCAAGATTACTATATCCTTCTTATTACTTTGATGTGTATGAAGAAATTATGAATAAAGATCGAAACGAAGAAGATCTAATAAAAATAGTCAAAAAAAGTGATTTATATGAATCTTTTTTAAAAAAAGCATATTTAGAAATTACTAAATATGCTGCAATAGATAAAATAAATTGGCTTACAGATTAACATTTATTATTCCTGCTAATTCAGGAACTTCTGTTTTAAAATATTCAAATATAAAATCATTTATGGTATTATCTTGATACATACAATGTAAGCAAGATCCAGATAACTTAACATATAAATAATTATCTTCATATTTAACATATTCTATATCTCCGCCATCCATAATTAGATAAGGCCGCATTTGCTCGATCATTTCTTTTAATTTTTCTTCCATTCATTTCACCTATATATATTATAAGACTTAAGTATTGTTAAGTAAATAATTATTTGATATACTTAAAATTGATGAGGTGGCTAATGTCAAAGTATAAAAATGGAGATATTATAAAATGTAAAGTTAGTGGAATAACAGACTATGGATTTTTTGTTCAAACTGATTTCAAATATGCAGGATTATGCCATATATCAGAAATATCAAATGATTTTGTAAAAGATATTCATGATTATGTTCATGAGGGAGAAATAATTTATTGTCAAATCATAGATATAGATAGCGAAACTAAACACATGAAACTTTCAATCAAAAATATTTATTATAAAACTGAAGATGATGGTATGCATATTGTAGAGTCACGGAAGGGTTTTTTGCCGCTAAAAAATATGCTGCCAATATGGATCGATGAAAAGATGAAGGAATATGAAAATCAAAAAAAATAAACTAGATTTTACTCCAGTTTTATTTAAATTTGGTGCCCAAGGCCGGACTTGAACCGGCACGAGCTATTATACTCGCAGGATTTTAAGTCCTGTGCGTCTACCTATTCCGCCACTTGGGCAACTAGGCACCGTCTTAATTAATAAGACTTCTTAATTATAATATGTTTTTTGGGTAATTTCAAGTACTTTATGATATTTTTTTCGTAAAATGTAGTTGACACATCTATTTCAATTTGTTATAATCTAAATGCATTCACAAAGTGCATGGAGGAATACCCAAGTCCGGTTGAAGGGATCGGTCTTGAAAACCGACAGGTCGAGAAATCGGCGCAGGGGTTCGAATCCCTTTTCCTCCGCCAATTTTAGATATCGCGGGATGGTAGCAGTTTGGTAGCTCGTCGGGCTCATAACCCGAAGGTCGTAGGTTCAAATCCTACTCCCGCAACCAATGGTTCGTTAGTGTAGGGGTCTATCACGCTTGCCTGTCACGCAAGAGATCACGGGTTCAAATCCCGTACGAACCGCCATGATGGCTTCATAGCTCAGTCGGTAGAGCAGAGGACTGAAAATCCTTGTGTCGCTGGTTCAATTCCCGCTGGAGCCACCAGAAAGTCAAATACAAGCCGGATATGGCTTTTTTTTGTGATATTTGTTGGAGAAAAAGATGTAGTAACAAATTTTCTTGCAACCAATATAATATTTTAGTATAATTTTTATAGGCCGTAATAGTATAATGGTATTACAAATCCATGGTAAGGATTAAATCAGTGTTCAATTCACTGTTACGGCACCATAGGGAAATTAGTCGAACTAATCGACTTCTATATATAAAAGGTTAATTTCGGTTAACCTTTTTTTGTTTGCTCGAAAGGAGTTGATTAGTTATGCAGATAATAAAGGAAAAGTTAGATATTGACGAAACTTTAAATAAAAGAATTAATAATCTACTTAAGTTTATTAGTATTAAGTCAAAGCTTATAAATGGAAATATTATTCATATTTCAAAAACTAATCTTGCTTATATTGAACCACATAAATTAGTTATTAATGAAATAACTTATTTATTCTTTAATAATTGTGAAAATGTTTATATTAATACTCTTGAACAATCTATATCTTTAAATGAATTGGAAAG
>CALVUS010000025.1 GCA_944363665.1 uncultured Bacilli bacterium | reverse complement strand
GTATTAGAACATGATGAAGATGATTTATATAAGATTATACGGTTTAAAGTTAATGGTTGTGATGCTTATTTGGCTGTTATATATGATCCAAGTTTGATTAGTGTTGGAGTAAGTAAATATATCGGCAGTGCAGGACAATATATTTATGATATGGCAAAACAACAAAATGCAATTTTAGCAATTAATGGTGGAGGATTTTACGATCCTGGCTATAATAGTAATGGTGCTAACCCTTTAGGGGTAACAATTGCTGATGGGAAAGTAATTACAAACGAAGCTTATAGTTCTAATGGCGGAGGAATAATTGGCTTTGATTTAGATAACAAATTAGTATTAATGCGGGATGCTAATGCTAATCAGGCTCTTAATGCTGGTATTCGAGATGCCGTTACTATGGGACCGTTTTTAATTGTTAATGGTAAAATGGCCGATATAAAAGGCAATGGTGGATGGGGCTATGCCGCTAGAACTGCTATTGGTCAAAGAAAAGATGGAATAGTTTTATTTTTAGTAGTAGATAGTAATGAATTTAGAACTAAAGGAGCATCAATAAAGGATCTTGCTGAGATAATGGAACGTTATGGTGCTATTAATGCCGCTAATTTAGATGGAGGTACATCTAGTGCTATGGTTGTAAATAATGAACTTATTAATGATCCAATCAATTCGGCTTTAGAACACAAGACTAGAGGAATTCCAACGATATTTAAAGTAGTAGAATAATGCTTAAAAAAATGTTATAATTAAAAGCGGAAGGAGCATTATGATGGATTTATTTATACCTGATATATATCAACAAAGTATATACACAATTGATTATAAAAAATTACATAAAAATGGTATTAAATGTTTACTTTTTGATTTAGATAATACGATTGCTCCTTATAATACTTTAGAACCAGATCAAAAAGTAAAAGAATTATTTGCTCGTTTAGAAAATGACTTTAAGATCATAATTATTTCTAATAATAATAAAAATAGATTAAGACCTTTTAAAGAAAAATTAAATGTAGATACTGCTTATAGTAGTAAAAAACCTTTTAAAAGCAAATATAAGAAAATATTAGAACTTTATAAATTTAAAGTAAGCGAAGTAGCTTGTATTGGAGATCAATTACTTACAGACATTTTGGGAGCCAATAGAATGGGATTTACAAGTATTTTAGTAAATAGAATTGCTAAATATGAAACGATATTTACAAGAATAAATCGTTTTTTTGAAAGTTTTATTTTAAAATCTTTAGAACAAAAAAGAATACTAGTAAGTGGTGAATATTATGACTAAAATATGTATTGGTTGCGGGATAAAATTACAAAATACGGATAAAGAAAAATTAGGATTTACTCCCGATTTAAATAATCCTTTGTGTATGCGCTGTTTTAAATTAAAAAACTATGGAATTCTTTTGGATACGGGAAAAATTCAAGATAATGAAAAATTATTATTAAGTATTAATAAGAAAAAGGGACTGGTTATTTTTTTAGTTGATTTTTTAAATATTTATAAAGAAGCAATAGATTTATTTAAAAATATTAAATTAAAAAAAGTTTTAGTAATAACTAAAAGTGATTTAATACCCAAAAATATACAAATTAATGTACTTGTTAAAAATATTAAAGATATATATGATATAAATGAAGAAATAATAGTTTGTAGTGCCAAAACAAAGTATAATTTAAATAAGATTCAAGAATTAATTAATAGAGAGTCAAGTATATTATTTACAGGATATACCAATATGGGGAAAAGTAGTTTAATGAATACTTTATTTCATAGTAATATAACTGTTAGTAAAAGAAAAAATACTACTCAAGAATTTATTAAAAAAGTTATTGCTGGACAAGTTATATATGATGCTCCAGGTTTTATAAATGAATATTATGATAATATCCCTAAAAATATTATAAAACCATTAACTTATCAATTAAAAAGCAAATATTATTTAAAAATTGCTGATATAAATATTTCTTTTAATAGCGATGATAATATTACTATATATATTGATAATAATATCAATGTAAGTAAAAGAAAAATATTAGAAAAATACAATTATGATATAGTTGTTCCTGCCAATTACGATATTGTAATTAAAGGATTGGGATTTATTAAAGTAACAAAAGCAACATATATGTATATAAATGTTAATAAAAAATTAATTGAACTTCGGCCTTCTATTATTGGAGGTAATTATGAGTAAAATAAGAGTAATGAGTGAGAATTTAGCCAATAAAATAGCAGCGGGAGAAGTTGTTGAGAAATGTGCATCAGTTGTAAAGGAATTAGTGGAAAATTCAATTGATGCCAAGGCTAACAATATTAAAATAAATTTAATAGATGGTGGTCTTACAAGCATTAATATAGTTGATAATGGAATAGGGATGGATAAAGAAGATGCTAAACTAGCCTTTGCCAGACATGCAACTAGTAAAATTTATAAAGACGATGACTTATTTTTTATTGAAACATTAGGTTTTCGAGGTGAAGCTTTAGCTAGTATTGCCAGTGTTTCTGAAGTTAATTTAGATACATGCAGCGGTGATGTTGGAACACATGTTCATATTAAGGGTGGGATTATGGATGAGATTTCATCATCAAATGCTCGTATTGGAACCGAAATTACTATTACAAATCTGTTTTTTAATACACCAGCTCGTCTTAAATATTTAAAAAGTGAAGCAACAGAATTAAATAATTGTATTCAGTTTATTGAAAAATTATCTTTATCTAAACCAAGTATTGCTTTTACATTGACCAATAATGGAAAAGTTATAGTGAAAACAAGTGGTAGTAGTAATTTACTTAAGACGATTCACGAAATATATGGGCTTAATGTATCTAGTAATATGTTAGATATAAAAGCTAGTAATGATGATTTTGAAATTAGTGGTTATATTGGAAAACCGGGAATACTTAAAAAAAATAGAAATCATTTTAATATAATTGTCAATGGTAGAATCGTTAGAAATAATGATATAAATAGAGCAATTAATGATGCTTATTATACATATAAGCATGAAGGCTTTTATCCGATTGTTGTGATAAATATTGATACAGATCCAACACTAGTTGATGTAAATATTCATCCAACTAAGCAAGATATTAAATTAAGCAAGATTGACGATTTAACTAGGCTTTTATATGAAACTATTAAAAATACTTTATATGATAATTTATTGATACCTAATGCAATCATTACTAATGAAGAAAATAATATAAAAAGTGAATCTTACGTATCTAAATATGAAAACCAAGATTTAGAAAGTAAAACTATTATTCAAACTTCATTTGATTTTAGAGCTAATAATGAAGATGAATTAGTTATTAAGAATGCTGATTTCAAAAAATTAAAATTATATCCAATAGGGCAAGTGCATGGTACATATATTATTGCAGAAAATGAAGATGGGATGTTTATTTTAGATCAACATGCGGCCCATGAACGAATAAATTATGAAATGATTCAAAAAAGATTTCATGATGAAACTCCTGCATTTATAGATATGCTAGTTCCTTTTTCTATTGAATTATCAACTAGTGATTATGAAATTTTTATGGAAAATAAATATGTTTTAGAGGATTTAGGATTCAACATAGAAGAATTTGGTATTAATACAATCATTTTTAAAAGTCATCCAACATGGCTTACTAAAAATTTTGAAGGAGACAATTTAAGAACAATTGTCGATTTAGTAATAACTAATCATAAGAATTTTAATAAGGATAAATTTTTAGATAGTTTAGCTAAGATGGTATCATGCAAAATGAGTATTAAAGCTAATGAACATTTAAGTAAAGAGCAAATGGAAAAATTGCTAGATGATTTAGTTGAATGTGATAATCCTTATAATTGTTGCCATGGTAGACCATCGATAATGAAGTTTACCAATTATGAGTTAGAAAAAATGTTTAAGAGGGTGATTTAAATGCTTCCGGATAGAAAAAAGAATTTAATCATATGGATTGTATCAATAATTGGAGTAATAATCGTCATATTTTTAATGTATAATTTAGCTAAGTTTATGCACAATCGTTCCGGCAATGTTGTTGTTGCAGATGATACTTATCCAGCTGATTATAGCTATTATGGTATTTCAGTTGATGAAGATAATAATTATCAACTTACAGGATTAAATCTAGATTATGATGAAACCATTTTAGGCTTAAGATCATTTTATTATATAGATAAATTATATTATTTTAGTGATCATTTAGTATTATATTCTGATGCAATTAATCAAGTAAATTATGATAAAAATAATAATACTTTTAGTTTTTATGAAATAAATTCTTTTTATAGTAATCAAATAGAAGTATTAATTACGGATAATTATTATATATTTATTGCTCCAACAGAAATTTATTATTCTTTAAAAAATGATTTAAATAATACTAAAAGTATAACTAATACTTTAGTAAGCGATGTAGCATTAATACAAGAAAATAGTCTTTATTACGAACAAGAAGATGGTATATATGTTTATAATTTTGAAGAAGAAAGTAGTAATTTATTAGTAGCTGATGTTGCTAATGTAGAATTAGTAGATATTGCTGATAATTATTTACTTTATATGATGGATAATCAATTGTGGGCTTATAGTTTAAGAAGACAAAATACAATTAATGTTGGTCAAAAAATTAGTGATGAAGAAAGTAAAGGATTTACTTATGTTGCCTTAGTACCTGATTATTTGCTTTATGAAGTAGAAGATCAAGAAGGAAATAATGTATTAAAGAAGTATTCTTTTGCTTTAAATATGCCATTAAAAGCTGAAATGGATTTACAAAATGAAACGATAATGAATGCATTTTATATTGAAGAAAATAGATTATATATCGAACTTGTTAAAGAAGATTTAGTTAGATACTTAATAGTTGATTATAATACAAACAGCATAGTTAAAGAATTAGAAAATAAATATACAGTTATATTACCTATTGGAGATGATGAAAGTGAAGATTAATTTAAATTTATTACCAGTTAATTTAGACCAAGATATAGAATTTGATTCAAGTTATTACAAAAATACTAGTATTAAAAGATTAGATAAATTTCATGTAAAAGGAATTATTAAGTATAATTTATCAGATGAAATAGCAATAGATTTAGAAGTAAATGGTAATATGTATTTAGAAGATGCAATAACCTTAGAAGAAGTACCATATCCAGTATCTTTAAAAATATCTGAAAATTTACAAGAATTTGGTTCAGGAGATGCACAATATTTAGAAAAAGATAAAAATATACTTGATATAATTGAATTTTTATGGGAAAATATTGTATTGGAAGTTCCCATTAGTTATACAACATCTTCTGGTGTTTTATTAAAAGGAAGTGGATGGGAATTAAATGGAGAAAAAGAGGAAGATATTGATCCTCAATTAGCAAAATTAAAAGATTTATTTAAAGGTGGTGAATAAATATGGCAGTTCCTTTTAGAAGAACTAGTAAGACAAAAAAAAGCATGCGCCGCACTCATTTGAAAAAAGAAGTTGGAGCACTTACAACTTGTCCTAAATGTGGAGCAACTTTAAGACCTCATAGAGCTTGTACAAAATGTGGTTTTTATAACGGAGAAGAAGTAATTAAAGTTGCAGAAGAACAAGCTGAATAATATCGCAAAAAGCGATATTTTTTTCTTGCTAAATTAAAAACTATGTGATATTATTAATAGTAGAAGGGATAGGTAAGTATGAGCGATATTACAGATAGTAAAGCCAAATTATTTACAGACAATGGTTTTTTTATAGATGATACATTGAAGTTTTTTGAAACAACTGATGGAATGGATTTAGAAAAACTGGTAGATGAATTGTTAGAATCAAAAAAGAAAGTTAATGAGGGAGAACACTTTTTTGATTTTTATCAAAATTTTAATAATTTATTTTTAGAAGTAGAAAAAAGTTTAAATTCTGAAGGGGCAAATAAAGGTCACATTAAAGAAATTATTGATAATATTAAAAGTAAATTTGCTACTGTAGCAAGTTATTCTGTTGCTAAAGAAAAATTTAAACAATGTAGAGAAAAAGCTCAAGAAGCATTTGAAAAAGCTAAAGCATTAAATGCTAATAATTCATTATCAGCTGAAGAAAAAACTTTAAAATCTATAGAAATGCGAAATGAATATATTTCTTGCAATAAAGAACATGAAAAAGCTTTAATGTTTTTGCAAGAACAAGAAACAAAATATAAAAATAGTTTAAAAAATTTTGACTTTGAAACTTTTAAAAAAGAATTAACTGCATTAATAGATGCTTTGGGTAATGAAATAACAAAAGACGTTATATTATCAGATAATGCCAATGAAAAATTACGAGAAGTTAGAAATTTTACAGCTTTTAATGAATTTGATGAAAAGTGTGCTAAATATGGGCTTAAATATGATAATAGTAAAGTTTTAACAAATGAAAATGTAGAAACAATAAAAAAGGATGTAGAACCTTTATTAGAAGAAGATTTTTTTGCTCAACCAAAGGTAGAAGAAAAAAGTAGTGTTTCATCACCGTTAGAAAAAGAAGCAGATACATTAGATCACTATTTTGATAATAGTTTTAATGAGTTAGTACTAAATGAAAAATATGATATTAGTTCAGAAAATAGTAAACAAAATGCTGATAAACAAAAAGTTACTAAAATTCGTCGAGCATTGATTGCAGAATTTCCTAAAGGCTTATTAACTAGTGATGGCATTTGCGATTTAGTAAAAGTGTATCCAGCTAAAGTTGCTGAATCGGCTGCAGAAGAAAAATTTGTATCAGCTTTTAATGAATTAAAGTCTAAAATTACAGGCTTAGATAATTTGATTGAAAATCAAGAAAATACACCTAGTAATGTAATAGATATTAGCTCTAGATCTGGTGAATTAATGGATGCTTATAAAGAAATAAAAACTCAACCGAGAAAACCAGCTTCAGTATCTGAATTGCATCAACCAGATAGTTTAGAACAATTACAAAAAGACATGGAAGAAGCAATAGGAGGATTAAGAAGATAATGAAAGTAGATTCTGTAATAACTCTAGAAAATGATATGAATTGTTTGCTTTTAGAAAAAGCTAACTATGAAAATGATAATTATTTTTTATCAGTAATATTGGATGAAAATGAAGAACCTAGTGATGAATATATTGTATTAAAAGAAATTATTGAAAATAATGAAAATTATGTCAGTAAAGTTACTGATGAAAATGTTTTAGCTGAATTGGCAAAATTATTTACAAGATCATTTTATGACATGGTAAAAGGATTACCAAATATGCAAGATGCCGATTAAGCATCTTTTTTTATAAATAAAAAATTTTTATTATATAATGAAAATGGAGTTGATATTATGGATTGGCTATTTTGGCTTATATTAGTTATTGTTTTAACGATTATTGAACTAGCAACAGTTAACTTACTTACTGTTTGGTTTGTGATTAGTGGAATAGTTGCTTTATTTTTATCATTTTTCATTGATGATGTAGCGATTGTTTCTACTATCTTTGCTGTTTTAGGAATATTTTTATTATTTACAACAAGACCAATTTTAAAAAGATATTTGCCAACTCAAAAAAAGAAAAATAAATAGAGATATAGATATGAAGGAAAGAATCCGAATAATTATATTTGGTTTAATAATGAGTTATGGCGAATAATCGGAGTATTTGATTCAACAGCACATGGCCAAAGTGACCAAAATCTAGTTAAAATAATTAGAAATGAATCTATCGGAGGATTAGCATGGCATAAAGCGCTGGTCAATGATTGGAGTGTTTCAAGTTTAAAAGCATTATTAAATGAAAATTATTATAATGCCACCGATGGAACAAATAGCGGAAATTGTTATGGCGGTTACAATATACCAAGTAATTGTAATTATGCAAGTATTGGTATACATAGTACATATAGGCCAATGGTTCAGAATGTAACATGGTATTTGGGAGGTACTGCACAAGCAACAAGAGATGCAACAGCAGATGACTTCTACGGCTATGAAAGAGGAACAACAGTATATAGTGGCAGACCGACTGAAGCTACAGGATATATAGGCTTAATGTATCCAAGTGATTATGGATATAGTGTATTAGCTAGTTCTTGTGCAAGAACAATATATTTAAGTTCATATGGTAATTCAACATGTGCTGGAGAAAGTTGGTTGTATGGTAATGGATTCGAATGGACAATTACTCCAACTTCGTCGGTTTCCTTTTATGTGTTCTATTTTTCATCTACCGGTGATTTGATCGATTACCAAGTGAATGACGGATTTGCCGCAAGACCAGTCTTATATCTAGATTCTAGTGTGTATGTGATTGATGGTAGTGGAACTATGTTTGATCCATATATTATTGGGATGTAACTTATAATAGACAAACTAAATTATGTGTGATACGATAGGATAGTTGAAAGTATTATACTTAATTTAAGGAGTCAAAATGTATGCAAATGTAATTGTAGAGTATGGAGTAAAAGCATTAAATAAAATGTTTATTTATAAAATACCTAATGAACTTTTAGGTAAAGTAAAAGTTGGTATGAAAGTATACGTGCCTTTTGGCTATCAAGAAGTATTTGGCTTTGTTTTAGAAATATTAGATAATAATGATACAGATTATGAAACAAAGGAAATTATTAGAATAGATAATGAAGATTTAATTTTAAATAAAGAATTAATGAATATTGGTAAATATTTAGCAGATACTACTTTATGTACTTTAATTACAGCATATCAAACAATGTTACCATCAAGTTTAAAAATTAAAAAGCAAGAACATGATTATAATTTATATGATGAATACGTAACAATAATCAATAAAGAACAAGCGATAAATTATATGGAAAAATATAAAAATAGAAAAGGACAAATCGCAGTAATAAAAAATATACTTAATAATGGAAAAATCTTAAGAAAAGATATAAGTAATAATATTTTAAAAGCATTAAAAGAAAATAATATAATTGAAATAAAAAAAGTAAAAAAGTATCGTATTAATAAAGAGCAGAAAGAATTAATCAGGAAAAAATTAACTAGTGATCAAGAAAATATTTTTAATCAAGTAGATTTTTCGCAATATAAAACATACTTACTTTATGGTATTACCGGTAGTGGTAAAACAGAAGTGTACATTAAATTAATAGAAAAATGTTTAAAGATGAATAAAACTGCTATCATGTTAGTGCCGGAGATTGGTCTTACTACTCAAATTGCTAATCGTTTTTATGAAGCATTCGGAAATGACGTAGCAATACTACATAGTTCACTTTCTCAAGGAGAAAGATATGATGAATATGTTAAAATAATGCATGGAGAAGTAAAAGTAGTAGTGGGAACTCGTAGTGCTATTTTTGCACCTTTAAAAAATCTAGGTATAATAATTATTGATGAAGAAGATAGTAGCAGTTATAAGCAAGATAATAATCCACGGTATCATGCACGTGATATAGCTATTTATCGTGGTAAATATAATAATATTCCTGTTGTTTTAGGCTCTGCAACACCATCTTTAGAAAGTAAAGCTCGAGCAGATAAAAAAGTATATGAATTACTCAGATTGGATAAAAGAGTGGGAAATGCTAAAATTCCAATTGTCCATGTAGTTGATATGGAAGAAGAAATGAAAAAAAGAAATAATATATTTAGTGATTTATTGAAAAATAAAATTGCTGAAAAGTTAAATAAGAAAGAGCAAATAATATTATTACTAAATAGAAGAGGATTTGCTACCTTTATAACGTGTAGTAATTGTGGATATACATATAAATGCCCTAATTGTGATATTACATTAACATATCATAAAACAACGAATAATTTGATATGTCATTATTGTGGATTCCAAATAAAAAAAGATTTATTATGCCCTAAATGTGGTGAAGAAGCATTAAATTATTATGGTTTAGGAACTGAAAAACTGGAAGAAAAAATAAAAGAATTATTTCCTAATATTAGAGTAGTTAGAATGGATCAAGATACTACAAGAAATAAAGGCATGCATGAAAAAATAATTAATGATTTTAAAGAATACAAGTATGATTTATTATTAGGAACTCAAATGGTTAGTAAAGGCTTAGATTTTCCAAAAGTAAGTTTAGTTGGAGTAATAAATGCTGATACAACTTTAAATATACCTGATTATCGAAGTAGTGAGAACACTTACTCATTATTAAGTCAAGTTGCTGGAAGAGCTGGTAGAAGTAATATTTTAGGTGAAGTAGTGATTCAAACATTTAATCCCGATAATTATGTAATCAATTGTGTCAAAGAAAATAATTATGATAAATTTTATATTAGAGAAATGGGATTTAGAAAAAAATTAAAATATCCACCATATTATTATTTAGTAGGAATAAAAGTAATAGGAAAAGATTATGAAAAAAATTTAGAATATGCTAAGAAGGTACAATATTATTTGAGTAACAATTTAGACAAAGAAACTATTGTATTAGGACCTACTACTGCTGCTATATTAAAATTTAAAAATGAATATCGGATGCAAATAATAATAAAATATAAATATGATAATAAATTATTGGGTGTTTTAAAAGATTTGGATAAAATATTTGCTAATAATAAGGATAGTTATTTAGAAATAGATTTTAATCCTCTTCGTATATAACTGTAAAGAAATTTAAAAATAGTTTTATAAATATTAGAAATATGATACAATTATTTTAGGAGGATAAATTTATGGTATGGATAATTGTTGGTGTAATAGTTGCCATAATTTTATTATTAATTATTTGGGCTATTGCAACATATAATAAGTTAGTTGATTTAAGAAACAGAGTTAAAGATCAATGGGCACAAATAGATGTGCAATTAAAAAGAAGATTTGATCTTATACCTAATTTAGTAGAAACAGTTAAAGGATATACAAAGCATGAATCTGAAACTTTAGAATCTGTAATTAAAGCTAGAAATACTTATGTATCTGCAACAACTCCTGATGCTCAAATGAAAGCTGATGGAGAACTAGAACAAGCTATTTCTAAGTTATTTGCTTTAGCAGAAAATTACCCAGATTTAAAGGCAAATACTAATTTTCAACATTTGCAAACTGAGCTAACTGAAACTGAAAGCAAAATTGCTAGTGCTAGACAATTTTATAATGATACAGTACTTGTATATAACAATAAAATTGAAATGGTTCCAAGTAATATTATTGCGGGTATATTTAAATTTAAACAAGAAACATTTTTTGAAGTCCAAGAAGCAGAAAGAGAAAATGTTCAAGTTAAATTTTAAGGCGTATCAAACGTCTTTTTTTAAAATGAGGTATGAATATGAAAAAGTTAATTTATAGTTTGAGTATTTTTTTGTTATTTCCAATTATTTCTTTAGCGGCTGATGTTGATTATGATATCGAACAATATTATATTGATGCTAAAATATTGGAAAATGGTGATGTAGATGTATCAGAAATATTTGTTGTGGATGGTACATTTAATGGTTATAATATGAATCTATCTTATATTAGTACTAAAAGTTCTGTTAGAGCTAGTGATATTTCTAATATAAAAGTTTATTCTTTAGATTACGATGAAAAAATTTCGCTTGATACATTTAATGCTGATTTTATCGAATTTAGTTTAGTAAATTATGCTAGTGCTGGTGAAAGTATGAAATATACTATCGATCCAACTAGTACCGGATATAGCATTAAAATGTTTTATCCTATCAATCGTGAAAAAATAATTTTAAGACTTGATTATACAATTGAAGATATTGTGACATTGCATGATGGTTTTGCAGAATTTTATTGGAATTTTTTTAGTGGAGAGTTGGCAGATGAAATTGGTGACTTAAATGTTCGGGTTACTCTTCCGGGAAGTGATTCTAGTGATTATTTTCGTTTTTGGGCACATGGACCTTTAGAAGGTGAAATAGATGATATTAGCAATAGTGAAAATAATATAGTTTATGCTAGAATATCTTCTTTAGAATCTTATGGAATGTTGGATATTCGTATTACTTTTGCTGATAATTTAGTAGATGGCATTACTAAATATAGTAATCAATCATTTTCTGAAATTGTTGATGAAGAAATGGCGATTGCAGAGAAAACTAATGCTTTAAGAAAAGAAATTAAAATTAAATGGTGGGGAGCAGTAATAGGAACTATTGTTTTTTATGTTTTGGTTGTTATGGCATTTTTGTACATATATTTTAAGTATGATAAAGAAAGAGATCCATCTTTTAAATTAAAATATAATCGGGAATTTATTGATGATTATAATGTTGAAGTCGTCGATTATTTAATGAACCGTAATATTACCGAAAATGCTTTGAGTGCTTCAATTATGAATTTGATATATAAAAAAAATATTAAAGTAGAAAAAATTGAAAATGTTAAAAATGGTTATATTTTTACGTTATTAAATAGAGATAATTTGAATGCAACCGAAAATGCTTTGGTCGATTTCTTA
>CALVUS010000024.1 GCA_944363665.1 uncultured Bacilli bacterium | reverse complement strand
TATGAAGAAAGTACAAGTAATAGTTATACATTTAATAATTTAACAAGTAATACAACATTTTATATAAAAGTATATGTCGAAGATAATAATGGGAGAGTATCAAGTGAATATGTAACGAGTGAAGAAACTACTCAAACAGGAGCAGATTATATAATAGATACAGTTTACACATCTGATGGAGCAAATGGGTTATATTATCATGATGGGGTAGGAACATATACAAATGCTAATCAAGAAGCAGGGGATAATTCATACAGATATAGTGGAGTTAATCCAAACAATTATGTTTGCTTTGGATCGGATGCGACAACATGCCCTAATGATAATTTATATCGCATAATAGGATTATTTGATGATGATCAAGATGGAAATTATCAAATAAAGTTAATAAAAAATAATGCTATTGATGATTATACATGGGATGATTCAAATAATAATGATTGGACAAAAGCTAGTTTAAACAATTCTTTAAATAAGGAATTATTTTGGAATAATTTAGGTGAATGGCAAAATATGGTATCACCAACAACATGGCATTTGGGCAGCATGGATGATGATAATTATACAGCTAAAACATTTTATGTCGGAGAAAGAAATAATGCTGGGTATGGATCTAATCCAACAACATATACAGATGAAATAGGCTTAATGTATCCCAGTGATTATGGTTATGCCGCAAATCCTGAAAATTGGAATACTACTTTATATGATTATAGGACTACTACAAATACAAATAATAATTGGATGTATATGGGATTACAGGAATGGACAATTACTCCCTATTCGTCGTACAGTAACAGCGTGTTTTATGTGAACTACAACGGCGGCTTGAACAGCTTCTATGCGATCGAAGGTTATGCTGCCAGGCCCGTCTTTTATCTAGAATCTAATGTCCAATTAGAAGGAGGAAGCGGAACTTCAAATAATCCGTATCGCTTATCAGTAAATTAATATTATTTATCATATTTGAAAAGTTTGCATAAATTTTAGACTTTTTTGATCTTGAAAATTTACTACATATTTACATTGCAGAAAAAAGAAATCTTTTTTCTTTTTTTTCTTTTTGTTATAATATATTTAAAAAGGAGATAGTATGAACAAAATTAATCATTTGGGAATTATAGTGGATGGAAATGGACGATGGGCTAAAGAGCGAGGCTTAAGTCGAAGTGAAGGACATAGAGCAGGCGCTGAAACTTTAAAAAATATAATTCTTTATTTAAACAAAGAAAATTTAGTAAATTATTTAAGTTTGTATGTATTTTCAACAGAAAATTTTGATCGTCCTAAAGATGAAGTAAATTATTTGATGGAATTATTTTTAAAATGGTTTAAAACTGTGGAAAAAGAGTATAAAAAAGAAAACATAAAAGTATATTTTTCAGGAAGAAAAGAATATTTAAAAAAAGAAATAGTAGAAGCAATGAATATACTTGAAGAAAAAACGAAAAACAATACAGGTTTGGTAGTTAATTTTTGCTTAAGTTATGGTGGGAGAGCTGAAATCGTAGATGCTACTAAAAAAATTGCCAAAATGGTTGTTGATAATAGAATTGACATTGATGATATTGATGAAAAATTGTTTAGCCAAAATTTATATCATGAACTTCCAGATGTGGATTTTTTGATTAGGACAAGTGGAGAAAATAGAATTAGTAATTTTATGTTATGGCAAATATCTTATGCCGAGTTTTATTTTCCAAAAACTTGTTTTCCAGACTTTACAATTGATGAATTAAAAAAATCTTTTTTAGAATATGAAAAAAGAGATCGTCGTTTTGGAAAAGTGAAATAATGGATTTATATAGTAAAATATTAAATATAAAGGGACAAAATAGTAAACAATCTATAGTTGATGCTATTAAAGAAACTAAAGAAAAATTAAAAGGACTAGATTATGAAAGAATGTGTTTAGTATATAATAGTTATCTTTATGAAACTTTATTAAAAAAACATATTATTGTTCATATTGTAGATACTAAAGATTTTAATGCTTCATTTGAACATAGATTTTTAATTACTTATGATGGTAAAGACTATTATTTATGTGATTTAACTTATTCACAATTTAAAGATCGTGAGCATTTAAAAGAATTATTAGAAAATGGATTTATGAAGTGTAATGATATGGTATTACAAAAATATTTACAAATAGTATTAAAGGAAAACAAGAATTTGCGTATAGAGCAAGTATTTAATAGTAATAATAGTTTTAGAAGGTGAATATATGAATAAAATTGTTATTATCGGTTGTGGTAATGTTGGTATGAGTTATGCTTATGCACTTGTAAATCAGAAATGCCCTGTAGATGAATTAGTTTTAATTGATAAAAATCATAATAAAGCTGAAGGAGAAGCAATGGATTTAAATCATAGTATTCCATATTCTCCAAATAATATTATTATTAAAGCTGGCAATTATTCTGATTGTAAAAATGCTAAAATAGTTATGATAGCTGCTGGAGCTAACCAAAATACAGGTGAGACTAGGCTTGATTTAATTAGTAAAAATTTAGATATTTTTAAAAACATAATTAAGCAAGTTATGAATACAAAATTTAATGGTATATTTTTAATTGCAACTAATCCAGTTGATGTTATGAGTTATATTACATATAAATATTCTAAATTACCGGCCTCTAAAATAGTTGGCACAGGTACCAGTTTAGATACAGCACGATTACGTTATATTTTATCTAAAAAATTTGAAATATTGCCCCAAAATGTTCATGCCTATGTTTTAGGTGAACATGGAGACTCTGAATTTGTTGCTTGGAGTAGTGCCATGATTGGATCAGTTAAAATTGATACATTACTAAGTGAAAGTGAAAAATCTCAAATAAGTAAAGAAGTACGTGAATCTGCCTATAAAATTATTGAAAAAAAAGGAAATACTTCTTATGGAATAGGAATGTGCTTAGTAAGAATAACAAATGCTATTTTAAATGATGAAAATGCTATAATAACTGTTTCTGCTTTTGACAAAAATATTTATATAAGTAGTCCTTGTATTATTAATAGAAAAGGAATTAAAAGAAGATTGAAAATTGAATTAACGTTAAAGGAACAAGAATTTTATAATAAATCGCGAGCAATTATAGAAGATACTACAAAAAATGTGTAGTTCTTTTAATTATGTGATAAAATATAAATCGGGAGAAAGTAAATGAAAATAAGTATAATCGTTCCTGTTTATAATGCAGAAAAATTTTTGAAACAGTGTTTTGATTCTCTAATAAATCAAACTTTAAATGATATTGAGATTATTGCTATTGATGATTGTTCAACTGATAATAGTTTTAAAATACTTCAAGAATATGAGCAAAAATACCCTAGTAAAGTACATGTTTTTAAAAATAAAAGAAATTGTGGAGTAGGTTTTACAAGGAATGTTGGATTAGACAAAGCTAAAGGTTTTTACATTGGATTTATTGATAGCGATGATTATGTTAGTAAAAATATGTATGAAGATATGTATAATGCTGCAGTTGCAAATGATTTTCCGCAAATAATTTCAAATCGAATAGTGTTTACTAGTAGTGATAAATATTTGAAAATGAATTTTCCTAATGATATTAGTGGGTATTCATATGATCCTTTAAAAAAGCCATTTAAAGTTTTAGAAGAATCTCCCGCTGTATGTAATAAAATATTTTTGCATTCTTACATTAAAGATAAACAGTTTTTAGTGGGTAAACGGTGGGAAGATGTTCACTTTTCATTTGCTAATTTGTTTAATGCTTCTAAAGTTTTACATATTAATAGTACAGGATATTTTTATCGCAAAATAAATAAAAGAGGATTACATTCTATTGGATATAAGCCTCATAATCATCTTGCTGATATTTTTGATATAGCTGAGGCAATAAAAAAAGATACTATGGAAACTGGAAGATATGAAATATTAAAAAAAGAAATAACAATGATTCAAATAAAATATATTCTTTTGAGGATGGTTGAAGTTTTAAAATGGGAAATATCTGAAGAAGATAGAGAAAAAATAATTTATAAAATGCATCAAGAAATTAAAGTAAAATATATTGATTGGAGATTTTTAAACCACGAATATTTATCTGCAAGTATAGGTATTATAAATTTAGAAGAAATTGAAAATATTATTAATAAATATGAAAATGAAAAAAAGATTCATTTAGATATTAGAAAGTAGTTCTTGACTTAAAGTTAACTTTAAATGCTATTATTTTGTTGGAGGAAATATGAAGATAAGCGAAGTAAGTGCGAAATTCAATTTGCCAAGAGAAACCTTAAGATATTATGAACAGATAGGCTTATTAGAAAAAATAAATAAGAAATCTGGCATTAGGGAATATGAAGAAAAAGACTTAGAAAGAATTCAATTTATAAAATGCATGAAACATACTGGCTTAAGTCTAGAAGATATAAAAAAATTTATTGATTTAAATATAAAAAGAATGGTATAACTAAAAGTGAAATGGCCGAAATTATTACTCATGCCGCATTTTATGCTGGTTGGCCAAATGCTTGGGCGACATTCAATATTGCCAAAGAAGTTTATGCGGATAGTGATGCCGAAGGAATTCATGGTGGTATGTTTGGTTTAGGAGAACCTAACACTGCATATGCTCAGTATTTTATTGGTAACTCTTACCTTAATCCATTAACCAAACCAGGTGAAGGATCAGTATTTTTAGCTAATGTAACATTTGAACCAGGATGTCGTAATAATTGGCACATTCATCATGCTACGTTTGGTGGTGGCCAAATCCTTATTTGTGTTAATGGCGAAGGTTGGTATCAAGAAGAAGGCGAAAATGCAAGGAGTCTAAAACCAGGAGATGTAGTCGTGATACCAGCTAATGTAAAACATTGGCATGGTGCTAAAAAAGATTCTTGGTTTAGTCATATTGCCGTTGAAGTACCTGGTGAAAATACCTCAAATGAATGGTGTGAACCCGTAACTGATGAAGAATACAATAAATTAAATTAATTTTGACTTAAGGAAGGAATGATAATTATGAAATCAAAAGTATATTTTATTAAGGATATTACTCCTGAAAACATTATTAAAGCATATGAGGCTTTAGGAAAAAAACTAGAAGGTAAGGTTGCTGTTAAAATGCATTCTGGTGAAGCAGGAAATCAAAATTACTTAAAACCAGAATTTGTCCAAAATGTTATTAAACATGTTAATGGTACAGTAGTAGAATGTAATACTGCTTATGCTGGTGCTAGAAACACAACTGAAAAGCATCGTGAATTAATTAAGGAACACGAATGGGACAAATATTTTCCATTTGACTTAATGGATGCTGAAGGACCAGACTTAGAATTAGATGTACCAAATGGTAAGATTTTGAAGAAAAACTATGTTGGTAAAAATCTTCCAAATTATGATTCAATGATGGTTTTATCACACTTTAAAGGACATGCAATGGGTGGATATGGTGGAGCACTAAAACAACTTTCAATTGGTTGTACATCAAGCGCTGGTAAGACTTTAATTCATACTGCTGGTGTAACTGATAATCAATATGAATTATTTAATAACTTGCCAGTTCAAGATCACTTCTTAGAAGCAATGGCTGATGCAGCAGCAAGTGTAGTAAATCACTTTAACGGTAATATGGTATTTATTAATGTCATGAAAAACCTTTCTGTTGATTGTGATTGTGATGGTAATGCATCAGCTCCATGTATGACTGATATTGGCATTCTTGCAAGTTTAGATCCAGTTGCAATAGACCAAGCATGCTTAGATTTAGTTTATAATTCAACTGACCCAGGCAAAGATAAATTAATTGAAAGAATTGAATCTCTTCATGGTGTTCACACTGTTGAAGCTGCTGCTGATCTTGGTATTGGTTCTCGTGAATACGAACTTATAACAATTGAATAATTAAAAATTTTATGAAGGAAGTTAAACACAAGCTTCTTTTTTCATGTAATAAATTAATTTTTTTATACATAGCATTTTTTCAGCTTTTTAAATGTACCTTTAAAAAGAACAGTTGTATTTATTATTATATAATGATAAAATTATTATATGTTTAGATAAGAAAAGGGCATAGCATGAAAACAGTTTTGAAAAATTGTAAATGGATTATTTTATTTATTTGTTTGATTTTATTTTTAGCAATAGTAGAAAATGTATTTGCTAATGAAGTTACTAAAATGGATGTGGTTGGTTATGAGTTTATTGCTAACAATTTTATTAGAGTTTCTTTAACCCCTATAGTCAAAATTTTTACTAATTTTGGTAGTGCACTTTTCCTACTTCCAGTAACGATTTTATTGTGTTTAATATTAAAAAATAGAAAAATTAGATTTAGTATTTTGTTTAATTTAATATTTATAACAATTATAAATCAAGTATTAAAATTTATTGTTCAAAGACCTCGTCCAACAGATTTTAAATTGATAGATGAAAGCGGTTATAGTTTTCCTTCTGGACATGCAATGATAAGTGTTGCATTTTATGGCTACTTAATATTTTTAATATATAAATATATTAAAAATAAAATAATTAAATTTTTATTAATAAGCTTACTAGTTATATTAATTATAATTATTGGTGTTAGTAGAATTTACTTAGGAGTTCATTATACAAGTGATGTTCTTGCTGGTTTTTTAATATCTTTATCTTATTTAATAATGTATATAAGTATAAGTAATAAATGGATAGAAGGAAGGTAGTGAATGAAAAATAAGAAAATAATCAATAGTTTTAAATATGCTTTTGTAGGAATAGGATCTTCATTTAAAACTGAAAGAAATATGAAAATTCATTTTACTATAATGTTATTAGTAATTTTTTGTGGCATTTTTTTTAAAATTAGTAAAATTGAATGGATTATTTGTTTATGCTGTTTTGCTTTTGTAATTGGAGCAGAAATGTTTAATACAGCAATTGAAAAAGTTGTTGATATAGCAATGCCTCAAAAAGACCCTCGAGTTAAACTTGCTAAAGATATTTCAGCAGGAGCAGTTTTAATCTTTGCTATATCATCTGCAATAATAGGATTAATAATTTTTATACCTAAAATTATTGAATTTATTTAGAAAAAAGGCAAAATGCTAGATTTAAAGATTTTAAAGATAGCAGATAGTATATTTATCCAATAGATGTTAATTAAAATTGAAATACATATTTTAGAAATGGAAAAGTGGTAATGTTAATAACAATAGAATAACTTGCAAAAAATAGTTCTAAAAATTTTGATTGACTTTAAAGCTATAATTTGGTAATATAACACTCGCTAAGGGGGGTAATATTGTGGGTGAATTTAATCTTACAAAAATTGATAGAATGCATGGAATGGATAAAGTGCCTATTTTTAGTGCTTATGGCACAAAGTCTATGATAACTGATTTTGCACTTCTTTTAGGAGGAGAAGAGTATATTGACAATTTAGGCAGAATTTATACTGATTGGGTTACTCAATCAACTGACCGAATTGGCCAAGTATATTATATTAATAATAATGGCAATGTTAGATGTTATGATGGTAAAAGTCCTAATATGGCTATAAGACCAATGTTAGTATTAGATAACAAAATTCAACATGATTGTCAAGCAGTTTTTAGAAATATGTATGGAATAATTGAATTATTTTATGGTACATATCCACAATTTGTTGTCAATAACGATTTAAACAGCATTCTAGAAATTAATTATCAAAATGGTCTATTACATCGAACTTTGAACTCTATTAATATAGTGCGAAATGGTGAAGAAGATACTTACTTAAATTTTCCAATTTATGAATTAAATGGTGAAAAATACATTCGTTTTATTGTTGATAGTTTTGGTTGTGGTAAAATATTATCAAATGGTTTTTATGCTAAAACTGGAGATGTTGTTTGGATTAAAATTGATAAAATAAAATGGTTTTTAGACGAACAATATAATACTTTGATAGCTCAAAAATCTCTTATTGCTGGTTTAAGCTTTTTTAAAGCAGCAGATACTTTGAAATTTTATCGTTTTTTTGAAGAATTTCGCCAAAATAATATTTACATTTTTTTAAATAGTCAGTTTGCTAATGATATTTTAATTGATTATAAACATAATAATAAAGTAGATACTTTAAGTAGACGTAGAAAATAATAATGGAGATGAAGTAATAATGTTTGAATTAGTTTCTAAATATAAACCCAGTGGTGATCAGCCAGAGGCAATTAAAGAACTTACTGAAGGAATAATTAATGGTAAAAAGGAACAAGTTCTACTGGGAGCAACAGGAACTGGGAAAACATTTACTATAGCTAACGTTATTAAAAATGTAAATAAACCTACTTTGGTATTAGCACATAATAAAACTTTAGCAGGTCAATTATATGCAGAATTAAAAGAATTTTTTCCTAATAATCATGTGGAATATTTTGTCTCCTATTATGATTATTATCAACCTGAAGCATATGTTCCAAGCTCTGATACCTATATAGAAAAAGATGCTTCTATAAATGATGAAATAGATGAATTAAGGCATGCTGCAACATCGGCATTAATAAATTATAAAGATGTTATAGTAGTAGCATCTGTTTCATGCATTTATGGTATAGGTGAAAAAGAAGAATATGAAAAAAATATGCTTATTTTGACTGTTGGTGATTCTATATCGCGAAATAAAATTTTAAATCGATTAATCGATATGACTTATGAAAGAAGCGATTTGGATTTTCATCGGGGAACTTTTCGAGTACGTGGTAATAATATAGATATTATTCCAGTTAATGAAAAAGTTAAGGGAATTAGAATTTCTTTAGAAGAGGATACAATAGCATCTATAGCTCTTTTTGATCCCTTAACAGGTGTTGTGACAAGTAGTAAGAAAAGTATTACTATATCTCCAGCATCTCATTTTGTGACAAGTAAAGAAAAGCTAGATATAGCAATAGGTAGAATAGAAGAAGAATTAAAACAACGTTTAGAAGAATTAAAAAAAGAAAATAAATTGATTGAAGAACAACGTTTAAGAGAAAGAACTAATTATGACATAGAAATGCTTAGAGAAACAGGATTTTGCAATGGAGTTGAAAATTATTCAAGACATCTAGCTTTAAGAAAAGAAGGTGAAACTCCGAGCTGTTTGATTGACTTTTTTCCTAAAGATTTTTTATTGGTAGTAGATGAATCTCACGTAACTCTTCCCCAAGTTCGAGGCATGTATAATGGTGATAGAATGCGAAAGCAAACATTAGTTGATTATGGTTTTCGACTTCCTAGTGCTTTAGATAATAGACCATTAACATTTAAAGAATTTGAAGATCATATTAATCAAGCAATTTATGTTTCTGCAACACCGGGTGATTATGAACTGGAAAAGACTAATGGAAAGTATGTGGAACAAATTATTAGACCAACAGGACTACTTGACCCAATTATTGAAGTAAGAAAAACTGAAGGCCAAATCGATGATATAATTAGTGAAATAAGAATGCGAATTGAAAAAAATGAGAGGGTTTTGATTACTACTCTTACAATTAGAATGAGTGAAGAACTAACTAATTATTTAAAAGAGATGAATATAAAAGTCGCTTATTTACATAGTGAAATAAAAACATTAGAACGTCTTAAAATAATTCAAGATTTAAGACTGGGTACTTACGATTGTGTAGTTGGTATAAACCTTTTAAGAGAAGGATTAGATATACCAGAGGTTAGTTTAATATGTATATTAGATGCTGATAAACAAGGATTTTTACGTAGCAGTAGAAGTCTTATTCAAACAATAGGTAGATGTGCTCGTAATGAGCATGGCCAAGTAATAATGTATGCGGATACTATAAGTGAGGCCATGAATGAAGCAATAACAGAAACAAAAAGAAGAAGAGAAATTCAAGAAGAATATAATAAAAAACATGACATTGTTCCAAAAACTATTATTAAAGAAATAAAAGAAGTAGTAACAAATGATATAGTTGTAGAAAAGAAAAAGAAATTAAGTAAGAAAGAAAAAGAAAAAATGATTTTAAAAATTGAAGATGAAATGAAGGAAGCTGCTCGTAATTTAGATTTTGAAAGAGCCATGGAATTAAGAGATATACTATTTGAAATGAAAGGTATTTAAAAAAAGAAAAGATTGTGATAAAATCTAAAAAGTAAAGAGGTGAAAGTATGACAACTTATATATTTGGACATAAAAATCCAGATACTGATACAGTTTGTTCTAGTATAGCATTATCATATTTGAAAAATGAACTTGGAGGTAAAACAGTTCCAAAAGTTTTAGGTAACATTAACGAAGAAACAAAATTTGTATTAAATTATTTTAATATACCAGTTCCTAATTATTTAAATGATGTAAGAATTAGAATAAAAAATATTAAGTATGATAAAAAGGCTTATATTAATGAGAATTCATCTATAAATGCTGCATTTAAATTAATGCAAAAGCAAAATATTACAGCCATTCCATTGATTGATGAAAAAAAGAAATTGACCGGTTATGTTACTTTAAAAGAAATAGCAAGATATTTAATAAATGGTAATAAAGAAATGGTGTCTACTACGTTAGATAATATTGTTGAAACATTAGATGCCAAAATAATTATTAAAAAAGATGATGTAATAGCTGGAGACATTTTAATTGCTGGTTTACAAGATAAAACAATTCGAAAAGAAGTAGAATTATCTGAAAAAGACATATTAATTGTTGGAGACCGTTATAAAGTTTTAGAATATGCGATATCTTGTAAAGTTAAATTAATTATTTTGCCTTTAAATATTGAACTTGATAAAAAAATATTAACTAAAGCAGAGCAAAATAATGTTAATATAATTGCAACAGCTTTAAATAGTTATCAAATTGCTAATAAAATAATATTGAGTAATTATATTAAGAGTATCAATACTAATCGCAATCCAGTAACAGTATATAATGATGATTACTTTACAGATTTTAAAACAATGACCCATAAAATTAATCATACTAATTATCCAATTATTAATAACAAAAATGAATGTTTAGGTTTAATTAGATTAACTGGTCCAAATGAGTATGAAAAACAAAAAGTAATATTAGTAGATCACAATAATCTAGCCCAATCAGTAGATGGAATTGAAGAGGCTGACATTTTGGAAATTATTGATCATCATAATCTTGGAGCAATAGGTACAACTGTACCAATTAATTTTCGTTCTAAACCTGTTGGTTGTACTGCAACTATGATTTATGATATGTTTATTGAAGAAAAAGTACCTATTCCTAAAAATATTGCAGGTATAATGCTTTCTGCTATTTTGTCGGATACTTTACTTTTAACAAGTCCAACAACTACAGAAGATGACCGTTTTGTAGCAGTAAAACTAGCTAATATAGCTAAAGTTGATATTGATAATTATGGTACAGAAATGTTAAAAGCTGCTAGTTCAATTGCGGGAAAAAGTGTTGAAGAACTAATAAAGATGGATTTTAAATCATTTGTGGTTGGTTCTAAAAATCTTGGAATTGGTCAAATAATGACAATGGATTTTGATACTGTTAAAGAAAAAATAGATGAATTTGTAAATAAATTAAATGAAATGGCTAATACTAACTATAGTAATGTTGTAATATTTGTAACAGATATTATAAAAAATGGATCTTATGTAATTTATGATGAAAAATCAGAAAGTATAATAGCTGATAGCTTTGGAATTAAAAATATTCATCAAGGAGTATTTTTGCCAAAATTAGTGTCTCGTAAAAAACAAATATTACCGAGTATTTTAAATACAATTGATACAGAAAATTAGGTGATTTATGAAAGCTTTAATAACTGGGGCATCAAGTGGTATTGGTAAATGTATGGCTTATGAACTTGCCAAACGAAATATTGATTTAATTTTAGTTGCTAGAAATAAAGAAAAATTAGAAAACATAAAAAAAGAATTAAACGTTTCAGTAAAAATAATAACTTTAGATTTAATTAAAGAAAAAAATGTTTTTAAACTATATGAATTAACCAAAGATGATAAAATAGATATTTTAATTAACAATGCTGGTTTTGGCCTTTTTGGTACATTTGATAAGACTGATTTAAACCGAGAATTAGAAATGATCGATCTGAATATTAAAGCTTATCATATTTTAACTAAACTGTTTTTAAAAGATTTTTTAAAAAGAAAAAAAAGTTATATATTAAATGTTTGTTCGAGTGCAGGTTTTATGGCTGGGCCACGTTTAAACACTTATTATGCAACAAAAAATTACATTACTAAATTAACAATGGCTATCAATGAAGAACTTCGTCAAAAAAGAAGTGAAGTTGTTATTTGTGCTTTATGTCCAGGCCCAGTTAACACTAACTTTAATAAAGTAGCTCATGGAGAATTTGCTATTAAAGAAGCTGATCCACATAAAGTAGCTAAATATGCAATTGATAAGATGTTTAAAAGAAAAATGCTTATAGTCCCTACGTTAAGAATGAAATTAACTTTGTTTTTAACAAGATTTATACCTTATAGATTACAATTATTAATTACCTATCATATTCAAGGAAAAAAATTAGGAAAATAAATTTCAACCGCAAGGTTGATTTTTTTTTTTTTTTTTTTTTTTTTTTTTTTTTGGGTAAATTTTGGTGTTTTTTTTAAAA
>CALVUS010000023.1 GCA_944363665.1 uncultured Bacilli bacterium | reverse complement strand
GAATGTAAAGCGCATTCTTTTTTTTCTTTATAAATTAAGGATTAAATTCGACTTACTAATTGACAATCAGCACATGGGGATTATGATCATATGGGGGAAGCTATTAACTTGGTAAATAATTTTAAAATAGAGAAGGTAATATTAAACTGTGGAGAAATTAATGAGTTAGAACAAGAATTAATTAAAATTCTAATAAAAAAGCAAATACCATATTATAGCTGTATTAATGAAATAGATATAGAAGACATTAAGTTATATTTTTTGAACGATCAAATATATGATAATGAAAATGATAATTCTAATGTTATATATGTCAATTTAAATGGAATTAGCTTACTATTAATGGGAGATGCAGGAAAAGAAGTAGAAAAAGCTATAATTGAAAAGTATAATTTAAAAAATATAGATATTTTAAAAGTAAGTCATCATGGAAGTAAAACCAGTTCTAGCAAACAATTTATAGAGAGTATAGATCCTATATATTCAATTATAAGTGTTGGGAGAAATAATAGATATAATCATCCTAATAATGAAGTATTAGAAATTTTAAAAAATACTCAAATATATAGAACTGATTTAAATGGCAGTATTATCGTTACACTTAAAAATAAAAAAATTAATATTAAAACATGTATATAAAAATAATTTAGTTGTTTAACATAGGTAAATATCGTGTACATAATATTTTTAAAAGTATAAAATATATTACATTATATAATGTTTTTGATAGATGGAGAAGAGATTCTCTTTTCTTCTGTTATAAATTATAGTAAAATAAGTATATCGAGGTAGTAAATATGAACATATATTTAATAAGTAATGAAAGTTACCGTTTAATTGCTGAAGAAATAAAAAAAATCGTTAAAGAAAATACTTATAAAATATTTAACTTAAACAAAAGTTCTATCGAAGAAATAATTGAAGAAGCAAACTACTTTTCTTTAGATGGTAATAGTAAATATCTAGTTGTATCAAATGCTGATATATTTAGTAGTGATAAAAGTGATGATAATACTACAAATTTAGTATTAAAATATTTAGAAAACCCTAATTCTAATACAATTTTAATATTTACTACTCAAAAACCAATTGATACTCGTAAAAAAATCGTTAAAGAAATAAAGACTAAATATAAAGTTATTAATAATTCAAAAATGGACAGGAAATCATTAAATGAGTTTTTAAATAATTACGTTAAGCAAAAAGAATTTAATATAGATTATCAAACTATTAATTACATTATCAATAATTCTTATGGGAATTTAGATATTATGTTAAACGAACTAGATAAAGTAATGCTTTATTATAATGTGTCTTGTCACATAAAATATGCTGATGTGGAAAGAATTGTGGGAGTAGAACTTGACAGTAATAATTTTCATTTTGTCAGTGCTGTAGTTGATAAAAAATTAGAAGATGCTTTAAAAATACTTAATAGTTTAAAAATTTATAAAGTTGATAGTACAATTCTCGTATCATTATTAGCTAGAGAATATCGCCTTATGTTTTATGTTAAAAAAATGTATCAATCTAGAATGTCTTTAATAGAAATTTGTAATAATTTAAATCTTGCTGATTGGCAGGTTAATAAATTGTATAATAATTGTCTACATTATAGTGAAAACGAACTAGCAACAAATATTGTAAATTTATGTAATATTGATTTAAATATTAAAAAAGGCATTTGGGATAAAGATATAGCTTTATATGGCTTTTTATTGGATGCTTGCATTTAAAAAAAGGATTTTATAAATTCCTTATTTTTTCCGTATTTTTAAAATTTACTTTAGCAACTTTATTTAAAATTTCTATGCCATATTTATCTACCAATTTTTTAGCGAATATATCTACTTTTTCACCAGCACCTTTAGGAACATCTTCATTTAATAAGTTACTTATTTTGGCAACTTCAAGTAAAAATATATATCTACTAATTATTGATGCACAGGCAATACTTAAACATTTATCTTCAGCTTTAGGAGTGAAGGTAATTGTAATAACTTTATTTTTGACATCCCTTAAATATTCGTAATATTTTGTTGCAGGAGTAAATTGGTCAACGATAATTTTATCATAATCTAAATCTTTGTTGACTAAATTTAGTAAAGCTTTATTATGCAAAATTGCTTTTATTTTATTCATATTCAAATCTTGGCTATAGTTTTTATTATAATCTTCATTTGTAAGTATAAATGTGCTATAAGGAATTTCTTGCATAATGATAGGAGCAATTTTTTTTATTGCTTCATCGTTTATTTTTTTAGAGTCTCCAACTTTTAATTCATTTAATAATTGTTGTTTATCTTTGGCAACATAAGTAGCTGTCACTACAATTGGGCCAAAATAGTCACCAGTTCCAACTTCATCAGAGCCAATAGTATTGTATTTGTCAAATTCTCTAAAATTATTATGATTATTTTGGAGTTTTTTTTCTTTTCCGGTTTTTATATCTATTATGCGATTATTTAACTTTTTTTCTAAATCAATCCAAATACTTGCATCTATATCTGCACTTATACCTTGAAACATTACTTTACCACTTTCATATAAAGTAATTATTGTATCGGCTTCTTGAGCTTGAAAAATAGCATAAGGTGGAGTTTTTTCTCTTCTTATTTTTTCGTAATATTTAATCATTTTATTTTTAACATTTTCACTTACTTTAAATACAATTGTCATTTTTTTACCTCGCTTAACTAATTTTAACATAATTTTCTTTATTTTTCATCATAATTATAATATAATTAAAATGAGGAGATAAGTTATGAATTTGATGGATGTAGTGAGTATTTTACTCATATTGCTTTTTACAGTATTGGGTTTTAAGCGAGGAGTAATTAAAAGTTTAGTTCAGCTAATAGGAACTTGTGCAGTTTTAGTATTAGCATTTGTATTTAAAGATGTATTAGCTAACTTTTTGATGGAATTTTTACCATTCTTCAATTTTGGGGGTATATTTAATGGTATATCATCAATTAATATTTTGATTTATGAATTAATTTCCTTTGTTTTATTATTTGTTCTTTTTTACTGTATTTTGAGCATTATTGTTAATTTAGCTGGATTAGTAGAAAAAATATTAAAAGTAACTATAATTTTAGCTATTCCTTCTAAAATTTTAGGAGCATTGGTAGGACTAGTTGAAGGTATAATTATGACATTCTTAGTACTTTTTATTTTATTTCATTTGCCTCAAACCGAAAATATGGTTGCTGAGAGTAAACTATCAATAATTATATTAGAAAGAACTCCAATAATTGGCAATGTTGCTGCTGATACTACCCAAGCTTTAGAAGAAATTGTTGAACTCTTAAACGAAATGAAAGAGTCGAATAATCGTGAACAAGTTGATGCTAACGTATTGTCTATATTACAAAAATATGGAATAATTAGTACAGAAGATGCTAAAAAATTACAAGAAGATGGAAAATTAAATTTAGAAAATATTATAATAGAGGAGGTAGGATAAATTGATTAAACATTTAGATAACAAAGATGATTTTAATAATTTTATTAAAGAAAGGGTATTAGTGGATTTTTATGCAGATTGGTGTGGCCCTTGTAAAATGTTAGCACCAATACTAGAAAAAGTAGATATTATTGATATTTTAAAAGTTAATGTTGATGCATTTCCTGATTTAGCTGCAAATTATGGAATAATGAGTATACCGACTTTAATTTTGTTTGAAAATGGTAAAGAAATAAAAAAAGAAATAGGTTTTAAAACTTTAGAAGAAATTAAAAAAATGTGTGAATAGGAGAGTTGTATGAAAAAGAAAGTTTTAATGTTAATTGTTTTAGTAGGAATGTGTTTTTCTCTAAGTGGTTGTTTGGATGCGAAAAAAGAAGAATTTGCTGTCGATGATTTAAGAATAACTTTGACAGATGAATTTAAAGAAACAGATCAAGATGAAGGATTTACAGCATATTTTGAAAGTGATGATACTGGTGTTGCCATTGTGAAAGAAACATATTCTGCATTAGAAGTATTGGATTTAAATTCTGATACAACTATTGAAGAATATATTGCAGTAGTTCAAAGTGCTGGTGGAACTGATTATGAAGTTCACAATGAAAATAATATTAATTATTTCACTTATGAAAGTGAAATTGATGGAATTAATTATTATTATATGACCGCTTTTTATAAGGGATCAGATGCCTTTTGGATAGTAAATTTATTCTGCGAGGCAAATGATAAAGAAGCATTACAATCTAAATTTGTAGATTATGCTCAAAGTGTTTCATTTGTATAGTGTGATAAACCCCGTTTTTATTAAAAACGGGGTTTATATATTAATGAGACTGATCATTTTTTATTACGTTTGCACCAACATTTTTATAAGTGCGCATTAAAAGTCCTGCACCTAGTTTAATACCACCAAAATAGCGAACTACAACAATTAAAGAGTTATTTAAATTTTGCATTTCAAGTAAATTATAAAGTGGTAATCCAGCAGTATTATTGGGCTCTTTGTCATCACTTTTGCCGGCAGTGTTGCCAAATCTATAAGCATAAACAATATGTTTAGCTTTTTTATGTTCTTTTCTTAATTCCTTTAAGATATTAACTACTTCTTTTTGATCATCTAATTTATAATAATAAGCTATAAATTTTGATTTTTTTATTTCTAGTGTGTTCGACTTAATTAAGTTCATTAAATCACCATAAATATTATATCGTAAAAATGAATGATTTTGTAGTATAATAAATAAAGGTGGTAAAAATGCTTAGAGAAAAATTAAAAACAATACCTCATTTACCAGGATCTTATCAAATGCGAAATATTAATAATAATATAATATATGTAGGTAAGGCTAAAAATTTGTATAAGAGAGTTAATAGCTATTTTAAAGGTAATGTTACTGGTAAAACTGCCAAAATGGTTAGCGAAGTAGTTGATTTTACCTATATTACAACCACTACAGAGCAAGAAGCATTCATTTTAGAACTAAATTTAATTAAGGAGTATAATCCCAAATATAATATTTTACTTAAAGATGATAAAAGTTATCCTTATATTGAATATATTAGTAAACCATATCCTAGACTTAAAGTATCACGTTATTTAAATATTAAGAAAAAGGATAAAAAGTTATTATTTGGACCATATCCCAATGCTTATGCTGCTAGAAAAATTGTCAGCTTGATTAATAGACTTTATCCATTGAAAAAGTGTGAGGGAATGCCTAAAAAAGTTTGTTTATATTATCATATTGGAGAATGCTTAGGATATTGTGAAAAACATGTTGATCAAGAAAAATTGCAGCAAATGGAAAAAGAAATATTAGAATTTTTAAAAGGCAATGATAAAATTTTATTAGATAAAATTATGGAAAAAATAAAAATTTTTAGTGATAATCTCAATTTTGAAGCAGCCTTAGAATTAAAAAAAGAATTACAATACATAGAGGTTATACTAGATAAGCAAAAAGTTGAATTGCATGATTATATTAACCGTGATGCAATAAGTTTTTATTTTGATGAAGGTATAATATCAGTACAGATATTATTTATTAGAAATGGCAAAATAGTTGGAGGAAATAACGATAAATTTTATTTAATTAGTGATATTTATGATGAAGTAAATTCCTATATTTTAAACTTTTATGGAAAACATGAAATACCTAAAGAAATACTTCTTGCTAATGGTTTAAATGCAGAAATAATTAGTAATATTTTAAATACCAAGGCTTATATTCCTCAAAAGGGAAATAAGAAAAATTTAATAGAAATGGCCAATACAAATGCCAAAATAAGTTTAGAACAAGAAGTTAAAATTATAAGAAATGATGAGAAAAGAAGTATACTAGCTAATGAAGAATTAAAAGATTTGCTTCGGTTACCGGTTTTAGATAGAATTGATGCCTTTGATAACTCTAATCTTTTTGGATCTTATGCAGTTAGTGGTATGATTGTATTTAAGAGTGGTAAACCTTGTAAAAAAGAATACCGTAAGTATAAAGTAAGTGTTGATAAAAATGATGATTATAATACAATGAAAGAAGTAATTTATAGAAGGTACTATCGAGTTTTATTAGAAAAACAAGAAATGCCAGAATTAATATTAGTGGATGGAGGAGAAAATCAAATTAGAGCTTGCAAAGAAATATTAGAGGCTTTAAATTTGAAAATTAAAGTCTGTGGTTTAAAAAAAGATGATCATCATCGCACTAATGAATTAATTGATGGAGATACTTTAGAAATTATTGCAATAGCCAAAAATAGCAATTTGTTTCACTATTTAACTCGTATTCAAGATGAAGTTCATAGATATACTATAACATATCATAAAACTTTGAGAGATAAAGGTAGCATAGCAAGTATTTTAGATAATATTGATGGTATCGGAAAAATAAGAAAAAAAGAATTAATAAAAAAATATGGCAGCATAAAAAAGATAAGTGAAGCATCTGTAGAAGAGCTACAGCAAGTTATCCCTGAGCAAGTAGCTATTAATTTACTTAAGTATTTAAAAGAAAGGAATGAAGCTCATTGATAAAATTGATAAGTTTAAAAAAAGATAGTAATATTAAAGTAGATCCTCAAATTAGCTATTTTTTGAATCCAGATTTTGTATATATTCCTATAAATGCTAAAATATTAATACAACAAAATGAAAAAGTTACGAAAGAAGAATTTGTTACTGCTGATTTAGCATCACCAATTTCTGGAACAGCTATAGGAATTAAAACTATGCAAGAAGAAAATATAAACAAAAAATGCTTAGTTATTGCTAATGATTTTAGGGAATTAAGTAAAAATAAGAAAGTAAAAAAAAGAAAAATTACTTTAAATAATATAATGGATATTTTAATTAAGAACAATGAAGAAAAATTGTTAAAAAAACTACAAAATCAAAATAAATTTGATAATATAATAATTAGTGCTATTAATGATGAACCGTATATATTTAATAATATTTATATTTTAAAAGAAAATATTGCTGATTTATTAAGCATTATAGATGAACTTAGTATGCTTTATAAAAGCAATAATAATTATTTAATAGTTAAAAATAATGAAGCTAATATTATAAATGATTGTTTAAATAGTATAGGAACTTATCCTAATATAAAATTGACATTAGTTAATGATGAGTATTTATTAGAAAAAGAAGAATTTATTTTGAAAAAATTGCAAATTATTAATGAAAAAAATCTTTATTTAGATGTAAACGATTTAGATACGCTATGTAATTATTTGTTAGGAAAAGATAATTCTACCAAATTAATAACTATTTCTGGAGATGCTATTTTAGAAAGTAAAGTAATACGAACTAAAAAAAATGTTTTACTTTCAGATATTATAAAAAAATATATAAAAATAATTGATGCAAAATATGATGTAATTTTTAATGGGCTTATGAGTGGATGCATAATAAAAGATGTCGATAATTTTGTAATTACTAATAATATAAATTCCATTAATATAATGAAAAAGAAAACTTTTAAGGTAGTTGATTGTATTAACTGTGGCAAATGTATTGAGATATGCCCTAAAAATCTCAATCCTTTAAATAAACATAATTTAGAAAAATGTATAAATTGTGGATTATGTTCATATGTTTGTCCTTGTTATATAAATTTAAAAAAGGAAGTAAAAATAAATGAATAGAGTATATTTGCATAATAATGAATCTATAAAAAAAATAGTTATTAAATATTTAATCGGATTATTACCATTAGTACTATATGGATTTTATAAAAATGGTATTTTATTATATAGGGATGATTTAGTATCTTTTGTAGATATGTTTAATGTTTTTTATTTATTGATTATTAGTATATTGCTTTTATTAATAACTAATTTTTTCTTTAAAAAGAAAATATTTGAAAATATGAGCTTAGTATTAGTTTGTACAGTACCTTTGTTTATGCCGCCATCTATAAATTTGCTAGTTTATGCCATTTCCTTATTTTTAAGTTTAATAATAATAAATGTTTTACCTAAAAAAATAAACTATAATAAGATTGCTTTTGTAATATTATTTATACTGATAATTATTAATATGTTTGAACCATTGAGTTATCTTAATTCAGCCGAAAAATTAAATATATATGCCTTAAATTTCTTTGATTTAATTTGTGGTCGAACTATTGGAGGCATAGCCTCATCCAATATTTTGTTGGGAATTATAGTTTTGTTTTATTATGCTTTTTTTAATAATTATAAAAAAGTTATTGCTTTTAGCAGTTTACTAGCATTTGTTATAATAATGATTTTAATAAATAATTTTGATATTAATGAATTAATTGCCAGTAATGCAATACTAGCATTAATTTTAATAGCACCAGACACCATAAGTACACCAGCAAAATTTCAAAGCATGGTTATTTATGGATTAATTCTTGGAATATTGACAGGCTTATTAACCAGTTTTATATCATTTAATATTGGGGTATTTATTGCTATTTTAATTTGTAGTTTTACAACTCCTATACTTGTCAAATTGACAGAAAAATGGTAAAATAGTTTCGATTTTGAAAAAAATGCATCATAAAAAAAGGAAATAGCATACTAGCTGGTAATAATATATATAGAGGGGATTTTTATGAGCTATATAAAGGATACTGAAATAAATGCTATTCGTGAGCAAGCTGATATAGTAGATATTCTATCTGATTATATTCATTTAGAGCAAAAGGGTAAAAATTATTGGGCGAAATGTCCTTTTCATGGAAGTGGTAATGAGAGGACTCCTAGTTTTGCTGTTTCACGAGAAAGACAAACCTATTACTGTTTTTCATGCAAAAAATTTGGTAATGTATTTTCATTTATTATGGAATATGAAAATGTTGGTTATGTCGAAGCTATTAAAATTGTTGCTGATAAAATAGGTTATAAATTAAGTGGTATTGGATTAATTGATAAACCAGTAGCTAATAAAGATCTTTATGATATAATGTCATTTGTCAAAATGTATTTTTTGAATAATCTTTTTACTGAATCCGGAATAAATGCTCGTAAGTATTTAGAAAATAGAGGGATAGACGAAAAGATAATTCGTGAATTTAATATTGGACTTGCACCGCAAGGAAAAAACACTTTATATAATTTTTTAACCAAAAAGGGCTATTCCGAAAAACAATTAGATGAAATAGGCCTGATAAATAAAGTAGGTATTGATATTTATGATGCTTTTACTAATCGAATAATGATTCCTATCGAAGACTTAAAAGGTCAAGTTGTAGGATTTACAGGACGGGTTTTTAATGGTGAAGAAGATACGGCAAAGTATATTAATTCTAAAGAAACAATAATTTTTAAAAAAAGTAATATTTTATTCAATTACCATAATGCTAAAAATGCTATTCGAGAATCTAAAATGATCATTGTAGTTGAAGGCAATATGGATGCTATAAAATTAAGTGCTAGTGGTATCAAAAATGTTGTGGCCTTAATGGGAGTTGCTCTATCCAAGATTCAAATAGAAACCATTGCTAAATTAAAAGTACCAATAGTATTGATGCTTGACAATGACTCAGCGGGCCTTACGGCGACATTAAAAAACGGCGATTTATTAGAAGAAGAAAAATTAGATGTTCGAGTAGTTAGACTTACTGGAGCAAAAGATCCTGATGAATATATAAGAATTAAAGGATTAGATGCTATAAAAGATAATATCAATCATGCTCAAAAATTTATCGATTTTAAACTAAATTATTTTAAAGAAGGAAAAAATTTAGATAATGTCGATGATCTTAGAAAATATATTAAAGAAGTTTTAAATAGTATTAATAAAACTGATGACTTGACAAAAAGTGTAATTATATCTAAAATAAGCAAAGATTATGCAATTGATATTCACATCTTGCAAGAAGAAATTGGTAAAAGTAAAGAGACAGTTCCTAGAAATGTACCAATTAAAGAAGAAAAGAAAAGGTTGTCCAAATATCATATTGCAGCAAGTAAAGTTTTATATCATATGATGAATGATAGTAAGTATGTTACTATTTATAAAAATAGATTAGGCTATTTTAAAGAAAAAGTAGAAAGGATAGTTGCTAGTGAAATAGTTTATTATAATAATGAACATAATATTAATATAGCAGATTTTATTAGTTATTTAATTCCTCAAGAAGAACTAAATAAGTATGTTACAAAAATTTTGAGTGAAAATATTAATACGGTGATTAGTGAAGAAGAGTTTAATAATTGTATTGATGTTATATTAAAAATACTAAAAAAAGACGAAATTAAAGAACTAAAAGAAAAAATCAAAAATGAGATGGATGTAAATAAAAAGGTTGAGTTAATTGCAAAATTGACTGAAATTAAAAAGGAAGTGTGAAATAATGAACGAAATTAAAACTTTAGAAGAAAGAGAAAATAATTTAATAACTTTAGGAAAAAAGAAAGGTTTTATAACTTACGAAGAATTAGCTGAAGAACTAAAAGGCTTAGAAATAGATAATGATGATCTAGACAATTTATACAACAAATTAGTAGAAAATGAAATAACAGTTGTATCCGAAGATGAAATAGATAATACTGGCGGAGTTGCTAGAGTAAAGCCTAAAGAGGAAACTGAAAGTATTATTTTAAACGATGAAGATATTACAAAGGATATCAACATTAATGATCCAGTTCGAATGTATTTAAAAGAAATAGGAAGAATTTCACTTCTTTCAGGAACGGAAGAAATGGAAATTTCTCAAAGAGTTGCAGCAGGAGATGAAGAAGCTAAAAGAATTTTGGCAGAATCAAATCTTCGTTTAGTGGTAAGTATTGCTAAAAGATATGTTGGCAGAGGATTACTTTTTTTAGATTTAATTCAAGAAGGAAATATTGGTTTGATGAAAGCTGTGGAAAAATTTGACTATGATAAAGGATATAAGTTTTCAACTTATGCTACATGGTGGATTAGACAGGCAATCACAAGAGCTTTAGCAGATCAAGCTAGAACTATTAGAGTCCCGGTTCACATGGTGGAAACAATTAATAAAATGTCAAGAGTTCAAAGGCAATTAACTTTAGAATTAAATAGAGAACCTACTGAAGAAGAAATAGCTAAGAAAATGGGGGTTGGAGTAGAAAAGGTGAGAGAAGTTTTAAAAATAAGTCAAGAACCAGTTTCTTTAGAAACACCAATTGGAGAAGAAGAAGATTCACATTTAGGAGATTTCTTGAAAGATGAATCTAGTTTGTCACCGGAAGAATACACAGAAAACGAAATATTAAAAGAAGAAATAAAAGAAGTATTAATGTCTCTTCAAGCAAGGGAACAAGAAGTATTGGAATTGCGGTTTGGACTTATTGATGGAACTTGCCATACACTTGAAGAAGTTGGTAAAAAATTTAATGTTACTAGGGAAAGAATTAGACAAATTGAAGCTAAAGCTTTAAGAAAATTACGTCATCCATCGAGAGCTAAAAAATTACGTGACTTTTTGGAAGAATAATGTTAAGCATAAGCAAAAGGTTAAAAACAATAGCTTCATTAGTTACACTTCAAAAAAAAGTGATTGACATAGGAACAGATCATGCTTATTTGCCAATTTACTTGTATTTAAACAATATAACTAAAAATATCACTGCTAGTGATATTTCTCCCCAAGTACTAGAGATTAGCTTAAATAACCTGCAAAAATATAATTTAGAAAAGAAAATAAATCTTATCAAATCAGATGGATTTAGAAATGTTGATGGAATTTTTGATATTGCAGTTATTACTGGTATGGGAACATATACCATAATTAATATTTTAAATACTAAAAATATTCCAGATACTTTAATTATTCAAAGTAATAATGATTATTATTTATTAAGAAAGCATTTAAATTATTTGGGATATAAAATAGAAAAAGAAATTGCCTTATATGAAAATAAACACTATTATATAATTATTAAATTTATCAAAGAAAAAGAATTTTTGACTGATGAAGAATTACTTTTTGGAAAAAGCAATAATTTACAGTATTATGATTATTTAAAAAACAAATATATAAAATTATATGAAAAGTCTCGAGATGAAAAATTTTTAAAATATATTGATATGTTAAATAGCATTATTGAAAAAACACCGGTTGAGATGAAATAGCATGGTTGCTATTCTTTTTTTTACTGGTATTAATTGTCTGTTCTTTATTATTTGTAGTTCTAGAATTTATTGTGGTTGTAGTAGTAGATGTACTTGGTTTATTTAAGTCTTTTAAAACACTCATTACCTTTCTAGCACTACCAATCATTGGTTTTACTTGTTGATATAAGGGAATAACCTGATTAGCAATACTTAAAGTTCTAGATATTCCATTTAATACTTTTCCTAAAGATAGTGCACTTCCTATAGTATTTGTCCCAAACATAGTAAATCACCTACTTAATTATATGAAATATAAAAAATATATGTTAAAAAATAATGTAATTATCGTTATCAAAAAGAACTTTGTTTATATTTTTTTATTTCACTATTATCAACTTCGCATTATATAAATTATCATAACATAATCACTTAATATAAAAACTTAAATAATCCTGTCTTTCATCCATTATACTTAAACTTTCGGAAGAATCTTGATAACTCTTGACTTTTTTTTTTTTTTTTTTTGATAGTATGGGGAAAAATAGAGGTGTAGTAATGAACAAAAAAATAGTAGCAATAACCATACTATCAATCGTAAC
>CALVUS010000022.1 GCA_944363665.1 uncultured Bacilli bacterium | reverse complement strand
AGAAAACTTTAAAAAATATTGTGCTCGTATGAGTATTAAAACTGATGCTATCCAATATGAAAATGATGATATCATGCGCCCTATTTATGGTGATGATTATGCTATTGCTTGTTGTGTATCAGCAATGCGAGTTGGTAAAGATATGCAATTTTTTGGAGCTCGTTCAAATTTAGCCAAGGCACTTCTTTATGCAATCAATGGGGGAGTGGATGAAGTAAAAGGAGATAAAGTCTTAGATGTTCCGGTGGTAACTGATGAAATACTTGATTATGAAACGGTTAAGAAAGCTTATTTTAAAGTGCTTGAAGAAGTAGCACGTATTTATGCTGGAGCTATGAATATCATTCACTACATGCATGATAAATATGCTTATGAAGCAGGTCAAATGGCTTTACATGATACTCATGTAAGAAGATTAATGGCTTATGGAGTTGCTGGTTTATCAGTAGTTGCTGATAGTTTGTCAGCAATAAAATATGCTAAAGTAAAGCCAATTAGAAATGCATCAGGTATTGCTGTTGATTTTGAAATAGAAGGAGATTTTCCTAAATATGGTAATGATGATGATAGAGTAGATAGCATTGCTCAAGAAATAGTTCAAAAATTTTATGATGAACTTTGTCAGCATAAACCATATCGTGATGCAGTGGTCACATTATCGGTTTTAACTATTACTTCAAATGTTGTATATGGATCTAAAACTGGAGCAACACCTGATGGTAGAAAAGCAGGAGTTCCTTTTGCTCCAGGAGCTAATCCAATGCATGGAAGAGATATTAGTGGTGCATTAGCATCATTAAATTCAGTAGCTAAAATTAAATATAAAGATTGTTGCCAAGATGGTATATCTAACACCTTCTCAATTGTTCCAAGTTCTTTAGGTAAAACGGAAGATGAAAAAGTAGATAATTTAGTAAATGTATTAGATGGGTATTTCTCTCAAGGAGCACATCATTTAAATGTCAATGTGTTAAATAGAGAAACACTAATTGATGCTATGAATAATCCTGAAAAATATCCACTTCTTACAATTAGAGTATCTGGCTATGCAGTAAGATTTAATCGCTTAACTAGAAAACAACAAGAAGAAGTAATTGCTAGGACATTCCATGAAAAATTATAAAAATTTAAGTGCTAGCATAAATTCAATTGAATCATTTGGCTTAGTTGATGGTCCTGGTATTAGAACAGTTATATTTTTTAATGGCTGCTTGCTTCGTTGTAAGTTTTGCCATAATCCCGAAATGTTTCAAATGCAAGAAAATAATACAACAGTAGAACAATTATTAGCAAAAATCAAAAGATTTAAACCCTATTTTAAAGATAGTGGCGGAGTTACTTATTCTGGTGGCGAACCATTATTACAAGTAGACTTTCTAACCCAATTATCCAAAGCTTTAAAGGAAGAAAATATTCATATTGCTTTAGATACTGCTGGGGTAGGCATTGGCAAGTATGATGAAATATTAGATTTAGTTGATTTGGTAATTTTAGATATTAAACATTTGACTTCAGAGGGCTATGAAGACTTAGTAAAACATAAAATGAATGAATTTTTAAAATTCGTCGAAGTACTAAAAAAACATAATAAAGATTTATGGATAAGACAAGTAGTAGTTCCTGGTATCCATGATAATGCTAAATATATGAACATGCTAGTTGCTTATTTAAAGACCTTTAATAATATTAAAAAAATAGAATTTTTACCATATCATAAAATGGGAGATGAAAAGTACGAAAAATTAGGCCTTCCTAATCCTTTTAAAGATAAAAAAAATATGGATGCTAAAAAATGCCAAGAACTTTATAATAAATATATAAAAGCAAACTTCGATTTTTAAAGTTTGCTTTTTATAAAATAATATTTTATTAAATTATTAATAAAAACGGTAAAAATAAGAGAATTACTGCTGTTATAATATAAATTTTAGAATAATAAATTTCTAGCGGAGTTACACAATTTTGGGGATTTTTAGGATCAATATAGATTTTAAAAACTTTATTTATTTGGGGATTAAACCCTGGTATATTAAGTCTAGTACTATCACTAGTTTGAAAATCCTCTTCATTATATTTATAACTATAAAAATACATTCTGATGTTTTTTTGATAGGTTGTTCTTAATGTTTTATCAGTACAAGTTGCATCAATAATTTCCATGTTTTTAATTTTGGTTTTAAATTTAAGAAATTTATAAATCAATATTACAAAAATAGAGTAACAAATAACAAAAATAAGAGTTGTTTCTTGATTCAAATTAATCACCTAAAATAAAATTAACATATTTTATTTAATTTGTCTATGTTTACTAATAGTGAAATAGCAAAATATCGACAAATAAATGAAAATAAGTTATAATGGAAAAGTGATCGATATGAAATTAAAATTTGAATTAAAATATACCGATAAAGATACTATGGCTAGGCTTGGAGAAATAGCTTATAATGGTAAGACTTATCAAACCCCTATGTTTATGCCTGTTGGTACTAATGCTACAGTAAAGACTTTATCAGTTGAAGAAATTGAAACTGTTGGTTCGGGTATAATTCTTTCCAATACTTATCATTTATGGTTAAGACCTGGTGAAGATATAGTAAATGCTGCTGGTGGCTTACATAAATTTATGAATTATTCAGGGCCAATATTAACTGACTCGGGAGGTTTTCAAGTGTTTTCTTTAGCTAAACCAAAAGATATTACAGAAGAAGGGGTTAAATTTAAAAATCATTTAAACGGAGATGCTTTATTACTAACTCCCGAAAAATCAATAGAAATACAGCAAAAACTGGGTAGCGATATCATGATGAGTTTTGATGAATGTGTTAAATGGCCGAGTACTCGTGAATATATGGAAAAAAGTGTTGAAAGAACTTTAAGATGGGCTAAAAGAGGAAAAGCGGTAAAAAAAGATAATGATCAGTTATTATTTGGTATAGTACAAGGGGGAGAATATCCAGACATTCGTAAACATTGTGCTGAGGAATTAGTTAAAATGGATTTTGATGGTTATTCAATTGGAGGAACTTCTGTAGGTGAGACAAAAGAATTAATGTATAAAATGGTTGAATATTCAACTCCATATTTACCAGAAAATAAACTTCGTTATCTTATGGGAGTGGGAGATCCTATTGATTTAATTGAAAACGTCATGCGGGGTGTTGATTTATTTGATTGTGTTTCTCCAACAAGACTGGCTCGTCATGGTCATGCTTATACTAAATTCGGTAAAATTAATATTAAAAATCATAAATATAAAACAGATTTTACCAAATTAGATGATTGTAATTGTTATACTTGTAAGAATTATACTAAAGCTTATATTAGACATTTAATAGTAGCTAACGAATCTTTAGGAGCTCGTCTTTTATCTATCCATAATATCTATTTTTTACATAATTTAATGGCTCAAATAAGGGAAAATATAAAAAATGGTACAATAAAACAATTTAAAGAACAATTTTTAAAGGATTATTATGGTCAAGATAATAAATAAAATAAGTATAATTTTAGTTTTAACAGTTTTTGTCATTATTATAATTATTACTAGTATAAAAGTTGTTAATAATCATAATGATAAATTATTAGAAGCATCTCATAAATATATTATTGAACAAGCTAAAAAATGTATTGATGAAAAAAAGTGTTTAGAAGAAAAAATTACTTTACAAACACTTTATGATTTAGATTATTTAGAAAAGCTTGCTAATCCAGTTACTAAAAAATATTATAATCATGAATCTTACGTAAAAAAAGAAGAAAATAATTATACTTTTGTAGAAATTACTTAGTTTCTTCTTTTTTATTTATTCCCATCATTCCACCGAATGTACCAGCAAGTATTAATAATATATAATATATAATAGTTGTTACATTAAAGAAGTTTTTGGCAGTAAATAAATTAATAACTATCAATACAAGTATAAATAGGCCACTCATTTTAAGTCCAGCAATATAACCTTTACTTACTGCTTTTTTACCATTTTTAAAACCAAATATGAAAAATGCCATTAAATTAAATATGAATAGTACTAAATTTGTAATAGTGGAGTTAACTTCAATTAAATTTAGTAAACTGCAAATAAATATTATTAGTATTAAAAATATTGCATAATAACCTAATGTTTTAAATAAATATTTCAAATAAAATCACCTAATTAATACTATGACATGATTAAAAATATATGTATGAAGCCATAATATATATGGTGATACCATGGAACTTTTTACTGTTTTATTTAGAACTATTTTCTTCTATTTTTTTGTTTTGCTAGCATATCGCATTATGGGAAAAAGAGAAATAGGGCAACTTGGAGTAATCGATTTAATAGTATCAATACTTATTGCTGAATTAGTAGCAATATCTATTGAGGAGACTGAAAACCCTATTTATTTAACCATAGTACCTATTGCAATGCTTGTGATACTAGAAGTTGTATTTGCTTTTATATCTATTAAATCAAGACGTTTTAGAACTATTTTTGATGGTAAGCCTTCATTAATTATTTGTAACGGAAAAATAAATTATAAAGAAATGATCAAACAAAGATATTCATTAGATGATTTATTAGTAAGTTTAAGACAAAAAGGAATTAAAGATATTGATACAGTTGAATATGCATTTTTAGAACCAAATGGCAAATTATCGATATTTAAATATAATTTATTTAAAATAAAGAGTAGTTATCCCATGGCTTTAATTTTAGATGGCTTTATTCAAAAAGGAGCACTAAAACAAATAAGAAAGACAGAAAGTTGGTTAAAAGAAGAATTAGCAAGTAAAAGTTTAGTTCCAAATGATATATTCTATGCATTTTATAAAAATAAAAAAATATATATAATAAAAAAAACTGAAGTAAAGTAAAAAAAAGACTAGGTCTTTTTTTTATTTTATGATATACTATAAAAGAATAGTAGGGTGATTAAAGTGAGTAAATTAATGGATAGATTAAAACAAAATAAAAAGCTTTTGGCAATTGGAATTTTAATCATAGTAATATTTTTATTGCTAATATTTCGTATAACGTATGCTTATATTGCTGCTAGAATAACTGAAGCAACTGGTAATATTTCTGTAAATAGTGATACAACTGATAATTTGTCTTTTGCTATTGGAGATCCTCTATCAATTGATGCAACACCTACAACATTACCAGAAAATGGAACTAATTTAGTTGATACTACAACTGCAAGTGCTACTTTAATTGCCAATTCAACTAACAATACAGCAGAAGAAACTTACTATGTTTATTTAAATATTCCAAATAATTCATTTGTTTATAGTGATGGATCCACTCCCGAAATAATACTTACAATTACTGGCCCAAATGGGGAAATAACTAATATTGAAGGACTTACTTATGGAACATTTAATGGCATATCTGGTTTTGATATAACTGTAGCAAGTGGACTTTACTCTATAGCAAGTGAATATCTAATTTCTAGTAATTCTAGTATAGATTCTACTGTGCAAGAATGGAATTTTACTTTAACTTATTTAAACTTAGGCATTGATCAATCAGTTAATTTTGGTAATAAAATGAATATAGAATTACTTATAAATAGTAAACAACAAACATCAAATGAGTATACTTTAATAGCTGAAAATACAGAAATTTATGGTAATGATTATACTTTAACTAATTTATTAGATAGTGTTGGTGACTTTGAAGCTTCTGGAGGCTGGGATGGCAATTGTAATATGGATACAAGTATTAAAAAGTACGGAAATTATTCTTGTAGAGCAGTTGGAACATCTGGTAGTCTGGAAACTACTATTAGTACTACTGCTACGTATTCTTTAGATAATTCACATGTATATTATGCTAGAGTAGAAGCCTTTACAGAAGATACTGCATTAGCATCCTCTGCAACTGGTGGAATATATTGGCCTATCCAAGAACCACATTTTGTTGAAGCTGTCCCAATTAGTGCCAATGACTGGTCAATAATAAGTTTAGTTAATAATAGAAGTTCTTTTACTAATGGTACTTATCAATTACGATTAGATTTTAATAATAATTCAGTAGCAGGAACAATATATTTTGATGGTGCTATGTTAATTGATTTAACACAAAGCTATGGTGCTAATTATCCTGATAAAGCTTATCTTGATAGTCATTTAATGTATTTTAGTGGTACTGCTGATGTTAAAACTATTAATTCTATTACTGATGGTACATTTAAAGTAAATAATATAAATAATTATAACCAAATTACATGTACTAATGGAGTAACAGCCTCTATTGATGATAGTGGTAATGTTTTATTTAATGGATCAGGGCAGGATGCTGTTTGTAGGTTAAGCGCCTAAAGAAGAAAGGAAGATTGTATGAAAGTATTATGTATTGGACATTCTAGTTGGGATATTTCTGTTCCCGTAGATGAATATCCAGTTGAAAACACTAAATATCGTTATAATGAGAAGTATGCAGCTGGGGGAGGTCCTGCTTCAAATGCAGCTTTTTTACTAGGTAAATGGGGAATTGATACAGTTATAGCAACAGTCATTGGTTCTGATGATTTTGGTACTAAAATTAAAAAGGAATTTCAAGAAATTAAAGTAAATACGGAATATATTGAAACTACTTATGAAAAAGATACATCGTTTTCATTTATTTTAATAAATAAGAAAAATGGTAATAGGACTGTATTTAACGTAGCAACTGAACATCCACCATTAAAAAAATATAATTATGATTTTACCCCCGATATTATCCTTACTGATGGTCATGATTATGGAGCTAGTCAAAATGCCTTAACTAAATATCCTAATGCTATTAGTGTAATTGATGCTGGAAGAGTAACACAAGAATTAATAGAATTATGTAAATACATTAAATATATTGTTTGTAGTAAAGGTTTTGCAGAAACAGTTACGGGATTAAAATTTAATTATGATAATCCGCAAACTTTGGTGAATATATATAATAAGTTACAAAATAAATATCCTAATGCTAATATCGTAATAACTTTAGAAGAACATGGAGCATTATATCAAGTAAATAATCAAATAAAAATTATGCCTGGACTTAAATGCAATACTGTTGATACAACTGGAGCTGGAGATATATTTCATGGTGCATTTGTTTATGGACTCGCTAATAATTTTGATTTTGAAAAAATTATTACTATTGCTAATATTGCTGCTGGCTTATCGGTTCAAAAAATGGGTTCTCGTTTATCAATACCATCTTTATCTGAGGTTTTAGATTATTATGCAAGACAAACGGGAGCTATTTCTAATACTCAACCGCAACAACAAATACCAAATAATCAAATGCCGCAAAATAATGGAATGAATCAATGATTACAGAAAGTACACCTAAACTTGATTTACATGGAGAAATTGTAGCAATGGTAGGTGTTTTAGTAAATCAGTTTATTCATGATAATATAATTTTAAAAAATGAATATATAATTATTATACATGGTAAAAGTACAAATATATTGACTGAAGAAGTACATAGAATATTAAAGCAAAATAAAGATGTTTTAGAATATAGAAAAAATAATTGGAATTTAGGTGAAACAATCGTCAAACTTAAAATATAACCAATTATTTTTTTATAAGGGGGATTGTATGGGAGAATTTATTTTAAATATTATGGAATCTTGGGGGTATATTGGTATTACCTTTTTGATAGCTTTAGAAAATGTTTTTCCGCCAATTCCATCTGAAGTAATATTGACATTCGGAGGATTTATGACTACTAATACATCTTTAAGTCCTCTAGGAGTGATATTATCTGCAAGTATTGGATCATTAATTGGAGCAATTATTTTATATTACGTTGGTTATATTTTAAAAGATAAATTGAGTGATAAATTAAAGATAAAAAAGGAAGATATTGCTAAATCTAATGCTTGGTTTGCTAAAAAAGGAAATAAAGCAGTATTACTAGGTAGATGTATTCCTATAATTCGCAGTTTAATTTCTATCCCAGCAGGAATTAATAAAATGAATTTGGCATTATTTTTTTTCTATACAACGATAGGTACAGTTATTTGGAACACTATTTTAGTTTATGCGGGAGTTATGTTGGGGGATAATTGGAGTTATTTTTCGGGTATTATAAGTAGATATTCTAAGGTAGTTTTAGTAGTAATTGTTCTATATATTATATTTAAAATTTGGATAAAAAAAGTTAGACAAAAAAAGTTAGATATGTTACGATAATCATTAAAGAAAAGGGTGATATGTTTTTTGAAAAAAACTGTTTTAATTACTGGAGCATCCCGAGGTATTGGAGCAAGCACTGCTTATAAATTTGCTAGTAATCAATATAATGTAATAATTAATTATAATAATAGTTATGAAGAAGCTATAAAATTAGAAAAAAATATTAAAGATAATTTTGACGTCAAAACATTACTTGTGAAATGCGATATAACTAATGAGTTAGAAATAAAGAAGATGTATGATAAAATTGAACAAGAATTTGGAAATATTGATGTAATAGTTAATAATGCTGGTATTGCTAAAGATGCACCATTAGAAGCAAAAAATATAGAAGATTTTAAATTGGTATTAAATACTAATTTAATTGGGCCTTTTTTAGTAATAAAATACGGGCTTAAAGTATTAAAAAAAGGCGCTATAATTAATGTTTCTAGTGATAATGCTTTAGGTAATGGATATATTGAAAGTATTGATTATGATATATCTAAAAGTGGATTAATTACTATGAGTCATGATTTTGCTAAAGATTTAGCGCCGAATATAAGAGTTAATGTTGTTGCTCCTGGATGGGTAGAAACAGATATGAATAAAGAAATTAGTAAAGAATTTAAAAATCAGGAAATAGAAAAAATATATTTAAAAAGATTTGCGACACCTGATGAAATAGCTAATGTAATTTATTTTTTAGCATGTGATGAAGCTAGTTATGTAAATGATGCAGTAATAAAAGTAAATGGAGGTACTAATGGATGTTAAAGTAATTGAGGAAAAATTAAATGATATATTTAAAAATATTGATGAAATATCTTATATTAATAGTAAAAAGGTAATAGAAGCTTTTTGGCAAGAAAAAGTTAGTGAACAACATTTTAATTCTACTACGGGATATGGCTATGGCGATTTAGGTAGAGATACTTTAGAAAAAGTTTATGCAGATATATTTAAAAGTGAAGATGCTTTAGTAAGGAATCAATTTATATCTGGTACTCATGCTCTAAGTACCGCTTTGTTTGCTTTACTAAGACCTAATGATACTCTTTTATACATAACGGGAAAACCATATGATACACTTGATTCAGTTATTGGCATTAATGATAATGCTAGTTCTTTAAAAAGTTTTAATATTAATTATGAGCAAATCGATTTAATTGATGATGATTTTGATTATTCAAGTATTAAAAAAAGATTAAATATGGGTGGTATTAAAGTAGTAGCCATTCAAAGATCGCGAGGTTATACATTAAGAAAAAGTATAGATATTTTAAAATTAGAAAAAGTTATCAGAGAAATAAGAAAAATTTCTAAAGAAGTTATAATAATGGTCGATAACTGTTATTGTGAATTTGTCGATACTTTAGAGCCGATTGAAGTTGGAGCTGATTTATGTGTTGGTTCGCTCATTAAAAATTTAGGTGGTGGTATAGCTTCAAATGGTGCATATATCGTTGGCAAAAAGAAATTAATTCATCTATGTAGTGAAAGATTAAATGTTGCTGGTGAGGCAAAAGAAGTAGGCCCAAGTTTGGGTGCTACAAAAAGCTTTTTTCAAGGTTTGTATTTTGCTCCGTCTGTAGTTGCTAGTAGTTTAAAAACTGCTGTTTTAGCAGCTTATCTTTTAGAAAGTAAAGGATATGATGTAAGTCCTAAGTGGAATGAAAAAAGAACTGATATAGTCCAATTGATTAAGTTTAATGATCAACAAAAATTGATTAATTTTGTTCAAGGCATTCAAACGGGTAGTGCAATTGATGCTCATGCATTAGCAATGCCTTCGGATATGCCGGGATATGATGATAAAATAATTATGGCATCGGGTTCTTTTACTCAAGGATCATCCATAGAATTATCATGTGATGCACCTTTGAAAAAGCCGTATGTTGCTTACTTGCAGGGTGGTTTAACCTATGATTATGGTAAAATAGGAGTTTTAAAAGCAATAGAAAATTTGGATAAATGAAAATATCTTGCTGATTTGCAAGATATTATTTAATTCTAATCAATAAAGTTTTTTTATTATCTTCCTTATTAATGTCTACTAAATTTAAAGCAGTTGCCATTGTCAAAAGCATATTTAAATAAAAATGTGTTTTAGTCCATGTTTCTCCAGAGTTAAGAGTACCTAATTCCTCAAATGTTTTGGCATTTGATACTGCCCTTAATAATTCTCTTATTTCTTTACTGTGTTCAATTAATTTTTGTGAATCAAATTTTATTGATTGCCAACTAAAAGATTGTCCTGTAATAACTTGAGTATCATCTAAAGTATTATTTTCTTTAGCAAGGCATGCTCCCCAACAAGCTTTGACAATTTTAGCATATTGACTGACATCTATTTTACTTGTATTAGTTGATTTATTTATTGGTTCACAAAGAAAATCGAAAGGTCCATTTTCTACTGTTTTAAATCTATTTATATCTTGTTGTTGATTTTTTTGAAAATCGACATGTATTATATTGTCCGATTTTTCTAAACTGTTTTTAACGGCCGGTTTAAATTCATAATCGTATGGTCCGTTTTGAACCCAATAACCTTTTTCATTATTATCCTCATTATAATACATAACTAATTTCCCCCTTTAATTGCTCATATTATAGCAAAAAAATACTTTTTTGTCAAATTTTTAAAAATTAGCAGTTATATATTGACAAGTGCTAAATATAATATTATAATGTATTTAGCACTAGAAAAATAAGAGTGCTAAAGAGGTAAGATTATGGATGAAAGAAGAAATAATCTGTTAAAAGAAATCGTTGAGACGTATATTAAGACCGCTAAGCCAGTTGGATCTAAAGCTTTATGTTCAAAATTTAATTGCTCTAGTGCAACAATTAGAAATGAAATGGCGATTTTAGAAGATTTAGGATATATTGAAAAAAATCATATTTCTTCTGGGCGGGTACCAAGTGAATCGGGATACCGGTATTATGTACAACATTTGATGGAAGCTGAAAAAATAACTGGTAGTGATATGTTAAAATTGCAGCAAATATTTGCTAATAACGAGTTAGAATTAAGTGATGCAATTACCAAATGCATGGAGATAATTAGCGATATTACCAATTATACGAGTATTGTATTAGGTAAAAGCAGTGCTGATAATATGCTTTTGCAAGTAAATGTAATTGCTTTATCATCTAATCAAGTTGTAGCAATTGTCTGTACCGATAAAGGAAATGTTGAAAATAAAGTGTTTACACTTCCTGATACTATCAATATTGCTGAGGTAATTAAGACGAGTGAGATAATTAATAAAATGTTAGTTGGAACACCCATTAACGAAGTCAGTGAAAGATTAGAAATTGATGTAAAACCTGTAATAAAAAGACAAATCCGGCAGTACGAAACTGTATATAACATATTTTACGATGCATTTAACGATTTTGTGGCTAATAATAGTAGTGTTCATATTAATGGACGAACGAAAATTTTTGAACAGCCAGAATATAATGATGTTGCAGAATTAAAACGTTTAGCTAATAAGTTAGAAGATGTCAATTTTATTGAAAGTGTTGCTCAAAATCATGATGATGAAAACGAAATTAAAATTTATATTGGTGAAGAATCAGAATTTGATCCAAATGTGACTATAATTAGAAAAAAATATCATATTAATGGCGAAGACGGAACAATTGCTGTTATTGGCCCGAAGAGAATGGACTATCAAAGAATTGTCAGCTTACTTGAGTATGTTGATGAAAAGTTAGATAGTAGAAAGGAACAGAATGGAAAATAAAGAAGAAAAAATAAAAGTTAAAGAAATAAAAGAAAAGAAAAAAGACAATAAAAAGAAAAATACCTCTAAAGTAAATGAAGAAGCCAAAAAATTGCAAGAAGAAAATGCTAAATTAAATGAAAAAGTATTGCGAATTAGTGCTGAGATGCAAAATATGCGCAGAAGATATGAAGATGAAATAAGCAATATTTATAAATTTGAGGGTGAAGAGCTTATAGTAAAGCTTCTGGCAATAGTAGATAATTTTGAAAGAGCTATCAAGCTCGATGATCGGGATTTGACTGATGAACTTTCTAAGTTCTTAAGTGGATTTAAAATGATTTATGCTAATTTAATAAATATATTAAATAGTATGGAGGTAAAAGAAATTGACTGCCAAGGATTAGAATTTGATCCTAATATGATGGAAGCGGTTTTAACTGAAAAAGATGAAAATTTACCTGCTAATGTAGTACTTGAAGTCTTACAAAAAGGTTATACTTATAAAGACAAAGTAATACGTGTAGCAATGGTAAAAGTAAATGAATAAAAAAAGAAAGGATGATTAATTATGAGTAAAATTATAGGTATTGATTTAGGAACTACAAACTCTTGTGTTGCAGTTCTAGAAGGGGGAGAACCAAAGGTTATTCCAAATGCTGAGGGAAATCGTACAACTCCATCAGTAGTAGCCTTTAAAGGCGATGAAGAATTAGTTGGAGAAGTTGCTAAAAGACAAGCAGTAACTAATGTTAAAAACACAATTTCTTCAATTAAAAGAAAAATGGGTACAAATGAAAAAGTAGAAGCTAATGGTAAGAAATGGACACCAGAAGAAATTAGTGCCAAAATTCTTGCTAAATTAAAAAAAGATGCCGAAAGCTATTTAGGAGAAAAGGTAACTAAAGCAGTTATTACAGTACCAGCATACTTTAATGATGCTGAACGTCAAGCTACTAAAAATGCTGGTAAAATAGCAGGATTAGAAGTAGAAAGAATTATCAATGAACCAACTGCTGCAGCTTTAGCATATGGCTTAGATAAACAAGATAAATTACAAACTATTTTAGTTTATGACCTTGGTGGTGGTACATTCGATGTATCAATACTAGAACTTGGTGATGGAGTATTTGAAGTAAAAGCAACTAGTGGTAATAATCGCCTTGGTGGTGATGATTTTGATCAAAGAATTAGTGATTATTTAGTTAGTGAATTTAAAAAAGAAAATGGTATTGATTTATCTAAAGATAAAATGGCAAGGCAAAGAATTAAAGATGCAGCGGAAAAAGCGAAGAAAGATTTGTCTGGTATGACTACAGCTCAAATTAGTTTGCCA
>CALVUS010000021.1 GCA_944363665.1 uncultured Bacilli bacterium | reverse complement strand
AAAAAATATAAAAAAAAATTAAAATAAAAAAAAAATATTTAATTTTTTTTTTTTTTTTTTGGTACTATGGGAAAAAATAGAGGTGTAAATTTTTATGAAGTATTACTCCCTATTTGTCGGACAGTGACTCTATGTTCGTTTTTAGCGACGGCGGCGATTTAAGCTACAGCGGTGCGAAGTATGGTTATGCCGCCAGACCGGTCTTATATTTAGACTCTAGTGTGTATGTTGTTGATGGTAGTGGAACTATGTCTGATCCATATATTATAGGTATGTAGATTATAATAACATACTGATAAAATGTTATAATTTTTGTTAACTGAAAAAAGAAACGTAGTTTGTTTCTTTTTTAGTTGTTGAATTTTGCATCTAAATAATATATAGGGCGACCTTCTTTAAAGTATTGTTTTTCAAAATCTGTCATAATATTTTCAAATTTTCGTTCATCATTATGCAAATCTAAACTCACACAATCAAATACATACCAATATTGAGATAAAGTTTCTAGTGAATAAGCAAATAATCCTTTATTATCTGTTTTTAATATGATATGTTTATTTTTTTTAAATATCCTATCATATAGTTTTAAATATGATTCATGAGTAAATCTATTTTTTTCATCACGTTTTTTTGGCCATGGTTCTGAAAATGTTAAATAGATAGTATCTATTTCTTTGCCAAATATATTTATGATATTTCGAGCATCATCTTTAATTAGTTTTAAATTGTTCAGTTTTTCTTTTTCTAATTTTATTGCAGCGGTTGCTAATTGTGATGCATTTAATTCAAGGCCAATAAAATTTATATGGGGATATTTTTTGGCCATTTGCATAATGAATTCTCCTCGTCCTGTTCCAAGTTCCAAACAAATAGGATTATGATTATTAAAATAATCGTGCCATTTATTTTTATATTTGTTGGGATTATTAACAAAATAAGGACTGCTTTTTAAAATTAAATCGGCATTTTTTATTACATTATATTCCATAGAAACTCACTTCCTAGGTAATTATAACATGACAATATACTTAAGTAAATCTCAATTGTTTTTATATTTTAACTATGTTAAAATAAATGCAGGTGATTTACATGTTTGTAGATGAATTAAATGTAAAATTAATTGCTGGTGCTGGTGGTGACGGTTGTACATCATTTAGAAGAGAAAAATATGTTCCTATGGGAGGACCTGATGGTGGCAATGGTGGTAAAGGTGCTAGTATAATTTTTAAAGTTGATAAAAATTTGAAAACATTAATAGATTTAAGCTATAAAAAATTCATTAAAGCTCCCAAAGGAGAAAATGGCAAAGGATCAAATAAATATGGCAAAAATGCTGAAGATATAATTATTAGAGTTCCTGCTGGTACAACGATATATGATGTAGATACTAATGAAGTTTTAGCTGATCTTACTTTAGAAGATGAAGAAGTAGTCGTTGCTCGAGGAGGTCGTGGTGGCAAAGGAAACAAATCTTTTGCAACCCATGATAATCCTGCTCCTAAATTTAGTGAAAAAGGTGAACCAGGAGAAGAAAAAATAGTTCGTTTAGAGTTAAAAGTTTTAGCAGATGTAGGTTTAATTGGAATGCCTAGTGTAGGAAAATCTACTTTATTATCCCTAATATCTTCAGCTTCTCCTAAAATTGCTGCTTATCATTTTACTACTTTATCGCCAAATCTGGGAGTAGTAAAATTAAAAAATGGAAAATCATTTGTGATAGCTGATCTTCCGGGGTTAATTGAAGGTGCCAGTTCAGGAGTTGGTCTTGGAGTAGAATTTTTAAGACATGCAATGCGAACTAAAATACTGGCTCATGTAATCGATATGGGATCTAGCGAAGGAAGAAATCCAATCGATGATTATAAAATTATTCGTAATGAAATAGAAACTTATAGTGAATTACTAAAAAATAAAAAAGAAATAATAGTTGCCAATAAAATGGATTTAGAAAATTCCCAAAAAAATATTGCTAATTTTAAAAAAGAATTTCCTGGATTAGAAATAATAGAAGTAAGTTGTATGAATAATACAGGAATAGAACAGTTAATTAAAAAATTATCGCAAGAATTGGAAAATATACCAGAAGTAAAATTATATGATGAGAGTGAATTTAAATTATATAAATTTGAAGATTCTAAACCATATAGTATAAAAAGGGATGGAAATATTTGGGTTGTAAGTGGTAAAGAAATTGAAACTTTACTTAAAATGACTAAGTTTAATGAAGATGAAGGTGTTTTAAGGTTTGCCCGAAAATTTAAAGGTATGGGAATTGAAGATGAACTTGAAAGACTTGGAGCTAAACCTGGAGATGAAGTGCAGATATTAGATTATATGTTCACTTTCAAAGAATAAAACATCACCAATTTTTAGACCAATACTAGTGTTTTTAGACAAAATTAAAACACTAGTTTTTTCTTTGTTTTCATATAGATTAATAATTTTAAATTTTGGAATATTTCTATATATATGAGTAATAGCCATTTTATTATTGAGTACAATAAAATCTTTATTCCGATAAAAATAAGTATTAAAAGAATTACTGTTTTTTAATAGTATAATATTATTATTTTTATTGAAAAAGTTTTTTAATTCATCTATTTTGTTATTTATGATATTTACCTTATATTCAATATCTTTTATTTTAATTTTTCTTGTTTTCATCAATTAACTTTATGTGTTACAATTGAAAAATATTATAATTGATGATATTATTTTATTATAGGTGATGTTGTGAAAGCTAAAACGAGAATAGCATTATTAATTATAATAGGATTGCTTATAATTATAATGATAGTGCTAAGTGTAACTTATGCATTTATGAGACCAGTTTTAGAAACTAGTTCTATAACTAGCATTGATATAAAAAGTTGTGCTACAATAACTTTAGAAGATAATGGCGAATCTATTAATTTAAATAATACACATCCAATGAGTAAAAATAGAGCATTACAAACAACACCATATACATTTACAGTAAGTTCTGCATGCGAATCATATGTTGGATTTAATTTATATTTAGCTACTCTTAATACAAATACATTAGATGCAGCAAATATTCATTATATAATAACTAATAATGGATCAAAAGAAGTACTTAGTGAAGGAATACTAAGTGATGCAACAAATGCTTTAAGTGATTTTAATAGTGATGAGCAAGAACAATTAAATAATGGCATAAATGGAACATTTAATAATGTTTATAAAATATATGTAGGAAATATTCCGTATCAAGGAGAAGCAAGCTATGATTTATATTTATATGTTGATAGCGAAGTAACAGATGCAGCAACAATGGGTAAGACATTTACTGGAGGTGTAGCTGTTAAGGCAGTAGATAGAGAAAAAACATTTGCTGAATATATTATTGAAGATGTTTATACCGAAGATGGAGCAAATGGCTTATATTATCATGATGGGGTAGGAACATATACAAATGCTAGTCAAGAAGCTGGAGATAATTCGTATAGATATAGTGGAGCCAATCCCAATAACTATGTTTGTTTTGGATCAGATGCAGCAACATGTCCAAATGATAACTTGTATCGAATTATTGGTGTTTTTGAAAGTCAGATAAAACTAATTAAATATGATTATGCCACAGATAGTTTATTAGGAATAGATGGGGCATATTCAGGAAGTTCGTCTGCAAGTGATTATACCTCGTATAAAGGAAGTCAAAGTGCATTGTATTGGTATTATTGGGATAATATTTCAAATAGCAATATATGGAATAACAGTAGTTTAAATACAATAAATTTAAACACAAATTTTTTGGAAAATGTGGGAAGTCGGTGGAGTAATTTAATTGCAGAACATATATGGCAAGTTGGAGGTTTGACCAATACAAATGGTTATAATTCCAATGCTCAAACAGCATTTAATTATGAAGTAGGGTTAAATACTGCAAATGTCACATATATTGCCAAAATAGGTTTAATGTATGTAAGTGATTATTATTATAGTGCAAGTTCAATTTACTGGAATTATGCTGGCTTTAATAGTAGCAGTGCAACAAGTGATTATCGAGCTGCAATAAATAATAACTGGCTATATATGGGAGGATTTGATTGGACACTTTCTTGTATTTTAGATACTACAGATAGCATATTTTTTATCAGTCGCCCTGGAGCTACAAGCTATCGAAATGCAAATGGCCTTAGTGGTGTTCGACCAGCTTTTTATCTTAGCTCAGAAGTTATATTGGTTGGTGGTTCAGGAACAATTTCTGATCCATATCGTATTAGTTAAGGAGGTAACATGTATAGTTATATAATAGGTAATGTAAGTGAAATTAATAGTAATAGTATTGTAGTTGAGTGTAATAAAATAGGTTATTTAATATATGTACCAAATCCATTTAGTTATAATATTGGGAGTGAATATAAAGTATATATATACAATAAAATTGGGGAAGATGAATATACTTTATATGGTTTTAAAACAAAAGAAGAATATGAATTATTTTTAAAACTAATTAGTGTAAAAGGTTTGGGAGCAAAGTTAGCTTTACCAATACTAGCAACTGGATCAATTACAGGAATATTAGATGCTATTAATAGGGAAAATATATTGTATTTAACTAAATTTCCTAAAATTGGGGATAAATTAGCTCGACAAATAATACTTGATTTAAAAGGAAAAATAAATATTGAAGTAAGTGATGATATAGAACCAGACGAAACTGAAGATTTAATTGAAACATTAGTAGCTTTAGGATACAAAACTGGTGAAATCAAAAAAATAATTGGTCAAGTAAATAAAAGTAATTCTTTAGAAGAACAAGTAAAAGAAGCACTAAAATTATTATTAAAGTAGGTATTTTATGAATAAGGGATTTACATTAGTTGAATTAATGGTCGTACTGGTTATAATTGTTATTGTTTCATCAATTGGTTATGCTGGTATCAGTGCTGTTCAAAGTGGAATTAAAAAAAACTTATGGAATGGAAAAATTGAGTTAATTGAAACTGGAGCTAAAGAATACGGTGAGGATAATTTAAATGAATTAAATAATATATGTACGATTGATGAAAAAGAATATGATAGTTGTTTAGAAACTACAGTAGATTATTTAATAAATAATAATTATATTTCTACTGATGAGACAAAAGAAGATGGGTCAAAGACTATTACTAATGATACTTTAGGAGAAGATGATCCTAATTATTATGTTAATAATTTAAAAGTATATATTTATGTTGAAAATAATATTGTATATGCTAAATTACAAACAAGTTAAGTAGACAAAACTTAACTTGTTTTTCTCTTGGAAAATATAATTTAGTATGTTAGAATTAAATTGGAGGATAATTTATGGAAAAATATGTGTATTTGTTTAGTGAAGGTAACAAAGATATGAAAAATCTTCTAGGAGGCAAAGGAGCAAATTTAGCAGAAATGACTAATATTGGACTTCCTGTTCCTAGTGGATTTACTGTAACAACAGAAGCTTGTAATAAATATTATGATGATGGCAAAGTGCTTGATGATGCAATTATTCAAGAAATAAAAGAAAGCTTAATTAAATTAGAAGAAAAAACTGGTAAGAAATTTGGAGATTTAGAAAATCCACTTCTAGTAAGTGTAAGAAGTGGCGCTAGAGCAAGTATGCCAGGAATGATGGATACTGTATTAAATTTAGGGTTAAATGATGAAATAGCTGCTTCTTTTGCTAAAAAGATTGGTAATAAAAGGTTTGTATATGATTCTTATCGGAGATTTGTTCAAATGTTTGCAGATGTAGTTAAAGGTTATTCTAAAAGTAAATTTGAAGAAATAATTGATGAAATAAAAAAAGAAAAAAAGGTAAAAAATGATATTGATCTTGATGAAGATGATATGATAACTTTAACCAATAAATTTAAGGATGAATATAAAAAATTTGCTGGAGAAGAATTTCCTCAAGATCCATTTACTCAATTAATTGAGGCAATTAAAGCAGTATTTAGAAGTTGGAATAATGAAAGAGCTATTTATTATAGAAGAATAAATGATATTCCATCTAGTTGGGGTACAGCAGTAAATATTCAAGAAATGGTTTATGGTAATAGCGGGAATAATTCTGGAACTGGAGTTGCTTTTACAAGAAATCCTGCTACTGGTGAAAAAAAATTATTTGGGGAATATTTAATAAATGCGCAAGGTGAAGATGTTGTAGCAGGCATTCGGACACCTTCGAAAATTGAAACTTTGAAACAAGTTATGCCAGAAGTATATGATGAATTTGCTCATATTGCTCAAAAGCTTGAAGATCACTATAATGATATGCAGGATATGGAATTTACAATTGAAAATGGAAAATTATTTATTTTGCAAACAAGAAATGGTAAAAGAACAGCCATTGCTGCGGTCAAAATTGCTGTTGATTTAGTAAGTGAGGGAAAAATATCTAAAGAAGATGCAGTACTTATGGTAGATCCGAAACAACTTGATGCCTTACTTCATCCTACATTTACAAATGAATCACTACAAAAAGGTAAAGTTATTGGTAAAGGTCTTGCAGCATCTCCGGGAGCAGGTACAGGTAAAATATATTTTACAGCTAGTGATGTAATTAAGGCTAAAAAAGCAGGAATTGATACTATTTTGGTGAGACTTGAAACATCACCAGAAGATATTGAAGGAATGAATTCAAGCAAAGGAGTTTTAACAATTCGTGGTGGTATGACTTCGCATGCAGCGGTAGTAGCTCGAGGAATGGGAATTTGTTGTGTATCTGGAGTTGATTCATTTACTTTAGATGAAGAAAAGAAAATATTAAAAACTAATGAAGGTTTAGAGTTAAAAGAAGGAGATTATATTTCTATTGATGGATCGACTGGTAATGTTTATGCAGGCAAATTAGAAATGCAAGAAGCAACTATTAGTGGAGATTTTGAAACATTTATGTCTTGGGCTGATAATATGCGCAAGTTAAAAATCAGAACAAATGCTGATACTCCAAAAGATGCTAAGCAAGCTCGTGATTTTGGTGCTGAAGGAATTGGCTTATGTCGAACAGAACACATGTTTTTTGATAAGGAAAGAATATTTAATTTTAGAAAAATGATTTGTGCAACAACGTTAGAGGATCGAAAAAAAGCTTTAGAAAAAATACTTCCTTATCAAAGATCTGATTTTGAACAAATATTTGAAGTGATGGCTCCATATCCTGTGGTAATTAGATATTTAGATCCACCATTACATGAGTTTTTACCTAAAACAGATTTGGAAATAGAAGAATTAGCCCAAGATTTAGGTAAAAGTATCGATGAATTAAAAAATATTATTGATTCACTAAAGGAATTTAATCCAATGATGGGACATCGTGGTTGCCGACTTGCTGTTACGTATCCAGAAATAGCTCAAATGCAAACTAGAGCTGTAATTGAAGCAGCAATAAATGTTGCTAAGAAAGGTGTAAAAATAACTCCAGAAATAATGATCCCTCTAGTTGGAGATGTTAAAGAATTAAAGTATGTCAAAGATATAGTTGTAAGTGTTGCTGATCAAATAATTAAAGAACAAAATGTTGATTTAAAATATGAAGTTGGAACGATGATTGAAATTCCACGAGCAGCATTATTAGCTGATGAGATTGCTAAAGAAGCGGATTTCTTTAGTTTCGGTACAAATGATTTAACTCAAATGACTTACGGCTTTAGTCGAGATGATGCAGGTAAATTTTTAAATTCTTATTATGAAAAGGGAATTTTTGAATTTGATCCATTTGCCAAAATAGATGTAAAAGGTGTAGGAGCATTAGTTAAAATGGCAAGTGAAAAAGGAAGAACCACTAATAAAAATTTAAGTTTAGGTATATGTGGGGAACATGGTGGTGATCCATCTAGTATAGCTTTTTGTGATGAATTAGATTTTAATTATGTTTCTTGCTCTCCATTTAGAGTTCCAATTGCTCGTTTAGCTGCAGCCCAAGCCGCAATCAAATCCGCTGGGAAAAATCAATAGAACATAAAAAAGTGCTTTTTGCTAGATTAATCCTTACAAAAGATGATATTTTAAAATATTGTGATGAAGAGGAAGATACTAGTTTTATAAAATTAAAAAAGCCAATTATTGTTAATATCTATATATAAACGAAGACTAAGATGACTTATATGTCGTAAATCTTAGTCTTTTTCTATGATATGCGACAAGAAATTGGAGGATTGTAAAATGCGATTAATTTATACTAAACCAAAATTAAAAGATTTATCACAAGGTTCTAGAATTGCTTTTGCAAGGCAATTTAGATATATGACACAAGATAATGTATCTGATAAATTAGGATTAACTGGTGAATGTAAAAGAAGGACTATGACAAGATATGAAAAAGGAGATAGAAATCCTAAATTTGATAGAACTTTAGAAATTGCACAAATATTAAGTATAAGTGTTAATGCTATAAAAAAATATGATTATAAAGATCCGATTGATATAATTTATATTTTAATGTGGTTAGAAGAATTAATGCCAAACTATTTTATTGATATTTCAGATATTCCGAATGTTAATGATAAAAATATAAATTATATAAAAATAGTTTAAATAAATGGAATAAAATGAGGTTAAAATGGAAAAGAAGAGAAATATCTTATGAAAACTATATAGAGTGGAAATTAAATTATGAAATAGTTGGTGGTGTTTATCATGAGTGAATTAAAGAAAATAAAACTAAATAAAATTATTTCTTTTAAAAATCATCATTTTCAAGTAAATAATGATGACTCTATGAAGGATTTGGTAGAGAGCATTAAAATTAACGTTTTACTTAATCCCTTAATTGTAAGAGAGTGTGGTAATAATCAGTTTGAAATGATTTCAGGACACAGAAGAAAATTAGCACTTGAACTAAATGGAATTGAAGAAGCTGATGCATATATAAAAGAACTTACTGATGATGAAGCAATAATATATATGGTAGATTCTAATATGTATAGAGAAAAATTTTACCCTCAGAAAAAGCATTTGCTTATAAAATGAAACTAGATGCGTTAAAACATCAGGGCAAAAAGATGAATACTTCGACAACCAAGGTGTCAAAGAAAAGAACAAATGAAATAGTTGGAGAAGCAAATGGTGTCTCAAGAGAACAAATTAGAAAATATATAAGATTAACTTTTTTAATACCAGACTTATTAGAATTAGTGGATAATACTGTAAAATATGACAAAAGAACTTATTTAACAATGGGGATTAAACCTGCAGTTGAACTTTCTTATTTAAATATAGATGGACAAAAATTGGTATATGCTTCAATAACTTATTTAGATTTGACTCCTAGTCATGCTCAAACGATTAGAATTAGAGAATTAAGTAAGAATAAATTACTAAATTATAATTCATTGGAAGAAATTTTATTAGAAAATAAAGGTAATCAAAATGATAAAATTACTTTCAATAAGGAAAAAATAAAAAAAATTTTGCCACCTGAATTATTAAAAAGAGATAAAAGATATATTGAAAAATATATAATTGATGCAATTGTTCAATATAATAGCTTAAACAATTTTAGGAATGATGAAATAAACTTGTTAGATTTAAAAATATAATTTATAAGCACTACAAAAAGGTGCTTTTTTTATTGGAAGTGAAAATATGTCAGTATTTAAAATAGAAAAAACAAATGATTTTACAGTTATGAGTAATTATCATTTAAGAGATAGAAATTTAAGTTATAAAGCTAAAGGATTATTGTCATTTATGTTATCATTACCAGATGATTGGGATTATTCTTTGAAAGGATTATGTGCTATAAGTAAAGAAAATAGAGATGCTATAAGATCTACTTTAAAGGAATTACAAGATAATCATTATTTAGAAATTGAAAAGGTTAGAGGAGAAAAAGAATACTTTGAATATAATTATTTAATATATGAAAAGCCACATTTTATTGAAGTTGATAATGAAAAAACTCATCCAGATACGGAAAATCCACACCTGGATAATCCAGATGTGGAAAACCAGCCACAAATAAATACTAATATAATAAATACTAATAAACAAATAGATAAAGATGATAAAACGAAAATATCATCTTTTTTTGTACCTGAAGAACATAATAGATTAACTTTAGAATTAATTGATACTAATTATATAAGTGAAAATGATAGTCAAATTTTTTATTATGATAATTTATTCGAAAAACTAATTGAAGATAATTCGTATAAAGATTTAATGACCATAATTCATTATATAGTTCCAAGAGTTATTAGTAGGAAGTTTTGTGATGAAGATGGATATCCAATAGATAATAAATATGGTTATTTTAAAAGTTCAATAGAAAGTAATTTATATAAGTTAAATAATCCAATTGATGACTTATGGGATTTAGATGATGATTTTTATTTATAAATTCATTAGAATTTTAATCGAAATTTGGTTTTTTATGATATAATTATAAAGGAAATATGTTATGATTGGGTATAACAATCAATGCTACTTAAAAAAAGATTATCAATCAAAATGAAAGGAATGGAATATGGCTGTAGAATTGTATAAGCACAATAAAGTTGCATATGAGCAAGTTAAGAAGATGATTGAAGAAAAACAAAAAACATGTATAGTTCATGCAACTGGTACTGGAAAGTCTTTTATTGCGTTAGCACTTATATATGATTTTTTGGTTGAAAATCCAGAAAAAAAAGTAATGTTTTTGGCTCCACTTAGTGGTATTGGAAATCAAATTAAAGAGCATATTGCTACAATGGACTTACCAGAAGGTGCTTTTGATAATCTTCAATTTAATAATTATCAAACTTTAATAACAAAAACAGAAGAAGAACTAAGAAATATGGATCTTGATTTATTAGTTTTTGATGAATTTCATCATATAGGGGCTCCAGAATGGACTAAATGTCTTGAAGTAATAATTGATGCTAATCCTGAAGCAAAAATATTTGGTATGTCTGCTACTTCGGTTAGAGCATTTGGTACTAAACATGAAGAAGATGTTGCAGAAACATTTTTTGAAGGCAATGTTGCTAGCAGATATGATTTAGCACAAGCAATATCAGACGGAACATTACCTCAACCTAATTATCATTGTGCATTAGCAGTATTAGATGGTGATTGTGCTGAATTAGAAAAGAAAATTGCTAACGGTGGAGCAAGCACAGAAGAAAAGCAAGAATATCAAAAAATATTAGCTAATATAAGAAAAAAAATATCTGAAGGTGAAACAACAGAAGAAATTATCAGGAAAAATATAAAGAAAAATGGAAAATATATATACTTTTGTCCAAGAGGATCTGATATTAAAACATTGCAAGAAAATATAAAAAGTATGTTACCAATTGATTATTTAGATAATATTGAATTTTATCAAGTGCATAGTTCTGAACAATCAGAAAAAATTAATGATTTAAATTCTAATAATTTTTATCATAATATAACTTTAGATGGATCTAATGCTAGTGGAAAACTAAGGATAATGTTTGCAATTGATATGTATAATGAGGGTATCCATGTTCCAGATATAGATGGAGTTATTATGGGTAGAGCAACTAAATCAGATATAACTTTTTATCAACAATTAGGTAGAGCATTAGCGGTTAGAAAAAAGAGTGATGGTTCTGATGAAAGAGTTGAACCACCTTTAGTTATAGATTTAATGGGAAATTTGAAAGAGATAAAAAAATTATATAATAGAGTGGAAACTAGGAAAAATTCCTCTGAAAGAGATAGAAAAGAAGGAACACCACCTATTGAAACAGTTATGCATGCTCTAGATATTAATTTTGGACTAGATGAAGAAATAATTGATTTACTTAATACTTTAGAAGAATTAAAATCAAGTGTTGACGTTACATTGAATTTTGACAAAAGGTTAAAAGAGTTATATGATTATTTAAAACAAAATGGACATTTACCTAAATGGGATGATAAAGATACAAAATTTAGTGATGGTAGAATCATGAGCAATTGGTTGAATCAAAAACGCTCCATAATAAATGAGTTAGCAACACAGGAAAATAAATATGCAAAAGAAATAAGTGAACAATTTAGAATTGATCTTGATGAATTATTTCTTCTTCATTTAGAAGAAGCAGTTGATTACTGTAAGAAAAATGGAGGATTACCTCACTATACTAATTCAGATTCTTTCTCAACTGGAACAATAATACATGGTTGGGCAATGACCAATAGGGAGAAGATTAAACAATTTGCTGTTGAAGGGAATGAATTGGCTAAAAAACTTATATTCTATTATGCTCCGACAGCTGATGAAGCATTGGATTTACATATTAGTGAAATGTACGAATTTATAAAAACTAATGGTAGTTTACCAAAAAAATCACTAAACATAAAATTTTCTGATGGTAAATTAATGTCTGCTTGGTTAAACAAAAATAAAAAGAAAATTGCACAAGCAGGAATTGAAGGCAATGAAAAAGCACAATTAATATCCGATTTTCAACAAAAAGCAAGTAAAAGTGGAGGCAAATCAATTCGTACGGCAGAAAGAGTAAAAGAAATTCTTGATTATTTTGATAGGACTGGTCAGTTAGCACCAACTGGTGCAAAATTTTCATCTGATGCTGATATGTCTTCATGGTTAAGTGTTAATAAGGATGCTATTAATAAGTTGGTTGCACAAAAAAATCCTGATGCTATAAGACTTGTTCAATTACAATATATGTTTTCTCCTGAAGGCATTTTTGAAAGAAAAATTAATGAGGTATACGAGTTTTTAAAAATTCATAATAAAATTCCTTCAACAGGAGAAATAAAATTTACTGACAATTCTGATATGTATTCTTGGGTTCTTAGCAATAAAACTAAACTAGAAGAACTTTCGCAGAAAGGTAATGAAATAGCTAAAGAAATTTTAGACAAGCAATATAATGGAGTTGTAAGAACATCTCAAAAAGATGCATACAAAAACCGTATTAATGAATTATTAGCATTTTATAAAGACAACGGAAGATTACCAAAAAGTAGTGATAAAGTTAGATTTTCTGATGGAAGATTAATGTTTTCATGGATGAATGATAACAAAGAAATTATTAAAGAAGAAGGAGAATTTGGAGATGAATTGTCTAAATTAGCTTATGATTTAATATACAGAAATTCTGATCAAGGTAGATTTGAAATTAAATGTGCAGAATTATTGCAGTTTATTATACAAACTCAATCATTGCCAACTAAAGAAGATGGAAAATTTTCAGATAATACTTCAATGTTTCACTTTGTTAATAATATGGCAAAAAGAATTTATGAAAATAAGGATACTAATCAAATAGTTGGTCAATTAGCAAATCTATTAATGTCTAAAAATCCAAAATATTTTGATAAAGTAAAAGCATTTAAAGAAGCTGAAGAAATCTTTAATTCGGAAAGTGCATTTAAAAAGGCAAATAAAGGTAAGGAAGTGAGAAAAGCAAATGGAAAATAGTTTTCAAAATTATTTATCGACTTTTAATCAATTAACTGAATTTGATAAAAAAAATGAAATAATCAAAAATTTAAAGGAACTTTTTGATTATTTAAGAACAATAAACGATGATATAGAATTACCTATATATGCTGATTATGAATCCGATGAAGAATTTTTATCAGTTGCATTTGCTTACATTATTACTATTAAAGAATTAACAGCTATTTCTTTTGATAAATTAAATAATTGAGACCAACTATAATGTGTCAATAGAAAATTGAACATTAATGAAAAATTAAATGAAATAGTAAAAGTTGGCATGACGAAAAGGCCAAACGTCATAAAAATTTTAAAAATTTGGCCCAAATACGAAAATTAAATTTATTCCAATTGCTTTATTGACATTTGGCTCCGGTTATTGTGTAGAAGAACGATAGCAAA
>CALVUS010000020.1 GCA_944363665.1 uncultured Bacilli bacterium | reverse complement strand
ATCAATGATGTTGATGACAATTATGCTATTAGGCCAGTTTTTTACCTTAAATCAAATGCAACACTAATGAATGGAATGGGGACTTCAAGTGATCCGTATCGTTTGGCAATTTAAAAGAGCTATCTTGATTGATAACTCTTAATTTTTTTCTCCTTCTTCTAACATTGTTGTAATAAATATACCATAACCTGTTGTTGGATTATCGATAACTACATGAGTAACAGCACCAATTATTTTATCATTTTGAATTATTGGCGATCCACTCATTCCTTGAACAACTCCGCCGGTTTTATCCAATAATTCTTCATCATCTATAACAAATGAAATGTTTTTTATATCTGATGTTTCATTTATCGCTGTTATTTCAATACTATAATCTTTTATTTTTTCTCCTTCTAATACGGTATAAATTGTTGCTTTTCCAATCTTTATTTCATCTGGTGTTGCAACTTCATATAATTCTTTGTTTGGTAAATCATTTTCATAAATACCATATATACCTACATTAGTATTTTTTAAAATTTTCCCGTATGTTGTATCATAATAGAATTTAGCATTTTTACTTCCGGGTATACCATTAGAACTTTTATCAATTCCAGTAATATAATTTCTAAATATGATACCACTTTTAATTTCTACGACAGTATTAGTATTAGATTCAACTATTTCGTGTCCGAGAGCACCAAATATTTTGGTTTCGGGATCTATATAAGATAATGTACCAATACCAGTTATTGAATCCTTTACATATAAACCTGTTTTATAGACATCATTATCTTTTATTAGTTCTAATTTACTAGTTTTTTCTTTCCCATTTCTATTATAAGTAACTTCTACAAAACCATCATCGACATTATCCTCAATTACTGCTGTTAATTCATTAACTGTTGTTACTTCTGTTCCATTTACTTTTGTTATATAATCTCCTGATTTTATAACTGGATTTCCTTTATTGAATTTTCCATTTATTTGATAAAATCCTATTACCATAATTCCATCACTATTAATTTCAATGCCTAAAGTTTCACCACCCGGAATTATGTAATCTGAATAGGCTAATACATTTAATGGCAATATAATAAAGGAAATTAATAATATTTTTAATTTTTTCACATCTATCACCATCTAACATTATTATGGATTAAAACAATCATATTACTAAACCAATAATTGGTATTAAAAATCATTTAAAAAGTTTTCTAACCATTTATCGACCATTGCAATAGATTTAATATCTATATTTTCACTTGTGGAATGAGCATTTTTAATATTTGGTGATATAACAGCGATTTCTAAATTAGGGATTTTTTCTTGAAAATATTCAACCTCTAAAGTAATATGTAAATTCTTAACTTGAGGTAAAGTATTATAAGGAGAACTTTTAATTAAGGCTTTTATTAATTTAGAATTTAAATATGAATGAAAAGGAGGGTGATAATCTAATATATTTAAAATAAAACAAAATTTTTTGCAATAATTGCTAAGTTTTTGAAGTATTTTTTTAGCATTTTTTTCTTTATTAATACATTATTAAATTTATCAATTTCCCAATAAAGATTTCTCATTTTGGCAAAGTCGATTAAAAATTTAACTATTTTTTCTTCATAACCAGATTTTCTAGGAATTTTAGTAATTTCCCTAAAAAAGTTAATAGTTTTGCTCAAAATTATCATTGCCCTTCATAAATTATTATTAATAATAGTAATTGGTTTTATACTCTAAATAACTTTAAAAATAATTATTTTCATGCTATATTATAAGGGGTGATTAACTTGCGCATGATAGATCGATTTCCAATTAAAAAAAATATAAAATTGTATCGAACAATTCAAAAAATAGTAAATCCCAATATTGTTAAAAATAAAAAATATGAGGATGTATTATTGGAAAACATACCAATCAGAATATTTGATCCCCATCAAAGTGACAAAATAATTATATATATTCATGGAGGGGGATGGGTTTCAGGAACATTGGATACTCATAGTAATATTTGTTATAAGTTAGCTGATGAATTAAAAAGAAAAGTCATATCTATTGGTTATAGATTAGCTCCGGAATATCCATATCCAACTGGATTTAACGATTGTTACTTTGTAATTAAAAATATAATGGATAACACCAATTGGAATAATGTTTTATTAATGGGAGACTCTGCTGGAGGTAATTTAGCTATGGGGATAAGTTTAAAAGCATTGCACCAAAAGGATTTTAGATGTAAAAAGTTGATATTGATTTATCCTGCGACTCAAACAGATTATACTTTAAATTCCAAATATGTGTCTTTGAATACTAATAGCAAAAAAGGCTTTTTAACAAGAAAAATACTAGAAGATTATATTAATATGTATTTACCTGATGAGTATAAAATGGATCAATATGTTAATTTATTACAAGCAAAAAAATTGTTTGGATTACCAAAAACCATGATTGTTACAGGAACTAATGATCCCTTACATGATGAAGGAGTATGCCTTGTAAAAAAGTTAAAACGACATTTAGTTAGTGTAGTTCATTATGATTTAAAAGATGCTTATCATGGTTATTTTACTAATATTTTTGATAAAAAATATACTACATTAACCATAGAATTAATAAAAGGATTTATAGGTGATAAAAGTGAGTAAATGGTATAGATTAGATAATGCCGCCAAGATATTTCCACCATCAAAGAATAAATATGATTCCAAAATATTTCGTTTTACAGTTAGTTTAGTGGAAAATGTCGATAAAGATATTTTAAATGTTGCACTAACAAAAACTTTACAAGAATATCCTATTTTTAGATCTGTACTCAAAAGAGGATTATTTTGGTATTATCTTGAAGAATCAAATATTAAGCCTGTAGTAGTTGAAGAACACTTGCGACCATGTAGTAAGTTTGATACGGGATTATTATTTCAAGTAACATATTATAAAAAAAGAATTAATTTGGAAGTAAATCATGCTTTAACTGATGGGACAGGAACATTGATGTTTTTAAAAACTTTGGTTGTTAACTACTTGGAAGAAAAATACAAAATTAATAGTAAAGAGGCAATTAATAAAGCTAGTATTAAGGAAAGTAGTAATGATTCATTTAGAAAGTATTATACAGGGAAAATAAAAAAATCGATAACGAGCAGCAAAATAGCCTATAAAATTAAAGACGAAAAATATGTAGAAAATAGACTTAAAATAATTGAAGGAATAGTAGATGTCAATAGTTTATTAAAATTAGCTAAAAAATACAATGTTACTTTGACAGTTTATTTAGTTAGTTTACTTATAAAATGTATTGGTGAATCGATGGAATTAAAAGCTCGTAAGAAGCCAATTGTTGTTACTGTACCTGTTAATTTACGTAATTATTATCCGTCTTATACAGTTCGTAATTTTTTTAATGCAGTTAATATAAGTTTTAAATATAATGGTGAAGACATTGCTGATATTATAAAAGTCGTAAATGAAGAATTCAAACGAAATTTAACTAAAGAAAATGTAGAAAATAAAATGAATAATATGGCTAAATTAGAAGATATTTTCATACTTAGACTAATACCCATATTTATTAAAGACTTAGTTTTAAGATATGCTTATAAATTTACTGAAAATTATGCTACTATGACATTATCAAATATTGGCATTATTGATATTCCTGAAGTATATCAAAAATATATAGATTATTTTGATGTATTTATTAGTACTTCTAAAATTCAGTTATGTATGTGTTCATATTTAAATAAAATGCTGCTTACATTTACATCACAATTTGTAAATAGTGAAATAGAAAAAAATTTTTTTCGTTATTTAACAGCTGAAGGTATAAATGTGACAATTAACACTAACAAAATAGGAGGAGACAAATGAGTAAATGTTTAAAATGTAATGTCAATATAGCTAGTAGTACTAATATTTGTCCTTTATGTAATAATCCCATTAAAGTTGAAAACGTTAATGATGTATTTCCTATAATTGAATATAATTATAAAAACCATAAATTTCTATATAATTTATTGAAATTTTTATCTATTGTTGCAATATTTGTTTGTATTTTTTTTAACTTTATTGTCAGTAGAACTCTTTCTTGGTCACTTTTTGTAGTAGCTGGTATTATATCTTTTTGGTTGACACTTATAACAGCAATAAAGGGTAGAAAGCACTTTATAAGAATGCTATTTGCAGAAATGATTTTAATTATTTTAATATCATTTATGTGGGATTATTTTACAGGCTTTAATAAATGGAGTATTAATTATTGTTTACCATTTATTTGTAGTATTTATACCATTGCTATTTTAATAATGCGCTTATTTCGGAAAAGACTAGCTAAAGAATTTATCTTTTATGCAACTATTAATTCCTTAATTGGCCTAGTTCCAGGAATACTTATAATTTTTAATAAAGTAGATGTTTTATGGCCCAGTTTTATATCTGTAATTATTAGTTTGGTAATCTTAGCATTTTTATTAGTGTTTAATAAAAAACAAATGAAAAATGAATTAGAAAGAAGGTTGCATATATAATGGATCTAACTTTTCAAATAAATGAAGAAGAAAAATTTAATGTCCGTAGTGCTGCAGTAATAAAATATAATGATTATTATTTAATAGGTAAAAGAGATGATAAAGATTACTATAGCATTCCTGGAGGGAGAATAAATTTTGGCGAGGATAGTAAAAGGGCAGTTATAAGAGAATTAAAAGAAGAATTGAATTTTGATGTATCCTTAGATAATATAAAATTAGTTAGAATAATAGAAAATTTTTTCTATTTTAAAGATAATACTAAATGTCATGAATATTTATTTATCTATGAAATTGAAGGAGCAAAAGAAATATTTTTGCGGGGTAATTTTATAAATTTAGAAAATCCTAATATGCATATGTTATGGTATAAAAAAGAGGATTTTTTAAAACTAAATATTAAACCGGATCTTATCAAAGAAATAGTTTTTGATAATACTTTTAAACATATTATTTTTAAAGAAGAAAAAACGTCCTAAAAGTGGACGTTTTAAAGTGTTTCAATATTATTATCTAGTGATTCAATAGTTGCATTTTCATGATTATTTGGCTTACCCATAAATGCTGCTTTTATATCTTCTTCATCTTCACCGATGTCATCTTCAACATCGATTACTCTTAATATTTCATCAATGCTAGTGTATCCTTCAACAACTTTTTCTAAGCCATCTTGCAAGAGACTAGTTACATCACTTTGATTGTAAACTAAATGTCTCAATTCATTTTTACGAACATTGTTTGTAATAGCATCTCTTATTTCTTGAGTGATGATTAATACTTCATGAAGAGCAATTCGACCAGTATAGCCATTGATGCATTCACTACAACCATGAGGTGTATATATTGCTTCAACATTTTGATGAAGTACTTTTTCAAATAAATTTTTTTCAAAATCAGTAGTAGGTCTGCTTGTTCGACATTTTGGGCATAATCGTTTAACAAGTCTTTGAGAAATTATACCTGTAAGAGCACTACCAAGTAAGTATCTTTCAACTTCCATATCGAGTAGTCTTTCAATAGTATTTAAAGAATTGTTAGTGTGAATTGTTGAAAGTACTAGGTGTCCTGTAATTGATGCTCGAACAGCTATACGTGCCGTTTCATCATCTCGGATTTCTCCAATCATTATAACATCAGGGTCTTGACGAAGAATACTTCTTAAAGTATTACCAAATGTAAGCCCAATATCACTCATTACTTGAACTTGATTAATACCAGTTATTTTCATTTCTACTGGATCTTCAACAGTTATAATATTTCTAGAAACAGTATTTAAAATTTGAAGCATAGCATATACAGTAGTTGATTTACCAGATCCTGTAGCCCCAGCAACTAAGATGATTCCGTTAGGCATTTTAATAAGTTTATTAATTTTTTCTAAATTTTTTTCAGATAAGCCAAGGTTATTTAAACCTGCGGTGGACATTGTATAGTTTAAAATACGAATAACAATTTTTTCACCATCAACTATTGGTAAACTGGAAACCCGCAGATCGAGGTCTAATTTATCAGTTAAGTTTTTAATGGCTCCATCTTGTGGTAGCCTTGTTTCGGTAATATTCATTCCAGATATAATTTTGATTCTCGTTAGAAGATTTTTCTTAACAAAATTAGGAACCTTGGCATACTCCAAAAGTTCCCCATCTATTCTAATGCGGACATTAAGTTCATTTTCTGTTGGATCGAAATGAATATCGGAAGCATTTTTATTTATAGCATCAACGATCATTTCATTTACAATGTCAACAACAGGTTTATTTTCGTAATCAAAATCTCTAAACATACTGTATCACACATACCTTTATTCTAAAATTAATTATACACCAAATAGCTTTATTCTACAACATAAAAAATATACTTTTTAAAAAATGCTAGATAGTGTATAATTATTTTAGAAGGAAATTGGGTGATAAAATTGGTAATTGGAATTGACCTGGATGATACTTTAACTGAAACTAGTAAACTTGCTAATAAAATATTACATGAAAATGATAAATATAAAGATTTAGAAGATTTTCATTTACTAAAGCATTCGGAATATCAAAAATTTTTAAAAAAGCATATTAAAGATATACAAGAAAATGTGGAATTAAAAGAACAAGCGATAGAAGTATTAAAATGGTTAAAAGAAAAAAATTTTAGTATTGTTATCATTACGGCTCGTGGTTCTAAAGGTTTTGACTTTTTAATTCCTATTACCGAAAAATATTTAATATCTAAAAAAATCCCTTATGATGCTATTATATTTAAGCAAGAAAAAAAAGGTAAGGCTTGCATATCACATAATGTTAGTTTATTTATTGATGATAAAGAAAACGTTTTAGATGAAATTAGTGAACATGGTATAAAAGTTCTTAGAATGAATAATAAAAATGAAAATAGTAAATATCCTAGTGTTAAAAGTTGGCAAAATGTAAAAAAATATATTCAAGAGACTTTTAACTTAATTGTTGACGAACAATAATTCGTATTGTATAATTTTAATAACATAGCTTAAGCTTGGAGGTACAAATTATGGATGATAGAATAATCGAAAGTGAATTAAAACCAGAAGATATTTTTGAGAAAAATATTAGACCAGAAAATTTAGATGAGTATGTTGGTCAAGAAAAAATAAAAGAAAATTTGCGAGTATTTATTGAAGCTGCCAAAATGCGTAATGAGCCACTAGATCATGTCTTGCTTTATGGTCCTCCAGGGCTTGGTAAAACGACGTTAGCTCATATTATAGCTAATGAAATGGGGAGCAATATTAAAACTGCTACTGGTCCTTCAATTGAAAAAAGTGGTGATTTAGCAGCTATTTTATCGGGACTTGATCCAGGAGATGTTTTATTTATTGATGAAATCCATCGCATACCTTCTTTTATCGAAGAAATACTTTATTCAGCGATGGAAGATTTTACAATCAATATTGTAATTGGTACAGAAGGAAAAAGTCGAAGTGTTAAAATTGATTTGCCACCTTTTACATTAGTTGGGGCAACAACTAGAGCGGGGGATTTATCTAGTCCTTTACGTGATCGATTTGGAATTGTCAACAAATTAGAATTTTATAGCGATGAAGAATTAGCAAATATAGTAAAAAGAACTAGTAATGTTCTTAATATGAATATAGATGATGATGCAGCTGTAGAATTAGCTAAAAGAAGTAGAAAGACACCTCGTATTGCTAATCGATTGTTTAAAAGAGTGCGGGATTTTGCTTTAGTCGAAGGAACTGGTAAAATTGATTTGGATATTACTTTAACTTCTTTGAATCGTTTGAACGTAGATAAATACGGATTAGATAATATTGATATTGAGTATTTAGAGGCTCTAATCAATAAGTTTAATGGAGGTCCAGTAGGAGTTGAAACAATATCTACAGCAATTGGGGAAGAAATATCGACAATTGAAGATGTTGTAGAACCATTTTTATTACAGGAAGGATTTATTAAAAGAACGAGAAGTGGGCGAGTTGCAACCGAAAAATCTTACGAGCATTTAGGAATCGACCATAATAGATCTTTGTTTGAAAGTGGGGGATTATTTTGATTTTAGATGGTAAAAAAGTAAAAGACGAATTGTTGGATAAAATGCAAGAAAAAATAACAAAAAATAATTTGCAAATAAAATTAGCAATAATATTAGTTGGTAATAATCCAGCAAGTCAAATATATATTAAAAATAAAGAAAAGGCATGTAATTATGTGGGAATCGAAGTTGAAAAATATGTACTAGAAGAAACTATTACAGAAAAATATTTATTAGAACTAATTGATCAATTAAATAAAGATTCTAGTGTTACAGGCATAATTTTACAAAGTCCAATACCAAAACATTTGGATTTTGATAAATGTAGTAATTCTATAATACCTTCAAAAGATGTCGATGGTTTTACCAAAGAGAATATTTATAAGTTATATTTAGGTCAAAAGACAATTTTGCCTTGCACAGTAAAGGGAATCATAAAATTATTAGAAATTTATGATATTCCTATAGAGGGTGCAAATGTTGTAATAGTTGGTAGAGGCAATATTGTTGGGCATCCACTTAGTTTAGCATTACTAAATAAAAATGCTACTGTCACTGTATCTCATTCTAAAACTAAGAATTTACTTGATGTTACAAGACAAGCAGATATTTTAATTAGTGCTACTGGTATACCACATTTAATAAAAAAAGACTATGTGAAAAAAGGTGCTGTTGTAGTGGATGTTGGAGTAAGTAGAATTGACGGTAAAATTGTAGGAGATGTCGATTTTGAGAACATTAAAACTGTTTGCTCATTTATTACTCCGAATCCTGGAGGAGTTGGGCCAATGACTGTAGCAATGATTATTGATAATTTAATAGAAATGAAAGAAGGGAAGGAAAATTATGGATAAAAAATTAGAAATTGCTTTGGAAAAAGAAAGAGAAAGACAAGAGGCTAATATTGAGCTAATAGCATCGGAAAATTATGTATCAAATGCTATTTTGAGATTACAGGGAAGTATTCTTACAAATAAATATGCTGAAGGATATCCGGGCAAAAGATATTATGGTGGTTGTGAAAATATAGATATATTTGAAGAGGCTGCTAGAGAATATGCTAAAAAATTATTTAAAGCTAAATATGCAAATGTTCAACCACATTCAGGTTCTAGTGCTAATATGGCAGTATATAGAGCACTACTAAATCCTAAAGATAAAGTAATGGGAATGAATCTTTCTAATGGAGGACATTTAACTCATGGTCATAAATTGTCATTTAGTGGCATGGATTATGAAATAGTAGATTATGATGTGGATCCTAATACTGAAATGATAGATTATGAGGCAATAAAAGAAAAAGCATTAAAAGAAAAACCAAAAATGATAATTGCAGGTGCTAGTGCTTATTCTAGAAGTATCGATTTTGCTAAATTTCGTGAAATAGCTGATGCTGTTGGAGCATATTTATTTGTCGATATGGCACATATTGCAGGTCTTGTTGCTGTTGGACTACATCAATCACCGATACCTTATGCTGATGTAGTTACAACAACAACCCATAAGACTTTAAGAGGTCCTAGAGGAGGTTTGATTTTAACTAATAATGAAGAGATTGCTAAAAAAATAGATAAGACTGTTTTTCCAGGAATTCAAGGTGGCCCACTTATGCATGTAATTGGGGCTAAAGCCCAATGCTTTTATGAAGCATTGCAACCCGAATTTAAAACTTATCAAGAACAAGTATTAAAAAATATTAAATCTTTAGCAGATGAACTAAAAGCTCATGGTTTTCATATTGTATCAAATGGTACAGATAATCACTTGATATTGGTTGATGTTAAAGGAAATTGTGGATTAACTGGTAAAGAAGCTCAAGACCTTTTGGACACTATTCATATAACAGTTAATAAAAATACAATTCCGCAAGATACAGAAAGTCCTATGGTTACTAGCGGTATTAGAATTGGTTCTCCTGCCATGACTACTCGGGGATTAAAAGAAGATGATTTTAAGAAAATTGGTTCAATTATTGCAGAAGCTTTATTAAATCATGACAATAAAGAAATTTTAAATAATTTATCTTTAGAAGTATTACAAATAACCAGTAAATATCCATTATGGTATGAATAAGAGGTTTTTATGTCAAAGTGGGATCAAGAATATATAAAATTATGTAAAACTATTTTAAAAAATGGTCAAAAAGTTGAAAATAGAACGGGTATTGATAGTATTAAAATACCTAGCTATCATTTACATTTTGATTTAGCAGAAGAATTTCCTTGTCTTACCACTAAACAGCTTTATTTTCGTCAGGCCATATTAGAGATGCTATGGATTTATCAAGCTCAATCAAATGATGTTCGATGGTTACAGATGCGCGATGTACATATTTGGGATGAATGGCAAATAAATAAAGATGGTCTATGGATTGCTACTCAAAATGTTTTAGAAGATGGTAAATTAGTAAAAAAAGACATTATTAAAGATTTTGGAAAGGATTTGGCTTATACAATTGGTACTGCTTATGGTTATATTGTCAAAAGATTTGGCTTTACTGATAAAATCATTGATACAATTAAAAATAATCCAACAGATCGCCGATTAGTTATATCGTTGTGGCAAGATGACTATTTAAAAACAGCAGTACTTCCCAGTTGTGTTTGGTCAACAGAATGGGATGTAACCGATGGTAAAATAAATATATGGGTTCATCAAAGAAGCTGTGATGTTCCTTTAGGACTACCATTTAATGTTACTCAGTATTCCGTATTACTTTCTTTAATTGCTCAAGTATGTGGGTTAAAGGTTGGCACAATTGATTATAGTATTAAAGATGCTCATATTTATAAAAATCAAATAGATGGCATCAAAGAACAAATAAAAAGATTTGAAACAAATGGAGATTTTCCAGCTCCTGAATTATGGATTAACCCTGAAATAAAAGATTTTTACCAGTTTGATAATTCTAAAGAATTAAAAGATATTAAAATTAAAAACTACCAGCATTTAGGACCAATTAAGTTTCCAATAGCTCAATAATGATTAGTATAATTGCTGCAGTTGGCAAGAATTATGAACTGGGTAAAAATAATAATTTAATATGGCATTTGAAAGAAGATTTAATAAATTTTAAAAAAATGACAATGGGTAAAAAAATAGTCATGGGAGCTAATACTTATAAATCTTTACCCAAAAATTTAGAAGGTAGGGAATATATTGTATTGTCTAAAAGCTTAAAAGACATAAAAAATGGTATATTATTTACAGAATTTGCTAAATTGTTAGACTACTTAAATAGTTTAGATGAAGAAGTTATGATTATTGGGGGAGCTAGTATTTATCAGCAATTTTTGCCCTTTGCCGATAAAATATATTTAACAGAGGTTGCTGCAGTAGCACCAGCCGATGTCTATTTTCCGGCTTTTGATAAAAGTAAATATCAAAAAAATGTTATTAAGAAACTAAAAGAAAATGATATAGAGTATGAAATAATAGAATATGTGAGGTAAATATGAAAAGAGGAAAATTAATAGTAATTGAAGGAACTGATTGTTCGGGAAAAGAAACTCAAACAAAAAAAATAGTTACTAGATGTAAAGAAAAAGGCATAAATATTTATAATTATAGTTTTCCTAAATATGATACACCGACTGGCAAAATTGTGGGAGGTCCTTATTTAGGCAAATCGTATATTTGTGATGGCTGGTTTAGTGAAGGAGCAGCTAATGTCGATGCCTTAGTAGCATCAGCTTATTATGCGGCAGATCGGCGATATAATATCGCTGAAATCAATGAACATTTAAATAATGGTGATATAGTTTTGCTAGATCGTTATGTGGAATCTAATATGGCTCATCAAGGTGGCAAATTAAAAAATAAAGAAGAAAGATTTAAAATGTATGAAAAATTAGATTTATTAGAATTTGGTATAATGGAACTTCCAAGACCAGATGCTGTAATTTTTCTTTATATGCCTTCACCTTATGCCGAAATTTTAAAAAATAGTCGTGCTGAGGCAAGTGATCAGCACGAAAGCAATCGTGAACATTTAAAACAAGCTGAAAAAGCCTATTTGGAATTAACCGAAAAATATGGATATGTTAAAATTGATTGTGTTAAAAATGATGTTATTAGAACAATTGATGATATTAATGATGAAGTAATGGCTAAATTTGAGGAGATAATAAATGAACATTGAAGAATATAACTATGAATTGCCAGAACATTTAATTGCTCAAACTCCTCTTGAAAATAGAAGTGATTCTAAATTACTAATTATGGATAAAAAAACCGGTGAATTAAAAGAAGATATATTTAAAAATATTATTGATTATTTAAATTCAGAGGATATTTTAGTATTAAATGATACTAAAGTTATACCTGCAAGACTTATCGGTGAAAAAGAAGATACGAAAGCAGTTATTGAACTTTTGCTTTTGAAAAATATTGTTGGAGATACATGGGAATGTTTATCTAGACCTCAAAAAAGACTTCATATAGGAACTATTATAAATTTTGGAAACGGGCTTTTAAAAGCTCAAGTTATTGAAAAAAAAGAAGAAGGCATAGTACATGTCCAATTAATATATAAAGGCATATTGATGGAAATATTAGATAAATTAGGGACGATGCCTTTGCCGCCGTATATTCATGAAAAATTAGAAGATCAATCACGATATCAAACTGTGTATGCTAAAAATATTGGCTCTGCTGCAGCACCAACTGCTGGACTACATTTTACTAATAGCTTACTTGACCAAATAAAGAAAAAAGGTGTAACGATAGTTTATGTTACTTTGCATGTTGGTTTGGGAACATTTAGACCAGTTGAAGTAACTGATATTACTAAGCATAAAATGCATAGTGAATATTTTATTTTATCTAAAGAGGCAGCAGATACTTTAAATAATGCTAAAGGTAAGATATATGCGGTTGGTACAACTTCAACTAGAGTTTTAGAAACAGTAAGAAGTAAATATGATAAATTCATGCCATGTAGTGGTAATACAGATATATTTATCTATCCTGGTTTTGAATTTAAAGCAATTGATGGACTTATAACTAATTTTCATTTACCTAAAAGTACTTTATTAATGCTAGTTTCGGCATTATCTAAAAAAGAATTTATTCTAAGTGCCTATAATTATGCAATAGCACACAATTATCGATTTTTTTCATTTGGTGATGCTATGTTTATCAAATAAGTTGTTCTCATATGAACAACTTATTTATTTTATTAAAATAAATTAAGTAAGAATAAATTAATCTATTAATCATAAATATTATTAGGGAGGAAAAGATGAATTGTATAATACCTTTTACAAAAGATATTAAATTTAAAACTAATATTTGTGAAATTCTTAGTATATCACTTGAACATGAGTATACTGTTAATGATTCCGAAATACTAGGAAATTTTATTGTTTCAGGAGATTATAAATCTCATGAAGTTAGCATTAACAAAGAACATTTTGAACATGTATTGCCGTTTTCGGTTAATATTGCTACGAGAATTGATCGTGAATCTGTTGATTTTTCGATTGAAGATTTTACATATGAAATAATCGATAAAGATACATTAAAAGTTAATATTGAATATAGTATAAATGCTACAGAAATAAAGGAAGATGAACCAATTTTTGAAAGAGTTGAAGAGGAAGAAGTACCATTTGAAGAAATGTTAGATGAAATTGATGATGCAATTACTGATGAAAGGAAGGATAATGTGATAGATGCTGAAAGCAAAGAGGAAGTAGCAGAAATTCCAGTTGTAGAAGTGGAAGAAGAAGTACAAGAAGATGGTGAAAAAAGAGATACAGAAAATGAAATTACTGAAGAAGATAAATCTGAATTAATTGAGAGTATTAATGATAAAGAAGAATCATTTGTTACATATCAAATTCATATCATGAAAGAAACTGACACAATAGAATCAGTTTGCACTAAATATAATACTACTCAAACCATTTTAGGAGATTATAATGATTTAAGTACTCTAACTATTGGAGATAAATTAATAATTCCTGATACTA
>CALVUS010000019.1 GCA_944363665.1 uncultured Bacilli bacterium | reverse complement strand
AATTGATACTAATGTAATTAGTTGTAATGAACTAGTTTTTTCTGATGAATATATATCTAGCAATACTAAAATTTTAGCTACTTTTTTAGAAGAATTATCTAACACTTATAGTATTAATACTATCATACTTGAAAAAAATGAATTTCTAAATTTTTTAATGGAAATATTTAAAAATAATTCTAATATTACTAATTTAATATTAAAGGAAGATTCACAATTAACATTTTCTTACTGTGAAAAAATAATGCATTCCAATATTAAAAATGTAAATTGTTATAATTTACAACCATTTATGATTGAATATTTAGACAAATATGGAATCTTGGTAGAATCTAGAAATGAAATATTATTTTTATCTAATTTTATGATTGAAAATAATTTAAGTGTGTTTTCTAGCTTATTTTATAAAATATCTTTAAAAATTAACTTACCTATGAGCAATCAAGACATTGAAGACTTTACTGCTTTTTGTCGTATTAATAAATATTTAAAAACCATTGATGTAAATATAGTAAATAGAAATGATTTAGAATTTATAATCAATACACTACGAAAAAATAGCAAAAAAAATATTAAAATAATCATTCATGAAAACATTGAAAATATAGAAACAATTGAATATTTAAAACAATATAATAAAAAGAAAAGTAAAAAATATAAAATATATTTTAAACTAGTTTATAGTAACGATTATCTAGGTGAAAACATTTTAAAGCAAACGAATTACAGTATATTAAAAACTTGTTGCTATTTTATAATTTTGATAATATTTTTTTCTTTCGGATACGTATTTTATGATAATTATAACTCTATGCAAAAAGTAAATACGATTCAGGACAAAATAACCCAAGTAATTGAAATCAATAATTCTCAAGAAATTATTGACAAACTAAATTCAGAAAAAAAAGATGAAGAAAAATTAGTAGTAAATGAAGATATAGCTAGTTTATATAATGTAAATCCTGAATCTGTTGGGTGGCTGAATGTTAATAATACAAATATCGATTATCCTGTAGTACAAGCAGAAGATAATGAATATTATTTACATCACAACTTTTATTTTGAAGAAGATAATAATGGTTGGGTTTTTATGGATTATCGCAATAATACAGACTACTTAAGCGATAATATTATCATATATGCTCATAATCGTTACTATAATGGAGTTATGTTTGGAACTTTACAAAATACTTTGAGATATAGTTGGTATACTAACCCTGATAATCAAATAATAAATCTTAAAACATTGTATGAAAATTTAAATTATAAAGTTTTTTCAATTTATAAAATTCAAGTAACTACCGATTATATGCAAACAATTTTTGCTACCGATGAGGATAAACTAGAATTTTTAAATATGTTAAAAAACCGAAGTATTTATGACTTCGGCATCGAACTTTCAAGTGATGATAAAATTATTACTCTATCAACTTGTGCTGATGAATATAATCGTTACGTTTTACATGCAGTCTTGCAAACTAATTAGTGGCATTTGAACTAACCCAATAATAATTACCATTATCATATTTAAATGTATGTTCATAAGTGGTTAAATAATTAGTGTAATTATCCAAATTTAAATCTTCAGTATATTTAACATTGTTATTAATATAACGATTTCTTTCATCATTATAACATATATTAGTTTCTATATTACATTTTAAGTAATAATCATAAATTTTAATTGTAGCATTATTATCAGTAACTAAATAGCGGTCCATTTTCTTAAATACTTTATAACTATTATTATTAATTTCATTAGTTTCATATACATAATAATAATCGCCACTATTACTTAAAATTGCTCTTATATTTTCTTGAAATATAAAATTGGCAGTAAATTGCAGTTTCGCTTCATTACCAAATAATTTTGATAAGTTTGTATTAAAAACTGCAGTTTTTATTTTATACAAAGGTGTTCCTTCTACATTTTCTTGTAATAATTCAGCACTAGTTAAATTTTCTAAATTAGTAGTATCATAATTAATAGTATAATTTAATATCATTTTTTCTAAAACATCATAGCTTAAATTATTTACTGTAGTATAAATATTTGAATACATAGTCATAATTCCATTAGGATTGTCTATATCTAAATAACTATAAAGCTGGTCTACTAACTCAAGTGTTACTTCTGGTATACCATTATCGGATTTTTTTGGCTCATTTTCAAAATCAAATATTTTAATAAACAAAAAACCAATTAAAATAACTAATAATATTACAGCAACATACAATAAAATTTTTTTCTTATTCATATTCTCACCTATTCTATAAAAATTTTATCATATATAATAATTTATAACAAGAAAAAAAGATGACGAATGCCATCTTTATGGTGTCGTTGAATTAGAACAAGTATATCCCTTATCTGTATAATATTGTCTAAAAATTGCATAGCTTGGGCCAAAAGTGCCTCCTGCTTCAGTATTTAACGTAGCATTACTTAAATCTGTAGATATTGTTATTGTTAAATTTTCATCATCGTAACTAGCTAGCCCAGTGACATTATCAAAGGTTAAAGTATTAGGTTTTTCACCTTTTACAGTATTATATTCTTCAATATTTGTAAACACATAAGTGTATATTCTTCTGCCAATACCTAAATATGATAATTCATTACTTGCATCACGGCCGATTGGGAAAAAATCTGTAATCGCTTTATTTGCTTGATAATCACTTACAGTTTGATTGTCTAAAATACAACTAGTATAAGCTAATATATCATAAGCTGAAACATACAAATATGCATCTAAGGTTGTAGTATTACCAGCTTCATCTGTTACATTCATGCCTACTGTGTAAGGTCCTCCTGCTGTTTGTAAATAACCATTAACAGTTGCTTCATCAGCAAAAGTATAATCACAGCCGGAAGGATCTTCACAAGAGCTTACAAATTCATCAGAATTTATCGTATCATTCACTACTTTATAAACAACATTTGTTGTAGCAACCGGTGCAGTCATATCACTAACAATAACCTTTCCAGTATATTTATCATCCCCACAATTAATCTCAAATTCATATTCCCCTATTGTGGATGTATCTACATTACGATTATTTAATGTACAAGTATCAGCATTTTTACCAGTAATCGTTGCATAATCACTAATATTATCAGATAATGTTTCGCCGACACCTATATTGACATCTTTAATGGAAACATTAACACTATTGCTCATATTTAAAAAATAGTAAACTCCTATTGCTACAGCAGCAATTAAAACAATTATAAGTACAACAAATAATGTTTTATTCATTGGCTTTTTTTGCTTAACTGGAGTTTGATTGGAAGGGGGTACTGAACCAATATTTTCTACTCTGTTTGGTTCAACGTAGCCATTTGTATTAATATTTTCTTGACCTAATGAAGGAGTTCCTGTTCCTACAGTATTTCCTGTAAGGCTTGTGGCTTGATAAGTTCCTTCAGTTCCCGGAATAGGTTGAGCTACTGGCCCATTATTAACGACATTTTGCCCTAAATTTTGAGTCGTATTAATATTTTGGTTGGCAAAGTTATTGGTTTGTGGTTGAGATACATTATTTGTTGCATCCATTTGAACCATTTGAGCCACATTAGGCATATCATTTATGCCATTAATCATATTATTAGGTGCAGATCCAGCTAATACATCATTCCTTAATGGTTCACTTTGAGCATTAAAATTAGTCGTAGATTGTTGTGGCATTGAATTATTAGGAATCGCCATACTAGCATTTTGATTTGTAGATTGTACTCCTGGTGTCACATTACCTAATACATTAGGATTAACATTTCCTAAACTATTTTGATCATTTTGATTTAATTGATTATTTGAATTTTGTCCATTCATACTATCAGCCCCTTATGCTTATATATTAAATTATATCCTTTTATTTAAAAATTTTCAACTATATTTTTAAATTCTTCTCCTCTTTCTTCAAATTTCTTATATTGATCTTGTGAAGAACTGGCAGGAGATAAAAGAACTATTTCATTAGCAACGACATTTTTCTTAATTTCTGCTAAAGCTTTACTTAAAGTAACACATTCTGTACAAGGAATTTGCACATTTTTAGCATATTCAGCTACTCTTTTGGTTACTTCACCAATAGCATAAATATGCTTAACATATTTTAAATAATCATTTAATTCATTAAAATCTTGGTATCTTTCTAATCCTCCTAAAATTAAATGAATAGAATTTTTAAAAGTTTTTAAAGCTGTTATAGTTGATGTAGGATTAGTAGATTTAGAATCATTATAATATTTTACTTTATCTTTTTCTAAAACAAATTCTAATCGATGCTCAACTCCATTAAATTGTTTTAAAAATGTTGTTACTATTTCTTTATCCAAATCAAAATTTTGTAATACTAATAAAGCTGCCAAAATATTTTCATAATTGTGAATACCTTTTATATTTATATCAGCAATATTTAGATATTTTTCACCATTTAAATAAATATATTTATCATCAATATAATTTTTATTATCATTAAAATAAATTTTTGTTGACAAAATATCTTCCGTTATTTTTAAACTATCAGCATTAGCTTTATTAATAATGGCTATTTCATTTTTAGTATGATGATTAAATATTTTCTTTTTAGTATCCATATAATGTTCATAAGTTCCATGATAGTCTAAATGAGTTGGACAAATATTAGTTAAAATACTTATATCAGTCTTAAAATCATGTAAATCACATAATTGATGATCACTAATTTCTAAAAGTAAAATATCTTGAGGCTTGATCTTTGTAACTAAAGTACTTAAAGGTGTTCCAATATTTCCTCCAAGCACAGTATTTTTACCGTGCCTTTTTAATAATTCATAAATAATTGTTGTTGTTGTAGTTTTACCATTAGATCCCGTTATACCAATTATAGTAATATTTTGAGGTAAATAATGATATGCTACTTCCATCTCGTTTTCAGTTCTTATACCTAAGTTCTCAAGTTTTTTAACTATATCACTTGTAGACATAATCGCAGGATTTTTAATAACTAAATCATAAGATGAATCTATTAAGTCAACTTGATTAGGTGTTATAATAATTTTAATGCCTAACTCATTTAACATCATTTCATCTTCTTTTTTTAAAGGATTAATATCACTTAATGTAATATCATTATTTTTATTAGCTAATAATGAAGCTGCTGCTAAACCACTTTTAGCTGCTCCTAAAATTAGTATTTTTTTATTTTCATACATAATATCACCTAATTAATTATATTATTTTATTTAATAATTTGCAATTTTTACATGAAAAAACTACTTTTTACAGTAGTTTTATGCATCTTTTAATGTATCATGCATATTCAAATGAATATCGGCATCATCCATTAATTTTTCTTCTAATATTTCGCTAGCATCATCATTTAAAATATCTTTTTCCAAAGCTATTTTTATATCACTATATTGTTTATAACCAGTACCTGCTGGAATAAGTTTACCTATAATTACGTTTTCTTTTAATCCTTGTAAATTATCAACTTTTCCATGGATTGCAGCATCTGTTAAAACACGAGTCGTTTCTTGGAATGATGCAGCAGACAAGAATGAATCAGTTTCTAAAGAAGATTTAGTTATACCAAGCATAATTGGATTTCCTTTAGCAGGAACTCCACCAGAAAGAATAACTGGTTTATTACCTTCGGTAAATTCTCTTAATGATACTGATAATCCTTCAACAAATTTAGTATCACCAGCATCAATAATTTTAACTTTATTAATCATTCTCTTAACAATAATTTCAATATGCTTATCAGAAATATCTACACCTTGTAATTTATAAACTTTTTGAACTTCTTTTAATATATATTCTTGAGCAGTAAGTGGGTCAGTAACAGCAAGTAATTCTTTTGGTGAAATAACACCTTCAGTAAGTTTATCACCTGCTTCAACATGATCACCAACTGCAACTCGCAACTTCATATTATAATTTGTTACATGTTCTTTGACATTTGCTTCATTTTCAATTGTAATTAAGTATTTACCATTTTGTTCTTCAATACCTATTACATTTCCACTAATTTCAGCAATAGTTGCTTTTCCTTTTGGAACACGAGCTTCAAATAATTCCTCAACTCTTGGAAGCCCTTGAGTAATATCGGCATCTCCACCATGAGCAACTCCTCCTGAGTGGAATGTCCGCATTGTAAGTTGAGTACCTGGTTCACCAATTGATTGAGCAGCCATTATACCAACAGCTTCTCCTTTTTCAACTAAATTACCAGTAGCCAAATTACGTCCATAACATTTTTGACATACTCCATTATGTGCTTTACAAGTTAGTATACTTCTAATTTCAACTTTTTTAATACCAGCTTTAGTAATTTTAACAACTGCATTTTCAGTAATCATTTCTCCAGCATCAACTATAACTTCTTTTGTTTCTGGATCAATAATTTTTTTAGATGCAAATCTTCCTAAAATACGTTCAGCAAGAGGTTCAATTATTGTATTATCTTTATCATTAACTAAGTCATATACAACTAATCCTTGAACGGATCCACAATCGTATTCTTTTACAATAATATCTTGAGCTACATCTACTAAACGACGAGTTAGATATCCTGAATCAGCAGTACGTAGTGCGGTATCTGCAGAACCTTTTCTGGAACCATGTGTTGATAAGAAGAATTCTGATACGGATAATCCTTCAATAAATGATGAAGTAATTGGAATTTCTACGGTAGAACCATCTGGTTTAGCCATAAGTCCCCGCATTCCTGCAAGTTGTGTGAAGTTGGAAATTGATCCACGAGCTCCACTATTCATCATCATGAAAATTGGATTATCATAGTTATTCTTACTTAGTTCTGCAAGCTCATCTTTAATTTCGTCGGTTGCATTATTCCAAGCATTTATTACATTTTCATATCTTTCTTCTTCAGTTATTAAACCTCTTTGATATTGTTTATTAATTTTATCAACTTTTTCTTTAGCTCTTTCAATAATTTGTTCTTTATCGTCACTGCGAACAACATCAGATATTGATACAGTTACCCCTGCAACAGTTGAATATTTAAATCCTAAGTCTTTCAATTTATCAAGCATAATTGATGTTTCAGTTGTCTTATATCTTTTAAATACTTGAGCAATTAATTGACCTAAAGTCTTCTTAATAAATGGACCTATTAATTCCATTTTTGCAATTTCTTCTGGAATATTAGCACCCATTGGTAAAAAATATTTATCTGGAGTTACACCTTCAATATTTTCTTTAGTTCCTTCATTAACAAAAGGAAAAGTATCTGGTAAAATTTCATTAAATTTTATCTTACCAACAGTTGTAACTAAATATTTATCTCTTTGTTCATCAGTAAATAGTTTATATTTAAATGATTTTACTGGAATTGCAATTCTTGTATGAAGAGTTATTTCTCTTCTTTCATATGCCATTAAAGCTTCATTTGGATCTTTGTATACATGTCCTTCATTAGGTAGACCGGCATATTCAACTGTCAAATAGCAGTTTCCTAAAACCATATCTTGGCTAGGTGTAACGATTGGTTTTCCATCCTTAGGATTTAAGATGTTATTAGCACCAAGCATAAGTATTCTAGCTTCAGCTTTGGCTTCTTCAGAAAGTGGTACGTGAACAGCCATTTGGTCTCCGTCAAAGTCAGCATTAAATGCTGTACAAACAAGGGGATGCAGACGAATTGCTTTACCACCAACTAGGACTGGTTCGAATGCTTGAATACCAAGTCTATGTAAAGTTGGAGCACGATTTAGAAGGACAGGGTACTCTGTAATTACATCTTCAACAATATCCCATACAGCTTCATCACGTGCATCAATTAATTTTTTAGCACCCTTAATGTTGTGAGCAAGACCACGTTCAACTATACCATTAATTACATGTGGTTTAAATAGTTCAATAGCCATTTCTTTAGGTAAACCACATTGATACATTTTTAGATTTGGTCCTACAACGATAACAGAACGACCTGAGTAGTCAACACGTTTTCCTAATAAGTTTTGACGGAATCTTCCTTGTTTACCTTTAAGCATGCTAGATAAACTCTTAAGTGGACGATTGCTGGCAGCAGTAATACTTCTACCACGACGTCCATTATCAAATAGAGAATCAACTGCTTCTTGAAGCATACGTTTTTCATTTTGAACAATGATAGTTGGTGCTCCAAGTTCTAACAATTTCTTTAAACGATTATTACGATTAATAATACGACGATATAAATCGTTTAAATCACTTGTTGCAAATCTTCCACCATCAAGTTGAATCATTGGACGAAGTTCTGGAGGTATTACAGGTAACACATCCAAAACCATCCATTCAGGTTTATTACCACTTTCTTGAAATGCTACTAGACAATCAAGTCTTTTTACTAAACGTATTCTTTTTTGTCCGGTAGTATTTTCTAGTTCCGCACGTAAATCTGCTATTTCTTTGTCTAAATCAACTCTTTTAAGTAATTCTTTAATAGCTTCCGCACCCATGCCTACAGAAAATGAATTACCATATTTTTCATAGTAAGCACGATATTCTTTGTCAGATAATGTTTGTTTAACTTCTAAAGGAGCATTACCTGGATCAATTACAACATAGCTTACAAAATATAACACTTCTTCTAAATCACGAGGTGACATATCTAAAACTAATCCCATTTTAGATGGTACACCTTTAAAGAACCAAATGTGAGAGCAAGGAGCAGCAAGCTCAATGTGTCCCATTCTTTCGCGTCTTACTTTAGAGCGAGTTACTTCAACACCACAACGATCGCAAATTATATTTTTATATCTTAATCTTTTATATTTTCCACAACTACATTCAAAATCTTTTGTTGGGCCAAATATTTTTTCACAGAATAAACCATCTCTTTCAGGTTTTAGGGTCCGATAGTTAATAGTTTCAGGCTTTTTTACTTCACCATAAGACCAAGAACGAATTTTTTCTGGTGATGCAATGCTAACCTTTATTCCTTTAAATTTACTTACATCTATCATTTTACCCACCTACTTTCCTTCATCCTCAGTATCGATATCATCAATATCTGGGAACTCTAAATCATCTAAATCTTCTTCTGGTTCTTCTTCAAAATATTCTTCTTCTAGTGCTGGTTCATTATTATTTAATTCGTTAGAAGTTACTTCGATTTCTTCAATTCTAAAAGCATCGCTGTCATCTTCAGATTCTTCTATATCTTTAAATTCTACTATTTCATCCTTATCATTGACTACTTGAACATCTAATCCTAAAGCTTGGAATTCTTTAACTAAAACTCTAAAACTTTCAGGAACACCAGCTTGATCAATTACTTTGCCCTTAACTAAGGATTCATAAACCTTGACACGTCCAACAATATCATCCGCTTTAACAGTCAATATTTCTTGTAAAACATGTGATGCACCATAAGCATATAATGCCCAAACTTCCATTTCTCCGAATCTTTGACCACCAAATTGAGCTTTACCACCTAGCGGTTGTTGTGTAACAAGAGAATATGGTCCAGTAGCCCGTGCATGAAGTTTATCGTCAACCATGTGATGAAGTTTTACCATATACATGACACCAACATTAATACGATGGTCAAATGGCTCTCCTGTACGTCCATCGTATAAAACTACTTTTCCATCTTCATCCATCCCAGCTTCGGCCATTTCTTCTTTTATATCTTCCCATTTAGCACTATCAAATACTGGAGTAGCATAATGAACTCCTAATTTTTTACCAGCCATACCTAAATGTACTTCTAAAATTTGGCCAATATTCATACGAGATGGAACTCCTAGAGGATTAAGCATAATATCAACTGGACGACCATCTGGTAAATAAGGCATATCTTCTTCTGGTAAAACCAAAGAAATAACCCCTTTATTTCCGTGACGACCAGACATTTTATCTCCTACTTGAATCTTTCTTTTTTGAATAATATATACTCTTATTACTTTAGAAACACCAGCAGGTAGTTCATCTGAATTTTCTTTAGTATATACTTTAATATCGTGGACAATTCCTCCAGCTCCATGTTCAACACGAAGTGATGTATCTCTTACTTCACGGGTCTTTTCACCAAATATGGCATGCAACAATTTTTCCTCACTGGTTAATTCTTGAACACCTTTCGGAGTAACTTTACCAACTAAAATGTCTCCTTCTTTTACTTCAGTACCAATTCTAACGATACCATCGGCATCTAAATTACGGCGGGCATCTTCACCAACATTTGGTATATCTCTTGTAATTTCTTCAGGACCTAGTTTAGTGTCACGACAATCGATATCATAATGCGAAATATGTAGGGATGTATAAACATCGTCTTTGACTAATCTTTCATTTAATATTACGGCATCTTCATAGTTATATCCATTAAATGTCATGAAAGCAACAGTCATATTTTTACCTAAGGCAAGTTCTCCTTCATCAGTTGATGGCCCATCAGCTATAACTTGACCACGATGAACTTTGTCACCTTTTTTAACTAAAGGACGGTGATTAACACAACTTGAAGCATTCGATCTTTCAAAATTAGCTAAATAATATGTATCTTTGCCATTTGCTACATTGACAATAATTTTTAATCCATCTGCATATTCAACTATACCATCTGCTTTACAAACGATAGTTGATCCAGAATCACGAGCAGCAATATATTCAACTCCCGTTCCAACAATTGGAGCTTCAGTTTCTAAAAGTGGTACTGCTTGCCGTTGCATGTTTGCACCCATTAAAGTACGATTAGCATCATCGAATTCCAAGAATGGAATACAACTTGTTGTAATAGCTACAACTTGACTAGGAGCAACATCGACATAATTAACATGCTTCTTGTCAACATAAACTGTATCACCATTTAAACGAGCGATAACTTCATCATCAACAATTGCATTATTATCATCTAGGGCAATTGTAGCTTGAGAAATATAGAAATCTTTTTCTTCATCTGCAGTCATGTAAACGATTTCATCAGTTACAATGCCATTTTCAACTTTACGATATGGAGTCATAATAAAACCATATTCATTAACTTTTGCATAACCTGCAAGAGATGTTATCAATCCAATATTTTGACCTTCAGGAGATTCAATTGGACAAATACGACCATAATGAGATGCATTAACGTCTCGAACATCCATACCAGCCCGATCACGAGATAAACCTCCAGGTCCTAAACTTGACAATCGTCTTTTATCAGTAAGTTCTGCGATTGGATTAATTTGATCCATGAATTTTGAAAGTTGTGAAGAACCGAAAAATTCTTTTAAAGCAGCAGTTACTGGGCGAATATTAATCAAAGTTTTTGGAGTAACTGTTTCAAGTTCTTGAGTAGTCATTCTTTCACGGATAACTCTTTCCATTCTAGACATACCAATTCTAAATTGATTTTGGATAAGTTCTCCAACTTGACGAACTCTTCTGTTACCTAGATTATCAATTTCATCATCACTACCAATATTATTATGTAATCCAATATAATAATTAAGTGAAGCATATACATCTGGAATGGTAAGTCTTCTAACATCAACACTTCCATCAGTGCCAATTAAAGTAAATGTTTTCTTTTCATCAAGGGGATCTACTACTTTAACTGTTTGAATTTTATTATAATCATCTAACTCTTCATTAATTAATACTTCTTTAATGTTTAAGCCATTAGCAAATAATGGACGAAGTTGTTCTAATATTTCTTTAGTAACAACTGTACCACTTTCCACGACTACTTTGTCATTATCTATAATAGGTTCTGCTAATGTTAAACCTAATAATCGATCTAAAACGTTTAACTTTTTATTAAATTTATAACGACCAACTTTTGCTAAATCGTAACGAAAACGATCAAAAAATCTTGTTATAAGTTGATTTTTGGATGAATCTAAAGTCGCAGGTTCACCTGGTCTTAATTTTTCATATATTTCAATTAAAGCTTCATCAGTATTATTAGTACTATCTTTTTCTAAAGTATTTGTGATATATTCGCTTTCACCAAATAAATTGATTATATCTTCATCGCTTGATAAACCTAAAGCTCTAAGCAATGTTGTAACCGTAACTTTTCTTGTCCGATCAATTCTAACATATAGCACTCCTTTAGCATCAGTTTCATATTCTAACCAAGTACCTTTATTAGGAATAAGTTCCCCAGTTATTATATGACGACCATTTTTACTATCAATTTCTCTTTTAAAGTAAACACTTGGACTTCTTACAAGTTGGGAAACAATAACTCTTTCCGCTCCATTAATAATAAATGTTCCTGCATCAGTCATTAAAGGCATATCACCTAAAAAAATTGTTTGCTCTTTAACTTCTCCAGTTTCATGCACAAAAAGACGAGCTTCTACCTTAAGTGGTGCAGCATAATTAACCATTCTTTCTTTTGCTTCTTTAATAGAATATCTTGGTTCATCAAAATAATAATCCCCAAATTCCAAAGAAATATTGCCAGTAAAACTTTCTACTGGAAATAAATCATCAAAAATTTCTTTAATACCAACTTCTAAAAATTGTTGATAGCTTTTCTTTTGAATTTCTAATAAATCATTCAACTCCAAAACGTTTTTCGTTCTTGAAAAACTTCTTCTTTCACGATAGTCACCAAATTTTTTAACTTTATAAGCCACGTTATCACCCCATACACAATATTTTTAAGACTATTTTTGTAAAAAAATAAACATGTCACCAATTTAAAATTGTAAAGCCAATTAATTATTTTGTCAATAAATTTTTGCACAAAAGACAAAAAATCCTTTACTTTTAGCAATTATTTCAACACTATATTGTTTTTCTAATATTTTTTGCATCGACTTAGCTCCTTGATCTTTATGAATAACAAACCATAATTCTCCTTGATCTTGCAAATAATTTTTAGCCTCTAATAATATTTTTTCTACTACTACTTTTCCTGCTCTAATCGGCGGATTAGTTATTATATAATCGTATTTATTATCAACATTTTCGTAACAATCACTTATATATGCTTGACAATCAACTTTATTTATTTTTATATTACGTTCACATAAATGTAAAGCTCTCTTATTAACATCAATTAAATCAACTTTGGTCTTTCGTAACTTGCTGATAACAATGCCAATAAAACCATAACCACAACCAACATCTAATATATGAGAACCAGTAATATCTAGGTGCTGTTTTAAAAATTGAGATACCAAAAAAGCAGATCCATAATCTATTTTATTTTTAGCAAATACTCCATTATCACTTAAAAATTTAAATTCTGTATTGGCAATCGTATATATTAGTTCTCTTATTTCGCTTTTTAAATTAGCATTATTAGTAAAATAGTGTTCCAAAGGCAATAACCCCTTTTCTAAAATATACACTTAGTATACATAAATACTTACAAAAAGTCAACCGCTAGTGTTCACATAATTCAGTATTTAATTCAAAATCTTTATTGGCTATAATTTTTTTAGAATTTTCACAAACAAGCAAATTATAGTTATCTAATTCATATTTTTTAGCAATCAAATTTTCATTTTCATCATTCAAATTTATCGCACTAGTATCGCTAATTAGATCATCTAATGTAATACGAGAATCTGTAATCAAATAACTTAATTCATACAAAGTATTATTACTATACCTTATATTAAAAGATGAAATTCCATAAAGATAATAGTTTTCTTCACTAACTAAACTTATTAAATCCTTACTATTATTAAATTTTATTTCTTCAATATAACTTTCATAACTTTCACTAGGTAATAGCATTACATCTTCTAAATAAATATAATATTTTCCATCACTTTCTTCGTATTTGGAAACAAGTCCTATAACACTTAAATCATCATAAATGCGAAAATTACTCAAATCTTGTGAAACAGATACTTCAACTGCATAATTATTATTAAAATTAACATAACCATTTAAAGAATCTTCTTCAATAATATATGAACCTAATTCTATATTTTCATTTCCATTAATTTTACTTATTTTGCCACTTAGCTTCACAAACTTATTTTTATATTCTTTGTAAGTTTCATTAGGATTTTTTAAAAAATCATTAATATCAATAGTAGTTAAAGCAGAATCGGAACAAACATATTTCTTTTGATAAGCATAATCTAAAACTAATTCTTGATTACAATTATAAATTCGATAAAAAAAACTATTATATGTACTAACTTTACTACTACTTTTTATTTCATAAACGAAAATAGGAATACGATTAAATTTATAAAAAAGAAATGTATCTATAGCATAACTAAAAAAAATTAATATGATAGGAAGCAGAATAATCAAAAATGTGTTTTTAAATTTACTAAATGCTAAACTTAATGTAATTAATATTATACCTACTGCTAAACTTAATAGTCTAAATAAACTATATAAATTAAAGCAAAAAGGCAATATAACTAAGATAAGTCCAATAAATAAAAATACTAGTGCTCTTTTTTTCATTATATCCCCTTTCTTATATTAGTTTAATATATATAGATTATAACATTTATTAGCTTGTTTTAAAACATATTTTTGCAAAAATAAAAAAGTTGATTTCTCAACTTTTCATTTAATTAGTTTAAAGCATCTTTTAATTTGCTTCCAGCTTTAAATGATGCAACTATTTTAGCAGGAATTTTAATAGCTTCTTTAGTTAATGGATTAATACCTTCTCTAGCAGCTCTTTTTTTAGCACTAAATGTTCCAAAACCAACTAATGAAACTTTTCCTTCCTTTTTCAAACCAGCAGTAATACCTGCAAGTGTAGCATCTAATGCACGTGTTGCATCAGCTTTTGTTAAGCCAGCTTCTTTTGCAATTAATTCTACTAATTCTGTTTTAGACATGTTCTTACCTCCCATACATTCTAATTTCTATTTAAGGACATTGTCCTTACATATTAAGATTAGCAAAAAAACTACATAAAATCAATAAAAATTTAGTTTTTTATAGTAATATTTCAATTACTACCCATAATTTATCGGTTATTTTACTGTTTTTGACATACAAGAACAAAAGCCAAACAAGTTTGGCATCCTTGCATCACTACAAGGCATTTCTACTTCACAGAGTCCTTTGGACTCTC
>CALVUS010000018.1 GCA_944363665.1 uncultured Bacilli bacterium | reverse complement strand
CTTATGCTTTTTATAGTAGGACATTTTATTTTGTAAATACTTATTTAAAAAGCGGACATTTTGAATTATTAATCACAGTATATTCAATAGTTTTGGTTAATTTTTTTCGTGTTCTTTTTTCCAATTTTCAACTTCTTCAGCATCATCAAAGTGAATTTTAGTTCTTCCAATTATTTGATAATCTTCGTGTCCCTTACCTAGAATTAATAATATGTCTTCTGGCATTATCATTTCAATTCCTTTGTAAATAGCTTTATGACGATCAAATTCTACTTCATAGTTATTATTAGAAATGCCCTTAATTATATCGTCCATGATTTTTTTGGGATCTTCAGTTCTAGGATTATCATTAGTTAAAATAGTATAATCGCTTAATGTTGTTGCAATTTTTCCCATTATTGGTCTTTTTAAAGGATCACGATCTCCTCCACAGCCAACGATTGTAATAACTCTATTTTTCTTTAATTCGTTATAAGCTGTTATAACTTTTTCTACCGCATCTGGTGTATGAGCATAATCTACTACAGCATAGCCTTTATTAATTTTGTATGTTTCGCATCGTCCTTTCGGAGGTATTAGATTATAACTTTTTTTAATTATATCTTCTATATCATAGTTCATACTATGAACTATGGCTAATGCAGTAATATAGTTATAGACATTAAATTTACTTGTTAAACAAATATTTACATTATAATAAGTATTATTAAATTTGAAATTTATGCTAGTTTTATCAGGCTTAATATTAGTATCTTTTATAAAATAATCATCTTTATCACTAAAACCAATTGTTATGCCTTTTCCAAATTTATTTAAAAATTTTTGACTAGCTTTATCATCACTATTGACAATTAAAATACTATTCGTATTCATATAATCTATAATTTTTAATTTTTCATTTAGATAATTTTCCATCGTCTTGTGGTAATCCAAATGATCTTCAGTAAGATTTGTAAAAGCTGCAATGTCAATGTGTAAACCATAAATTCTTTCATAAGATAAAGCATGACTACTAACTTCCATAACAACAGTTTTACAACCTTTATCAACTAAATTTAGTAAAATGCTGTAAATTGTCAAAATATCTGGTGTAGTATTTTCTAATACGACATTATCATCTTTATATTTATACCCAATGGTTCCTAAATATGCACAATCGTTACCTAATAAATTTAATAATTGGTAAGTTAAATAAGCGGTAGTAGTTTTCCCATTTGTTCCAGTTATTCCAATTATTTTCAATTTGTTTATTTCCTTACTATATTCTTTAGCTAAGGCTTTTTTTAGATAATCTTCAGTTGATGGAACTACTTCAATTGGAATAGTGCATTCAATGTCTTTTTCAGATATTATTTTAGATGCTCCATTATTTACTGCATCATTTATAAAATTATGGCCATCAACTGTATGCCCCTTAATAGCAACAAATATTTGTCCTGGTTTAATTTTTCTAGAGTCTGTTTCGTATTTCATAGTGCCTCCTTAATTAATTTTATACACTTAATAACATTTTACCACAAATAATGATTTTTGGTTACATTATGTGATATAATTATTAATGGAGTGAATTGTATGAAAAAAATAGTATTAACAGGAGATCGTCCAACAGGACGACTTCATTTAGGACATTATGTAGGATCTTTAAAACAAAGAATTGAATTACAAAACAGTAGCGAGTTTGATAAAATATATATAATGATTGCAGATGCTCAAGCACTTACAGATAATTTTGATAATCCTAACAAGGTAAGAAATAATGTTATAGAAGTAGCATTGGATTATTTGGCATGTGGTATAGATCCTAACAAAACAACAATTTTTATTCAATCGGAAGTAAATGAATTAACTGAATTGACATATTATTATATGAATTTAGTTACATTAAATCGTTTACAAAGAAATCCAACTGTTAAAAATGAAATAGGATTAAGAGGGTTTAATAACAGCATTCCTGTAGGATTTTTAAATTATCCAATTAGTCAAGCTGCTGATATTACTGCTTTTGAAGCAACCTGTATACCTGTAGGAGTTGATCAATTACCTATGATTGAACAAACTAGAGAAATAGTAAAGAGTTTTAACAATATTTATGGAAATACTTTAATTATGCCAGAAGCTAAAGTTCCAGATAGTGAACTTGAGCAAAGACTTCCAGGAACTGATGGTAAGGCTAAAATGAGCAAATCACTTGGTAATTGTATATATTTATCAGATGATGAAGAAACTATAAAGAAAAAAGTCATGAGTATGTATACGGATCCTAATCATATAAAGGTAAGTGATCCTGGACAAGTTGAAGGAAATATAGTTTTTACTTATTTAGATGTTTTTGCTAAACCAGAAGATTTTGCAAAGTATTTGCCAGAGTATAAAAATTTAGATGAACTTAAAGATCATTATCGCCGCGGAGGTTTAGGAGATGTAGTTATAAAAAAGTTCTTGAATAATATTTTACAAGATTTTATAAAACCAATTCGCGAAAGAAGAGAAGAATTGCAAAAGAATATTGAATATGTTTATGATATTTTAAAAAACGGTACTAATGATGCTAAAATAATTGCTAATAAAACTTTAAAAAAGGTAAAAAAAGCCATGATGATTGATTATTTTTCTGACGATGAATTTTTAAAAGAAATTATTGATAAATACTTAGAATAATGTTAATATTTTATTATAAAAGGGATGGTGTAAATGGCTAGACTTGATACTTATTTTGCTCCCGACTTGACAAAAGTTTCTGCAAATGAACGGGCGGTTTTTGTTGGCCAAAATTATCGAATTACGGTTTTAAGTGAAAGATTAATTCGGCTAGAATATAGTGTTGATGGCCATTTTTCTGATGCTCCAACAACTCTCGTAAAGAATCGTAAATTTCCAGTACCTAATTTTAAAGTAGAACAAGATCAAAATTATTTAGTAATTACGACTAATTATTTTATGCTCCAATATTTAAAAAATAAACCTTTTGTAGGTCCAAAATTTGCTCCTGATTCTAATTTAAAAGTCGTGTTACTTAATACTGATAAAGTGTGGTTTTATGGGCAAGCTGAAGCTCGAAACTTTAAGGGCGGGGCGATTAGTTTAGATGATTATAAAGGCCATGTTAATTTAGATAAAGGGCTTTATTCTACTGATGGTTTTGTTTTATTAGATGATTCTAATAATTTTGAAATAGATGGTAGTGGAGCATTAAATAAACCAAATGAAAATAAAGTTGACTTATATTTATTTATGTATAAAAGAGATTTTGGATTATGCTTGAAGGATTATTTTACTTTAACTGGTTATCCAGAATTAATACCAAGATATGCTTTGGGAATTTGGTGGAATCGGGAAAAAATATATTCTTTTGATGATACAAAAGCACTAATAAAATCTTTTAATCGCCATCAAATACCATTGTCACTTCTTTTACTAAGTGAATTTTGGCATATAAAAGATGCTCGGGATTATAATTTATATCGAACTGGTTTTTCTTTTAATCGCAGTTTATTTCCTGATCCTTTAGAGTTTATTAAATATATGCATGATCGAGGAGTAAAAATAGGGCTTAATTTTGACCCTAGTGAAGGAATTAGAAAGGAAGAAGATCGATATTTAAATTTTGCTCAAGATTTAAACGTTGTAGATGGTGTCACAATTCCTTTTAATGCATTTGATAAAAACTTTATGGCTTTATATGTTAGACATTTAATAAACCCTTTTCTAGAACTAAATGTTGATTTATTTTGGATAGATTATAAAAAAGATCTAGCTACCCTCCAAATTTTGGATTATTATTATAATCAATCGTTTATCAAAATTAAAAACACTAGACCTTTAGTTTTGTCGAGAAATCCTTTAATTGCTCCACATACAGTAGGTATTTTATATTCTGGAGAAACAATAGTAGGATGGGATACTTTAAAATATTTGCCTTTTTTTAATTCAATGGCTGCAAATAAAGGAGTATCTTGGTGGAGTCATGATGTTGGAGGATACAAAGATGGTATTGAAGACAGTGAACTTTATATTAGATATATTCAACTAGCTACTTTTAGTCCAATATTTCGTTTTAGTGCTAAAAGAGGAGTATATTATAAAAGAGAACCATGGATGTGGGATGTTAAAACTTTTACAATAGCTAGAGAATATTGTTGGTTAAGACAACGTTTAATTCCATATTTGTACACTGAAGCTTATACATATCATAAAACTGGAAAACCTTTAATTCAGCCAATATATTATACATATCCTGAAATATATGATGAACATAATTATCGTAATGAGTATTATTTTGGCAAAGAATTGTTTATTGCACCGATTACTAAGCCTAAAGATATAACAATGAATAGATCTATCGAAAGAATATTTTTACCAAAAGGAATTTGGTATGATTTTAAATCTGGAAAAAAATTTGTTGGTAATAAAAGATATGTAGTATTCTATAAAGAAGAAGAATATCCAATATTTGCTAAAGCTGGAAGTATCATTCCTTTAGCTAATTTAGATAAAAACATTAATGATACGAGTTGTCCGCGAAGTATGGAAATAAATGTTTTTCCAGGTCAGAGTAATGTCTATAAATTATATGAGGATGATGGTATCACTAAACTATATCAAAGTGGCTATTATATAGCTACAGCATTTGATTATAATTATTTACAAAACAATTATACCTTAATAATTCACCCAATCGAAGGAAAAACTGAAATAATACCTCGTTTGAGAAATTATAAAATTAGATTCAGAAATACTAGAACAGCTGATAAAGTGGAAATATATGAAAATGGTAGTTTAGCCAATTTAGAATATGAATGTTTTGAAGATGAAAATGATTTTGTAATTGATATAAAAAATGTAGATACTACCAAACAACTTACTATAAATTGTAAAGGAAAAGATATAGAAATCAATGCTGTTAGAATTATTAATGAAGATGTTAATTCCATTATAAGTGATTTAAAAATTCCTACAAAATTAAAAGAACAAATAGCTGAAATTTTCTTTAGTAATATAGATATAAAATTAAAAAGAATTAGAATAAAAAAATTAAAAGGTTTAGATAAACGTTTTGAAAGAATGTTTATAAAGTTACTTGAATATATCGCTGAAATTTAATATAATAAAAAACGTATTTGAGGTGTGAAAATGGCTAATATTACATGGTATATTATATTGGTATTTTGTTTATTTACTATTATATTTTTAGTAAACTATTTTTGGATATTAAAAAGAGGCTATAAAAAGATTGCACTTAATAAAAGTCACAAAAAAGCCAAAAAGCTTGAAGATTTTGTAGGATTATCTATATTAATTCCTAAATTTAAATTAGATGTTAAGAAAATGAATTTAAAATATGTCTTTATCTTATCTTCTATAATTAATGCTTTTATAATATCTTTTACATTTATGGTAATTTACATAATTCCTTGGGATTTACCGTTTCAATTATTATTAGGTTTTGTTTTACTTTTTGCATTAATTTATGCATCTTATGAACTTTTAGGACGTCATTTAGTTAAAAAGGGTTGGAGTAAAAAATAAATTTATTTTAATTCTTCTTTTTTTGACAAAATATTTATTGTTTATAACATATAGTTATTATGGTGATATTAAATGAAAGTAAAAGTTTTTGATGAATCACATGAAAAAGATTTAGAAAATTCCATTAATGGCTTTCTAAATTCTGGAGAATTTGATATAATAGATATTAAATATCAAGTAGCTATTGCCGTTTGTGGTGAAGAACAAATATATTGCTTTAGTGCAATGATTATTTATAATTAAAGCATATACATATTATTTGATGAGTCAATATCTTCGGTAATAAAGGTTGTATTTGCAGACTCTAATTTGTTTATACGGTGCTCTAATCTGTTTATTTGCCTTTCAATTTTGGCTAAGCGGTTTTCGATGTTATCAGTTTGATTATATTGATATGGAACTTGATTAGGTATTGCCATATTATTAGGCCCAGCATAAAAAGAATTGTAACTTGATTGGGCTTGATAAGGCATATTTGGCATCACATTCCCCATATTAGGATTATATCCAGAATAAGACATATTAGCTTCTGTAAAAAAAGAATTTCTTGTTTTTTTCATGTGTTTTCCTCCTACAAATAATATATGTAATAGTAAAGGAAGTGTTATTATGCGCATGCGTAATCCGAAAGATAAAGATATTTTAATTTCTAATTGTGATTTCTTTTATAATGGCTTTTCTAATGATCATCCTATTCATGTAGAAATTGGCATGGGCAAGGGTAAATTTATATTAGAAATGGCCTTAAAATATCCAGAATATAATTTTATTGGAGTAGAAAAATATTCTAGTGTGGCTAGTGTTGCAATCAAAAAAATTAATAAATATAAACCTGAAAATTTAAGAATTCTTATTACAGATGCTATAAATTTAAAAGAGGTATTAAGTGAAAAAATAGATGTTATATACTTAAATTTTTCTGATCCATGGCCAAAAGATAGACATGCTAAAAGAAGATTAACTTCAAAAAATTATTTAGAATCGTTTGATTATTTATTTAAAAATAACCCTCATATAATTATGAAGACTGATAATGATGATTTATTTGATTATAGTTTAGAATCATTTAAAGACTATGGATACAAAATTAATAAGATAACTTATGATTTGCATAATACTAATATTCCTAATATTACCACTGAGTATGAAGAAAAATTTAGTCAAAAAGGAATAAAAATAAAATACGTTGATGTAATTAAATAATTGCTACTTTATTAGTGGCATTTTTTTTGATATAATTTATTAGCGAGGATGTATATATGAAAAAAATTATATTTATAATTAGCTTGATGTTTTTAATCACAGGATGTACTAATATAAATGAATTAAGTTATGATGAGATAATTCAAGAATTTTCAACAAAGCCATTGAAAAGTAATAATTATCGCACAGGATACAAATATTATTTGCCAAGAGAAATGCAAGTTGTTGATAGTACCTTATTTAATGAAGTTTTAGAAGACGGGCAAAATACATATTATTTATATGTTGATACTGTAAGTTATTTAAATAATGTGTCCTATGATTTTAAAAATGATGAGATGAATATTTATTTTGCTAATATAGCATACGATGATAAATATGGATATGTCGAAATAAATTTATATGAAAATGAACAATATTTAGTTGAAATTATGTATAATTATGCTAAAATAGAAGTAATAGTAGATGAAAAGTATATCAATAAAGCATTGTTATCTGCTATAAACATTTTAAAAAGCATTGAGTATAATGATAGTATAATTACTAATTTATTAGAAGAAGATGTTTTGAATTTTGCAGAAGAGGAATTTAATATTTTTGAAAATACTAATAATGATGATAACTATGTAGAATTTAGTGATGATAGTTATGAATCTAATGAACAAGAAATTCCTGATACAGATTTAATAAACTAGGAAGGTGAATAATATGGGATTGTTCGGAAAAATAAAAGATATATTATTTGAAGATGAAGAAGTTGAGGAAAAAGAAATTAAAGTAAAAGAAGAAAAAAAGGAAATAAAGCCAGAAATATCTAAACCAATTGCAGAAAAAATAGAACCTCAAAAAAGAATAGAACCGATAGAAAAAAGATTAATAAAGGAAGAACCAAAAGTAAATAATACCAATATTAATCGAGATTTTGATAATATTAGTGAAAGAGATTTATTTAAGTCAGAAAACACTTTTCCATTTCCAGATTTTGATGAAGAAGAATTTTCAAATTCAATGTCTAGACAACAAAGAAAAAAAACTACAACAAATGTTTTAGAATATGAAAAGAAAAAGAAAATAGAAAAGAAATTTGATTTTGGAAGATATGAAAGAACAGAAACAAAGGAAGTTGTAGAAAAGAAAAAGTTTAAGCCATCGCCAATTATTTCCCCAGTTTATGGTATTTTAAATGAAGATTATAAAGTTGAAGATATTAAAGATGTAACCGATGAAAATAGAAACAATAATTTGGACTTTAATAGTGTTAGGAAGAAAGCTTTTGGTGAAATTGAAAAATTGGAAGAAACACCAAAGGAAACTTATTATGAAGAAACAGTTACGGTTAAATTAAAGGAAAATGACGAAGAAAAGAAACAAAAAGTTAAAACTATCGATGAATTATTAGAAGATACAGCAGATGTTGAAATTGAATTAGATAAAGAAAAAGATAAGAGAAATAATGCTCAAGATTATGAAAAAGTTGAAGAAGATTTAGAAGAAATAATTGAGCCAAAAAGTCATGATGATAATAAAATAAATGAAGAAGATGATGATACGTTGGAAAATGATTTATTTGACCTTATTGATTCAATGTATGATAGTGGAGAGGATGGTGATTATTAATGGAATTTTGGCTTACTTTTTTGCCACTAGTCATATACATATTATTAATAATACTGCTAATAATTGGCATAATTTTAGGAATAAAGACTATAATAACAATGACTAAGGTAGAAAAAGTTGTTGACAATGTCAATGAAAAGGTAGAATCATTAAATTCAATTTTCAATTTGATAGATTTTACTACTGACAAAATTGCATCGTTTACAGATAGAATTGTTGAAGCCGCAGGCAATATATTTAGTAAATTATTATTTCGCAAAAAGAAAAGAAAGAAGGATGATGATTATGAAGAAGAATAATGGAATAGGTAAATTTTTAGCAGGAGCTGCAGTTGGTGCTGGCTTGGGAATTCTTTTTGCTCCAAAGTCTGGCAAAGAAACAAGAGAAGACATTAAGAAAAAAATTGCAGAAATATTAGAACAAGTAAAGACTTTAAAAGCAGAGGATATTAAAGAAATGATTGTGGAAAAGGTAAATGATTTACAAGAACAATTAAAAGATTTAGATAAAGAAAAAGTATTAAAAATTGCTAAGCAAAAAGCTAAAAAAATTCAAAAAAAAGCAGAAGAATTATATAAATTAGCTATTGAAAAAGGAACACCAGCTTTAGAAAAATCCACAAAAGAATTAAAAGAAGCTACTGCCAATGCTCTAAAAAAAATAGTTGCTAAATTAGAAAGTGAATAGAAAACATATGTTTTCTATTTTTCATCTTTAGTTGGAATAATTCTCTTAAGTTTTTGGGTGTATCACTATTACTTGTAGCAAGTTGTAATTGTTACTTCTTTGTAATGTTTAAAAATATAATTAGGTATCAAAAAAAATGAATTATAAAACAAATTATTAAAATACTACATTTTTTTGTTATAATATTATTGGTGATTTTTATGTTTGATAACATATGTGAAGAAGAAAGAAATTTTCCTTATTTTAATATGACTTTAAAAGAAGCCAGAGATTTAAGATATCTAGTTAGAAATTTTTATGCTTTTAAAGATGGAGAACTGGTGCAAATGAGTTTAAAAAATATTGAAGGAGTAATTACTGCTAATGGTATGGTTTTTGAAGAAGGCAAGAGTAAAACTTTTGATTCTGAAATCAAATATAAAAATAATGGAGTAATATTTTATAGTGAAATAGAAGAAATCTATGGTAATAAATATTATTCTATAGATGAATTTAATTTTCAAGAAAAAGATATTAAAGTTAGTAGTAATATTGAAAGAAATGGCAAAATAGTAAGAAGAATTCCTTACCGAGAAGAAGGATTAGAATTAAAGTAGTTTTCATATTAATTTCACAATTTCTATTTATAATTTGAGTGGTGATGTTATGAATGTTTTAGTTGTAGATGATGAAAAATTAATAAGAGATGTTATTAAAGAATATTTATTATTAGAAAAAATGAATGTTTTTGAAGCTGAAAATGGTTTAGAAGCGATTGAAAAAGTAAAAGAACATAATTATGATATAATAATTATGGATATTATGATGCCTAAAATGGATGGATATACTGCATGTAGAGAAATCAAAAAAATAAAAGATATACCATTCATAATGTTATCTGCTCGGGGAGAAGAATATGATAAGTTAATAGGCTTTGATTTAGGAATTGATGACTATGTTACAAAGCCATTTAGTCCTAAAGAATTAGTGGCAAGAATCAAGGCTATAACTAAGAGAAATGATAAAACTGAAGATATATATACTATTAAAGGGATTAAATTAGATGATGTTGCACATGATGTATATATTGATGACAAAAAGGTTTATTTAACACCTAAGGAATATGATATGTTAAAATATTTTATTGATAATAAAAATATAGCTTTGTCTCGTGAAAATTTATTAAGTAATATCTGGGGATATGATTTCTATGGAGATGATAGAACTATTGATACTCATGTTAAAACTTTAAGAAAACACTTAGGAAAATATAAAAATATGATAGTCACTGTTCGTGGAATGGGTTATAAGTTTGAATATGAAGAAGAAAAAAACTAGCATTCAGGCAAAAACACTTATATATTTATTATCATTTAATATTGTAATTATTATATTATTATGGATTTGTCAAATATCAATTTTTGATTATTATTATGAAAAAGAGCAAATAAGTAATATGGACGATATAATAAATTCTATTAAACAATCAGACAGCAGTGAAATTCCTACATTACTACAAGACATTTCATATCAAAATGAAGTTTGTATTGCTATAACCGATGATCGTAATAATATTTTAAACATGTATAATCCTAATATGAAAGGATGTGCAATTACGGGAAATTCTACAACTCAAGAATACATGTTATCATTTATAAATTCTAATAGTGATTTTCGAGCATATCAATTTGTTAATGATGATAAACATGTATCAGCTTTACTATATGGTTTAAAAGATGATGGGTATTATATGTTTATTTATTCTAATTTAGAAGATATATCTGATTTTACATTAATTATCAAAAGACAAATAATGTATGTCTGCTTTTTAGGAATCTTTATAGCAGTAATTATTTCTATTTTCTTATCAACTAAAATAACTGATCCAATTACAGAAATAACCAAAAAAGCAAAAAAATTAGGCAATGGAAATTATGATGTCGATTTTAAAGAGTCAGGCATTAAAGAAATTGACGAACTAGCTGATACATTATCGCAAGCGCAAAAAGAAATGGTTAAAACAGATGAATTGAGAAGAGATTTAATGGCAAATGTTTCTCATGATTTAAAAACACCACTTACTATGATAAAAGCTTATGCTGAAATGATTAGGGACATATCATATAAAGATAATGCAAAAATGAATGAACATTTAGCAATAATTGTTGATGAAACTGATCGTTTGACTGTTTTAGTTAACGATATTTTAGATTTATCTAAAATGCAATCGAATGCCGACGTATTAAAGTTAGAAAAATTTAATTTAGCAACAGAAATAAAATCAATAATCAAAAAATATCAAATAATTAAAGAAACTGAACAGTATACGATAAATGTTGAAATGCCTGATGAAGTAATTATAAAAGCCGATAAAAAGAAAATAAATCAAGTGATTTATAATTTGGTTAATAATGCTATAAATTATACTGGCGATGATAAAAAAGTTACTGTAAGGATTACAAAACATAAGAAATATTATTTAGTTGAAGTAATAGATACAGGTAAGGGAATTAAAGAAGAAGAAATTCCATATATTTGGGATAAATATTACAAAAACGATAAAAAACATCAACGAAATGTTGTTTCTACTGGATTGGGATTGTCTATAGTAAAACAAATATTAGAATTACATAATTATGAATATGGTGTAAAATCAGTGTTAAAAAAAGGATCAACTTTCTATTTTAAAATTAAAATATAATAATTTCATATTTTCAACATAAATATTTCATAATACTACGATATGATTTAAATGTATTAAAGGAGGGATGCTAATAGAATATTTTAATTAACATACAAACTATACACAATTAACATATAAACTCAAAACTCACACTTTTATATGGAGGGACGATTTTTGGTCCCTCTTTTTGATGTTTAAAATATAACATTTTGTTATAATCTTATTTAGGAGGATTTATGCAAGACGAAAATAAAATTGTATTTTTTGGATTTTATGGTGGCTATAACAGATTATCACATTACATTTACATTAATGCTATTGAAGACTGATACTCATTTAAATATGGATTATCTGTAGATGGAAAAATAATAAAAAATGATAGTAGTATGTTACAAGAAAGTATTGAAACTGAAAAAAATTTCTTGATTTTATTGGAAAAATAAAAAAAATTACAACGAATTGGAAACACAATTATGATAATCCAGATGTTTTAGATGGTATTCAATGGAATATTGATTCTAAAGATTATTTTGGAAGTTATAGTGGCTCAAATGCTTATCCAGAAAATTTTAATGAACTAATTGATGTACTGAAAGAATATTTCGATATAAAATAAAAAATTGTATTTTGTACAATTTTTTTAGTTATATGCTAAATTATAGCAATACATTTCTTTTTCTGTCAAATTGTTTTGATAGATATTGTATATCTCCTTGCTTATTTCACTCATTTTTGAAAGGTGGCTTTCATCTGCTTTACCATATAAAGTAAATATTGAAATAAAATATGGATTATCTGAATCATAAATACCAATATTATGATAGTTAGTGCTATAATAACCATATTTATGTAAAAAAGTTATATTATCAAAATTAATACCATTATAATATGTGTTATTCATTGCATCTTTCAATAAAACAGAGTATTCATCATTACCATTGATAATATCAAAAATATGATGTAATAAAGTGTTTGTGTCTGTGACTTTCAAATAGCTATATAAATTATTGTCATTGATTGTTAGATTGATATTAAAAGTATTTTTGACATATTCTTTAAAATTATCAACTCCTACATAATTAGCAAGCATAGCATATGCGGCATTGTCACTAGCAGAAATACTATAATCTAGTAGAGTTTTGATTGTAATGTCTTCTCCAACAGAATGCTTTTCTAATTTAAAACTGGCAATACGAGCATCCGCACTCGTATAAGTTATTGTATCATTCATATCAATAAGACCTAATCTAGCATTGTCAATCAAATAAGAAGCCATAAATAGTTTTACAATACTTGCTCCATAATATGATTTATCTTCATTAAATGCTAAAGTATAATCATTTTGTAATTCTTCGAAATAAATTGATATTGAATTAGAACTTAATTTATTTATTAATTCATTAAACATGGAATCAACTTGATCTGATTTATACGGTATATTTAAACACCTATTATAAATTACTAATTGATTAGTTTCTTGTAGCTTTTTTCTAACAGTTTGAAATTCAACAAAATTTCGCTGTTTTATTTCAATATATTTAGTCATAAAAAGTCCTACTATTATCAGCATAATTAGGGCAACAAATAAACTGGTATATTTTCTTTTTCTTTTTTTCCTTTTACTCATTAACTAACACCTTACTAACGAAAATAAATAAATATAAATATAGCTAAAATAATACAATAAATCGAAAATTTCCATAATTTGCCATTTTTTACCCATTTACTAAGCCATCGATAAGAAAAATAAGTTACAATGCCAGCAGCAACCATGCCTACAAGATAAGGTATTAACATACTTTCTAATTCAAGAGTACTGACTAAATCACTAATACCTAAAATCATAGTTCCAATGCTTACTGGAAAATATAAAATAAAAGTGTATTTTAGGGCTGTATTTCTTTTTAAACCACATAGTAAACAAGCTACTAAAACGGTTCCGCTTCGACTTATTCCGGGAATTATAGCTACTCCTTGCAAAAGACCTATTAATATAGCATCTTTTAATGTTATATCATCATCATCTTTTTCACCTTTTATGTTTCTAACTATAAATAAAGCTAAAGCGGTAATTAAAAAAGCAATTGCTAGACCATTTAAGGAATAAAAACTTTCTATTGTATCTTTGAAAATAAAGCCAGTAATACCAACAGGTACTGTACTAATAATTATAAATATACAATATTTAAATTTATTTATTGTCTTTTTTCTAGTTTCTTTTTTAAATATATAGCTAAAAAATGCAATAAGTAATTCTTTAATATCTTTCCAAAATATTATAAAAATTGCAATAAAAGATCCAAAATTGGAGATTATTTCAAAGTTTAAACTATTAAACATTGTTGTATTAAAAATATTTTTAAATAAAAATATATGCCCACTACTGGAGATAGGTAAAGGTTCTGTTATTCCTTGAATTATTCCTAAAATTAGATAAGTTATTATATTCATTTAGTCACCCCTATAATTATATATTTTTCTTAAGTTTATATTCTTTACCATATGTATTTACAGTAACTTTGGTGATGATAACATTTTTTTCTAAAGCACCAGTAGTATTATTAGCAATTTTTTCGTTATCTTCGATTTTTTCAATAATATCCATGCCCTCGATTACTTTGCCAAATCCAGCATACAGTCCATCTAAAGAATAACTAGCACTATCATCGAGCACTATAAAAAATTGACTACCAGCACTATTATAATTTTGACTTCTGGCCATGGAAATAACACCTTTGGTGTGACTCAAGCTATTATTATAACCATTAGATTTAAATTCTCCATCGATAGTATATCCTGGTCCACCAGTTCCATCTCCATTTGGATCTCCACCTTGCAAAACAAATCCTGGTACTAAACGGTGAAACGAAAGGCCATCATAAAATCCGTCTTCAATCAAATTCACAAAATTTGCAACAGTATTTTCGGCATATTCTGGGTATAATTCAATTTTTATTGAACCATAATTTTCAATTTCCATAGTAACTATGGGATTTTGATAATTATTAGAACAGCCTGCTAAAATAAAAATTAATAACATTGTTAAAATAATTTTAAATAATCTATTCATATATCCTCCATTATTTGTCTAAAATATTATAACATTGTTTAATTATGTAGGACAAGGTTTCTTTTCAAAAAAAATACATATATATTAATTATGAAATTATTTTTTTTAATCATAGGATGTATTTTAATTAGTTTGTTTTTTTTCTTAGTATTAATATATTTTAATTTATTTACTTTAGGGTATACATTTTTAGAATTTGTTTATTTTATTATTAGTAGTGGAATTATTTGGTTACTTGTAATAGGATTAATTTTTATTTATAAGGGAATGGAAAGGATGATTAGAGATGAATTATTATTACGATATAAAGGTAAATTTTCAAGAAAATAATTATATGTTTTATGAATGGTCCACCGGAGTTTGACACTTGTTACTTTTGCTAATGTTGATTCAGCCCTTTTACAATAAGGCTTTTTTTATGTCAAG
>CALVUS010000017.1 GCA_944363665.1 uncultured Bacilli bacterium | reverse complement strand
GGAGAAAGAAATAATGCTGGGTATGGATCTAATCCAACAACATATACAGATGAAATAGGCTTAATGTACCCCAGTGATTATGGTTATGCAGCAAGTCCTGAAAACTGGACAAAAAGGCTATCTGATTATGATAATGATACTAATACTGCTAATAATTGGATGTATATGGGACTTTTTGAATGGACAATTACTACTCATACGCCGGGCAGTGCCTACGTGTTTTATGTGCACTACTACGGCGACTTGGGCTACAGCAATCCGGACGAAGGTAATGCCGCCAGGCCTGTCTTTTATCTAAAATCTAATGTTAGGCTTGTTGATGGCAATGGAACTGCGAGTGATCCTTACAAAATAGCTTAGAGTGATGGACCTTGTCAATACAAGTGTGTAAATTTATAAAACTTGTATAAATGTTAATATAGAAACTGATAAATATAATGTCAAAGAACAATTGATAAGATTATTCTAAATCTAAGTATTTAGTATATCTTTCGCCAAATAACTCAATGAGTTGTAATTGGATTGTATTCCAATTTGAAATGGGCTTTGCCCTTTTTTATTTGTTAGAATCTAAATCGAAGAAAAATATTAAAGTTTTGTTGCAGTTATTATTGCCCTATGCTATAATGTTGTGGAAAAAAAGCGAGGTGAAACCATGCTTAAAAAAATTACTTGGAAATTAATTAGTAATAATAAAGAAGAATTTAGTATTGAAGATGATTTTTGCCAATATGAAAATTCGATAATAACATATAATAGAGATGATGGAAAAAATATAATAGATATTGCAAATAAAATATATAAAAGAGAAACTAAAGAATATATTATGGAAATAGATTTTAAAAATAATTTATGTAATTTTATTTTTGAAAATAAAGAAAAATGTGCAATTGATATAGAAAGTGAATTTAAAATAGTTGATAATAATATTGAATTATTATATAATTTTGCAGATGAAAAAAAGAAAATAATTATATCATTTAAGGAGGATTAAATTGAAGGATACTATAAATAAAAGCATATGTGATAGTCTAAATAAATTAAATATAAAATATGATGAAGAAATAGAAATATCTACACCTAAACAAAAAGAAAATGGAGACTATTCATCAAATATTGCTTTAAAATTAACTAAAAAATTACAAAAAAATCCTATGGATATTGCTAATGAAATAGTAGCCAATATTTCTAATGATGAAATTAATAAAATTGAAATAAAAAAGCCAGGATTTATCAATTTTTTTGTAAAAAAAGATTATTTACTAGAAAATATAAAAACTGTATTACAAGAAAAAGAAAATTATGGACGTTCTAATATTGGAAATAATCAAAAAATTAATATTGAATTTGTTAGCGCTAATCCAACAGGCATTTTACATTTAGGTAATGCTCGAGGTGGTGCCTATGGTGATTCACTTGCCAGAATTATGCGATTTTGTGGTTATGATGTAACCGAAGAATATTATATCAATGATGCCGGAAATCAAATAAATAATTTAGGTGAATCAATAAAGGCTAGATATTATGAATTATGTGGCAAAGATTATTCACTTCCTGAAAATGGGTATCATGGTAAAGAAATAATAGCTATTGCTAAAGATATATATGAAGAACATAAAGATGCATATTTGGATAAAGAATTAGAATATTATAAAGAATTAGGTACTAAAAAATTACTAGCTAAAATAGTTGCAGATTTAAAAGAATATCGAATTAATTATGATGTTTTTACATCAGAAGCTGCAATAAGTAAAAAATATAATTTATTAAATATTATTGATATTTTGAAACAAAATGGATATACTTATGAAGCAGATGGGGCAATATGGTTTAAATGTAGTGCCATTTTTGATGATAAAGATCATGTTCTAGTTAAAAATGATGGAACTCTTACTTATTTAGTACCTGATATTGCTTATCATTATGATAAATATAATCGCGGATATACCAAAATGATCGATATACTTGGAACTGACCATCATGGATATGTAGCAAGACTAAAAAGTAGTGTTAAAGCATTAGGAAATGATGAAAATAAATTAGAAGTAAAATTACTTCAATTAGTACGGCTTATAAATAATGGTGAAGTTGTTAAAATGAGTAAAAGAACTGGAAAATCTGTAACTTTAAAAGAGTTAATCGATGATGTAGGTGTAAATGCTGCTCGTTATTATTTTTCACGGTATAGTTTGGATACTCAAATGGATTTTGATCTTAACTTGGCAAAGAGTAAATCGAATGAAAATCCAGTTTATTATATAAGTTATGCTTATGCGAGAATTTGTTCTATATTAAAGGAAATTGATTATGATGCAATCCCTGATAAGTTTACAACTATAAATAATGAAGAAACATATGAATTATTGCAAAAAGTATATGAATTTCCTGAAGTTGTTAAATCTGCAGCATTAAAAGAATTACCTCATTTAATTGCTAATTATGTATATGAACTTGCTAATATATTTCATGCCTATTATGCTAAAAATAGAATACTAACAGATGATAAAAAACAGACACAAGAAAATATTTTAGTAATAAAATGTATCAGATATACAATATATAATGCATTAAATTTAATCGGTGTAATACCACCAGAAAAAATGTAGGGAGGAAAATATGAAATTAAACGAAATACCTAAAGAGGAATTGGAATTAATGGGATATGATGATATAGCTTTATTGATATTGCAAGAATCTGGTAAAAAAATGAAATTATTAGACATATTTAAAAAAGTATGTAAAGTGTTAGAATTACCTGAAAATGTTGTCGAAGAACATTTAGTAGATTTTTTTGAACTTATGTCTACTAATAAAAAGTTTATCATGTTAAAAAATGGTTATTGGGATTTACAACAAAGACATAAATTAGATGACATAGTTATTGAAGAAGATGAAGATGATGAAGAAGAACTAATCGATGAAGATGATTTAGAAGAAGAAATTACGGAAGAAGAAGACGAAGATATTTTTTATGATAAAGATGAAGAAAACGATGATGTAGCGGAAGATGATCTAGCGGGGCTTGTAGTAATTGATTCGGAAGATGAAGCTAATCTTTAGTTCTTTTCTTTAAAGGAGGTATAAAAGTGTTTGAAAGATTAGATGCAATCGAAAAAAAGTATAAAGAATTAAAAGAAGAATTAGTAAAACCGGAAGTATTAAATGATTTTAATAAATTAAAAGAATTATCAAAAGAAGAAAGTGATTTAAAAGAAACAGTTGAAGTATATCAACAATATAAAAAAGTTAAAAACAATTTAGAACAAGCAAAATTAATGGAAGATGATCCAGAATTAAAAGAAGTAGCTTTAAGTGAAATTACAACGTTAACTACAGAAATAGATGATTTATACAAAAAGTTGGAAATATTATTAGTTCCAAAAGACGAAAATGATGGTAAAAATGTTATTATGGAAATAAGAGGAGCTGCTGGGGGAGATGAAGCTAATATCTTTGCTGGAGACTTATTTAGGATGTATAATTATTATGCGGAAGCAAATAATTGGAAAATAGAAGTTATTCATGAAGTAGAAGGAACCAGCGGCGGATATTCTCAAATAGAATTTATGATTAAAGGAAATAATGTTTATTCTAAATTAAAATATGAAAGTGGGTCACATAGAGTTCAAAGAGTACCAGTTACAGAAACACAAGGTCGAGTTCATACTTCAACAGCTACAGTTTTAGTTATGCCAGAAGTAGAAACTGCTAATATAGATATAAAAGAAAGTGATATAAAAATGGATGTATATCATTCAAGTGGTGCTGGAGGTCAATCAGTAAACACTAGTAATTCAGCTGTAAGACTTACTCATATTCCAACTGGAATTGTTGTTACGTGTCAAGTAGAAAGAAGTCAACTGAAAAATAGAGAAAGAGCGATGAATCTTTTGAAAATAAAAATAAATGAAGAAGCTAGAAGAAAAGAAGAACAAGAACTAGGAGCTGAAAGAAAGTCTAAAATTGGAACAGGTGATCGTTCTGAAAAAATAAGAACCTATAATTATCCACAAAATAGAGTTACAGATCATCGAATTAATTTTTCAATTATGAGTTTAGATCGGGTAATGGATGGTGATTTAGAACCTATTATAGAAGCTTTACAAACTGAAGATTTAAGATTAAAGTTAGCAGGAGAAAAATTTGACTAGACCTGAGAATATTTCTTTACCAGATTGGGAAATACTTAAAAACAAGTATCCTAACAATTTAGAAGAAATTATTAATAAGATAAATTCCGGTTATCCTGTTCAATATTTAATTGGAAATGTTGAATTTTATAATAGTATTATTGATATTGATGAAAGAGTTTTAATACCTAGATTTGAAACGGAATTATTAGTAAAAGAAACAATTTATTATATCAAGAAAATATTTGCTAATAAAAAAATTGATGTAATTGATTTAGGAACAGGTAGTGGATGTATAGCTATCGCTTTAAAAAAATCCTTAAATTGCAATGTAGATGCTTTAGATATCTCTATAGATGCTTTAGATTTAGCAAGTAATAATGCTCTAAATAATAATGTCAATATAAATTTTATCAATAAAGATATGACAGATAAATTTACCAAAAAATATGATGTTATTATTTCTAATCCTCCTTATATTCCTTATGATGGTTATGTTGCCGATAATGTTTTGCAATATGAACCTAATTTAGCTTTATTTGCTAAAGATGAAGGAATTCATTTTTATAAACAAATTATCAACAAACATTTAAATTTCTTAAATAAACCAGGTTTAATGGCTTTTGAAATAGGTGATAATCAAAAAGAAATTTTGGACGATTATTTAAAAAAAAATTATTCTTTAAAATATGAGTTTAAAAAAGATTTTAATAATAGATATCGATATTTATTTATATTTAATGAATAAAAATAGCACTATTGTTTCAATATTATTTTAGGTGAAAAATATTGAAAAAACTAATAGTCTTTTTATTTACAATAGTTGTTTTAATTTTTTTATTTTCTAGTACTGAAAATAATGTGTTGATACCAACTAATTCCATTAGATTTAGAATTATTGCTAATAGCAATAATATCAAAGACCAAGAAATAAAGCTTTCTATAAAACAAGAATTAGAACCATTAATAAAAGAAATATTAGATAATTCTGATTCTTTGTTGGAAACTAAAACATCAATAGAAAAAAATATGGATAACTTTAAAAATATTATTGAAAAATATAATGTAAATTATGAAATAAATTATGGAAACAATTATTTTCCGGAAAAAGAATATAAGGGTGTAACTTATCCATCAGGTAATTATGAATCTTTAGTAATTACATTAGGTTCTGGTTTAGGTGAAAACTGGTGGTGTGTTTTATTCCCGCCATTGTGTTTATTAGAAGCTGAGGAAAGTCAATCATCAGATATTACATATTCGTCATATATTAAAGAAATTATAGATAAATATTCTAATTAACTGCATATATTTTATTAGGTGATGATAATGCATGAAATAGTATCCATTTTATTAATAGGCATATCCTTATCAATGGATACTTTTTCTTTGTCATTATCTGTAGGTTCTTTAGGAACAAATAACAAAATTTTAAAAATTTTACCTTTTTTTGTAGGTGTATTTCATTTTTTTATGCCTTTATTTGGTAATTTAATTGGCATTAAACTAATTTCAATATTTAATATAGCTAGTAATGTTATATTGGGACTAGTATTAATTTTTCTAGGTGTAAATTTAGCTATACATTATTTTAAAGATGAAGAAGTAACATTAAAACTAAATTTATTTAGTATTATAATTTTTGCTTTTAGTGTAAGCATTGATAGTTTTTCTGTGGGCTTAGGAATTAATAATTTAACTAATAATTATTTTACTGCTAGTATTATATTTGCCCTTTGTAGTGCAGCTTTTACTTATTTGGGTATTATTATTGGTAAATATTGTAATAAAATTATTGGAAAGTATGCTATAATACTAGGGATAATTTTATTGCTATTTTTAGGAATATTTCATTTATTGAATTAAGGAGGCAAGTTATGAAAAAAATTATTATTGAAGGAAATAATGTTTTGAGTGGTAAAATTAAAATTGGTGGAGCTAAAAATAGTGTAGTAGCTTTAATTCCCGCAGCTATTATGGCAAAAGGCAAAGTAAAAATTACTAATGTACCTAATATATCTGATAAAGATGCATTGATTGAAATACTAAAACTATTAAATGTTGACGTAAAAAAATTAAGTAATATAATTGAAATTGATGCTAGTGAAATTAAAAATTGTTTAATACCAGAGAATTTAAGTAATAAATTAAGAGCTTCTTATTATTTTATGGGAGCTTTGCTATCACGTTTTAAAAAGGTAGAAATGTACTTTCCCGGTGGATGTAACATTGGCTCAAGACCAATTGATTTGCATTTAAAAGGATTTGAAGCACTTGGGGCAAATATTACAAAAGAAGATAGCAAATATATAATTGAAGCTAAAGAATTGATAGGGACAGATATATTTTTAGATTTTGCATCAGTTGGAGCCACTATTAATATCATGATTGCTGCAACAATGGCAAAAGGCATTACTAGAATTATGAATGCTGCTAGGGAAGCAGAAATAAGCAATATTGCTGAATTGTTAAATAATATGGGTGCTAAAATAACTGGAGCTGGTACGGATGAAATTGTAATTGAAGGTGTCGATGAATTACATGAAGCTGAAATTAAAGTTATTCCAGATCGCATTGAAGCTGGCACTTATATTATAATGGGAGCTTTACTAGGAGATAATTTAGTTATTGAAGGAATGATTCCAGAACATAACATTGTTTTATTAAATAAATTACAAGAAATGGGTGTGAATTTTAAATTACAAAATCACAAAATAATTTTAAATAGATCAATTAATTTAAAACCTGCAAATATAAGAACTGTGGTTTATCCAGGATTTCCTACAGATCTTGGCCAACCAATTGCTGTTTTACTAACTCAAGCTAAAGGTATATCGCTTTTTGAAGAAACAATATGGGAAAATAGAATGGGACATGTCAAATATTTAAATATGATGGGTGCTAATATCGAAGCAGAAAGACAACATGCTAAAATAATAGGGCCCACTAAATTACATGGAGCTGAAATAACAGCTACTGATTTACGGGCAGGAGCTGCATTAGTAACTGCAGGTTTAATAGCAGATGGAACAACTATTATTAATGATGCCGAACATATTTTAAGAGGGTATGAAAGAATTATTAACAAATTATCATCAGTCGGTGCTAATATTAAAATAGTTGAAGTATAATGTAAAGAGAAATCTTTACATTTTTTATGGGGGATAATTATGAAAAGAAGATATAAATTATTATTAATTATAGTAAGTGGTATAATTATTACAATAATAATAAATAGTATTACTTTAAAAAATAAAATTACTTTAGTAAGTTTAGGAGATGGTTTTAGTTTAGGAATGACCCCATATAATGTAGCTGGTTCTAGCTTTAACGATTATTTAAAAGAAATATTAGACGAAAACAATAAGTTAGATGAATATAACAATGAATTTTCTCAAGCACATTTAAAGATTCATGAATTAAATGAAATTTTAGAAGATAATACCTTAGGAAAATTTACTAGAATACCAATTAAACAAACAATAGCAAAAGCAGAAATACTGACTATCAGTATTGGCTTAGACGAATTAGCCGATGCTTCTTTAGAAGGAAATATAACAATTGATATACTTGAAAATTATTTAAAAGAATATAATAATTTATTAGAAACTATTAGGAATTTCTATGATAAAAAAATAATAATAATTGGTCTTTATCCGGCATATAACTTTGATAGAAATGATGCTATTGAAGTAAATAATTCTTTAAAAAAGCTAGCTGGAGAATTTAATAGTCAATTTTTAGATATTTTACCATTTTATTTAAATAATGAGTATTTTTTAGATAAAACTAGTTATTATATGAATTATAAAGCACATGAAAAAATTGCAACTTTATTAGAAGAAATGATATTGTGATTGCAAATGCATTATATTTATGATATTTTTAAAATGTGATAATTTATGAAGACAAATTTTAGTAATTTTATTAAGATAATAATGCTTATTATTCTAATATTTTTAATAATGTATCTGGTTTTTTATATAGTAACAAAAAATGAAGCAACAGTTTATAAAAATAATAATGAAATAACAACTGATACTAATATTTATTTGATTGAAAAAGAATTAACAACAATTTTTGCTTATATTAATGGAGTAAAAAGTGATGATACAAATTCTGCTTGTAGCTTATTAAGTAAAAAAAATGGCTATGACATAAATAGCGGAAATAATTTTTTTGATTATTATGGTCCTATTATTTTAGATTGCTTAGAAAATAAAAACTATTTAAGTTATAATAATTATGTGTTGATGAATGAAAATGAAATAGAAGAATATTATCAAAAATTTTTGGAAGTTGAAGAATTGACTAAGATAAATGAAATATTTGATACTTATATGATAGCGGGTGAAAATAATTTATTACAAGAATATATAAATCAAAATTATCAAATTGGATACGAAATTTTAAATACTGTAAATAATGATATTAATTATAGTATAAAAAGAATTTTTAAAATGGATGATAATGTTTATGAAGTAAAAATATTAGCTAATGATAAAACCAATAATTTAAGCTATAATGGCAATTTAAAAGTTTTAGTGGATAATGAAGAAATACAATATAGTGAATTGATATTTTATTAAAGATAATAATTTTTGCTTGTCAAAGTAGGAAACTATGTTATAATATTAAAGTCAAGGAAATACTATACCATGGATATGGTATGGCGAAAGGAGAATATATGAAAGCAAACATACATCCAGAAAGTAAAGAAGCTGTAGTTACTTGTGCTTGTGGGGCAACATTTACAACTCGTTCAACAAAAGATAAAATAGATGTTGAAATTTGTAGCGAATGTCATCCTTTTTATACAGGTCAACAAGGCAGAGCTAAAAAGACTGGGAATATTGAAAAGTTTAATAAAAAATTTGGTTTAAATCAAGAACAAAAGTAGTAATATTTTTGTTTTTTTTCTATTTCTTTTGTATAATTATATTAGGAGATGATTTATATAAAAATATTTTTAGGTGTAGATCACCAAGGAGCAAAATTAAAAGATAGTATAATTAAATATTTAGAAAGTAATGGAATAGAGATAGAAAGTAGTATTTTAAGTAACAATGATACTGATGATTATCCAGATTTTGCTTATGATGTTTGTCAAAAGGTATTAAAAGAAAAGGCCTTAGGAATACTCGTATGTGGATCAGGAATTGGAATGAGTATTGCGGCTAATAAGGTTAAAGGAATTAGATGTGCTCGAGTATTTAACGAAAATGATGCATTTACTGCTAAAAATCATAATGGAGCGAATGTTATAGCTTTTGGTATCAATTTAGATTTAGGTGAAATTTATAAAATTATAGATACATTTATTGTAACTAAAACACCTAGTGAAGAAAGGCATTTAAGAAGAATAAATAAAATATTAGCTATAGAAGAAGGAACATATCATGGATTATAGATTAATATTGTATATAGTTTTTACTTTTGTTGCAGCATTTGGCTTATCGGGTATAAACTATAATTCTATTATAAAAAAAGATAAAACTATTGAAGCTCGAACTTTAGTTGTAGTATTGAGTTTGGCTTTAGGATATTTACTAACTAATTTTGCTATTGATTTTTTAAATTTAACACGTATAGTATAAATAAATTATGCATATAATTATTGAGGCCAAAATGAAAAATAGATATTTGTTAGTAATAATAATTATGTTAAGTATTGTGGCAATAATGGGCAGTTTTAAAAAGGAAACTGCTTTTTTTAAAAATGAAAAATCTAATATTGATGTAACTATTAAAAATAGTGATACAAAAGAAGAAAAAGAATTGGATTTAGAAGAATATATTATTGGAGTTGTTGCAGGAGAAATGCCAGCATCTTTTCACGAAGAAGCATTAAAAGCTCAAGCTATTGCAGCTCGAAGTTATGCATTGTACAAAATAAATACTTCTAATGAAAGCTATGATTTAGTAACAGATATAACAAATCAAGTTTACATAACTAATTCCCAAATGCAGGAAAAATGGCAAGAAGACTACAATTATTATTATGACAAAATAAAAAAAGCTGTTTCTGATACTAAGAATTTAGTAATGGAATACGACGGGGAAGTAATTAGTGCTTATTATTTTGCAATGAGCAATGGAAGCACTGAAGATGTATCACTCGTTTTTGGAGAAAATCGTGATTATTTAAATAGTGTTGATTCCTCGTGGGATGAAAACGTTAAAAATTTTGAAGTCACAGTAGAAATAAATAAAGCGGATTTTTGCAATAAATTAAATATTGATTGTTCAAATATTGTTATAAATAACATTAATAGGTCAAGTACTGGACGAATAAATATGATAAATATTAATAATAAAGAATTTAAAGGTACAGATATAAGAAGTTTGCTTGGATTAAGATCTACAGATTTTGATATTAAAATTACAGAAACTATACAAATTACGACCAGAGGTTATGGACATGGAGTTGGTATGAGTCAATATGGTGCCAATGAAATGGCTAAAAGCGGATACAATTATGAAGAAATTTTAAAACATTATTACCAAGATGTAAATATTGTTCAAATAGATGTATAAAAAATAGAAAAATTTTCCATACTTTAAGTAGGATGGTGAATTATGAAGAAAAGAAAATTAAAAGGATTTGTTTTACCAACAGTTTATATTATGGTAATAAGTATTTTATTCGTTAGTATATCTATTTTAGGAAATGTTTTGCAAAGCAAAATGAATTATGAAGAAGATTTATCAGTAAGTGCTTTAAAAGATAATACAACACCTGTAGTAAAAAATGAAGATGAAATAGATAATGCTAGTCAAATTGTTAAACCATTTACAAGTACAGCAGTGGGAATCAGTAAATCCTACTATGATATGCAAGATGATGAGGCAACTCAACAAAATTCGTTAGTTTATTATGAACAAACTTATCTTCAAAATAGCGGAGTTTTATATTCTTCTAATGAATCATTTGAAGTAATTAGTGTTTATGATGGAACGGTTACTAATGTTGCAGAAGATGAAATACTAGGTAATGTCGTAGAAATAACCCATAATACCAATTTAAAAACTGTTTATTATAGTTTAGGAGAAATAAATGTTCAAAAAGATGACGTTGTAAAAAGTGGTGATATAATTGGAAAAAGTGGTGATAATTTATTAGATGATGAATTAGATAATTGTTTATTATTTGAAGTATATTATAATGGTAATACTATAGATCCAGAAGATTTTTACAATATGAAAATTGAAGACCTCCAATGAATAAAATAACTCCTTAATAATATAATTTATTAAGGGGTTGTTTGGTTATGAAAGATTTTATTACAAAAAGAGTTTTAAATGAGGCTAATCATGTCATAGATACTAAAGATACAATTCGAAAAACTGCAGAAATTTTTAAAGTAAGTAAAAGTACAGTTCATAATGATTTAAGTGAAAGACTAAAAAAAATCGATAAAAATATTGCTGAATCTATTAATGAAATATTTCAAGATCATGATAGAAATAAACATATTAGGGGAGGACAAATAACAAAAGAAAAATATAAAAAGGAAAGATAACATGGCAAGAGTAAATAATGTTTTATATTTAACAGATGATATAATATATTTAAAAAATAAAAATAGAAAAGATATCATAAAATACAATATAAATAAAAATATTATTATTGAAGGAAAAATAGCAAATATAGATAAATTTATAAAAACTTATGAAAAATTATTAAATGAAAATAATTTAAATAATAATTTATTTGGTGATACAATTAAAATAATAATAAGACCTAATTATACATTTGCAGATATTTCTCTTTTAAAAACTGTTTTTGAAAAATTTAATTATCGCAAAATAACGATTGATAATGAAACAAAATATTACAAATTAAATAATAGTAATGCTTATTTAAACATATTTAATAATTATATAATATTAACTTACATAGATGAATATAAAAAAACTAATTCTTTTGTAATACCAGGTAATTATTTTAACAATAACACAGATACTTTTAAATACATTAAAAGTAAAATTGCTAATAAAGATATTTACATAATTGGCAAAGGCGAAGTAATGAATGAAGTATTTTCTCTATTTGAAAGTATTTATCAAAATAAAACTTATATATATTCCAATCATGAAACGTATCTTTTAGATAATTCTAAATATTAATCGCTTTGTCGAATTTTGACGGACGATTTTAATTGAAATTGGCTTTTTTTAGTGGTAAAGTTAAATCAGAAGGAAGGAGTGATTGTGATGATGCAAGGCAGAGTAAAATGGTTCAACAATGAAAAAGGTTATGGATTCATCGAATACGACCAACTATCTGATATTTTCGTGCATTATTCAGCTATTGTAAAAGATGGCTATAAGACATTAAATGAAGGTGCATTAGTTAATTTTAAATTGATTGAAACTGCTAAAGGATTGCAAGCAATTGATGTTGAAGAAAAAGAAATGACTACTATAATGTAGTTTTTTTCATGGTTTTATGGTATTATATATTTAGGAAGGTGATTCAAATGAAAGTAAGTATTCGAGGGGATAAAATTGCCGTAACTAAATCCATAAAAGAATACGTAAATGAAAAATTATGCCGGCTTGATAAGTATTTTGAAAATCCGAAGGAAATTGAGTGTAAGGTTTTAATTAAAGTTAAAAATCAAGACCAAAGTATTGAAGTAACTGTTCCAACATCTAAATTTACTTTAAGAGCTGAAGAAAGACATCAAGATCTTTATGCGGCAACAGATTTGGTAATAGATAAACTTGAAAATCAAATTAGAAAAAATAAAGATCGTTTAGATAAAAAATATCGTGGAATACCTAAATTTGAGTTAAATTTTGATTTTGAAGCATTGGAAGATGAAGATGATTCGAAAATAGTTAAAAGAAAAGATGTAGATATGAAACCTATGGATGAAGAAGAAGCAATATTGCAAATAGAATTATTAAATCATGATTTCTTTGTTTTTAAAAATATAGATGAAGATTGTGTTTCAGTTTTGTATAAACGTAAAGATGGAAGTTATGGAATAATTAATGTTAAATAAAAATAATTAGTTATTTTATTATGGGATTTGAGTAATTAAATCCTTTTTCTTTTAAATAGCACGTGTTATAATAATACTCGAGGTGGAAAATGAAATTTTTAAAAAAGTTATTTGATAGTGAATATAAAGAATTATGTCGTTTTGAGGATATTGCTAAAGAAATTGAAGCAATGGAACCGGAAATTCAAAAATTGAGTGATGAAGAACTTAAACAAAAAACAATTGAATTTAAAGCGGAATTGGAAACAGGAAAAACATTAGAAGATATTTTAATTCCTGCATTTGCTGTTGCTCGGGAAGCGGCATATAGAGCTATTGGGGAAAAACCATTCCATGTTCAAATACTTGGTGGTCTTGCTATTCATTATGGTAATATTGCTGAAATGAAAACCGGTGAAGGTAAAACATTAACTACTATACTACCTGCATACTTAAATTCTTTAGATGGTAAAGGTGTTCATGTTGTAACAACAAATGAATATTTATCACAACGTAATGCTGAATGGATGAAACCTATTTATGATATGCTGGGAGTAACAGTTGGAGTAAATCTTCGAGAACTGAGTCCTAAAGAAAAACAAGAAGCTTATAATGCCGATATTACATATTCTACAAATAATGAAATAGGTTTTGATTATTTGCGAGATAATATGGTTGTTCGTAAAGAAAATCGTGTTCAACGAGGACTTAATTTTTGTATTATCGATGAAGTAGATTCAATATTAATTGACGAAGCCAGAACTCCATTAATAATCAGTGGAGGTAGATTTAATTCTAATAATTTATATATTGATGCGGATAGAACAGTTAAAAAGTTAAAAGAAGATGAAGATTATACTATCGATTTAAAAACTAAAAATGTTTCCTTGACGGCTGATGGAAGTAAAAAAGTAGAAAAACTTTTAAATATTAAAAATTTGTATGATTTAGATAATACAGCATTAGTGCATCATCTAAATCAAGCATTAAAAGCTAATTATGGTTTTAAAAAAGATATTGATTATGTAGTAGAAAATGATGCTATAGTAATTGTTGATCAATTTACTGGCCGTTTAATGCATGGTAGACAATATTCAGAAGGATTACACCAAGCAATTGAAGCTAAAGAGGGAGTAACTATTAATACTGAAACTAAAACGATGGCAACTATTACATTTCAAAACTTGTTTAGAATGTATAATAAGCTTGCAGGTATGACTGGTACGGCTAAAACTGAAGAAGAAGAATTTAGAAATATATATAATATGTATGTTATAACGATTCCTACAAATAAGCCTGTAATAAGAGAAGATTTACCTGATTTAGTATATTCTAATGAAAATGGAAAATATAAAGCTATAATAAAATGTATAACAGAAATTCATGCAAAAGGACAACCAATTTTAATTGGAACGATCTCTGTTGAATCGAATGAGAAATTAAGTAAACTTTTAAAAAAGAACAATTTACCTCATGAAGTTCTGAATGCTAAAAATCATGAACGTGAAGCTGAAATTATTGCTCATGCTGGAGAAAAAGGTGCTATAACTCTTGCTACTAATATGGCCGGACGTGGAACTGACATCAAACTTGGAGAGGGAGTTCGTGAACTTGGAGGATTATATGTTATAGGCACTGAAAGACATGAGTCTCGTCGTATTGACAATCAACTTCGTGGTCGAGCAGGTCGACAAGGAGATCCAGGAACATCCCAATTTTTTGTATCATTTGATGATGATTTAATGCGCCGATTTGGTACAGACAGAATTAAAACTATGCTAATGAATTTAGGTATTGATGATGATCAAGCTATAAGATCAAAAGCATTGACAAGAAGCATAGAATCAGCACAAAAAAAAGTTGAAGGAAATAACTATGATTATCGTAAGAGCTTACTAGATTTTGATAATGTTTTAAACGAACAAAGAGAAATTATATATGCTCGTCGAAATGAAATATTGGAAGAAGAAAGTATTCACGATAAAATCATTGAAACATTTAGAAATACAATTAGAAATTTAGTTGAAAGTCATATTCCACCAGAAAACTATTTAACAGAAAATGATAAAGCTGAAATAGTAGAATATGTTAATACAAATTTTTTAAAAAATCAGAATTTAGAAGTAAAAGATATTGAAAATTTATCTGATCAAGAAATTGTTGATTATATTTTTGGATAAACTGATTGTAATAAGCCGACTGTCCCTCCGAATCAAGGGATGAGAACAACACCTCTCCCTCCGGCGTGCTGACTGTTGCCTGCGCATATTCGTAGTAGTATTCTGCTACCAGCTTTTTTTCCTGCTCCTGCAGGGAAAGGATCTC
>CALVUS010000016.1 GCA_944363665.1 uncultured Bacilli bacterium | reverse complement strand
TAGCAATTTCCGTTTCTTTTCTAGTGGGCATATCTCCTTTGAAATTTGTGAGTCCAATATTATCTTTTTTACTATCGACTCTATTATATACTATTTCAGCAGCAGTATTACTTGAAACGGCATAATGCATTTTATTTTGAACTGTCTTAAAAAAATTAATTGTAATTTCTTTTTTGGGATTATAATCAACTGAAGTTGCATATATATCTAGTATTTTTCTCCAGAAAACTTTTTCACTTGATCTTATATCTCTTATTTTATCAAGGAGTTCGTCAAAGTAAGGATCATTACCATTATTTTTAAATCTTTCTACATTCAAATTATATCCTTTTATTAAATATTCTTTTAATTTTTCGTTTGCCCAAATTCTAAATTTTGTACCTTCATTTGACTTCACACGAAAGCCAATCGCGATTATCATATCTAAATTATAATAATTTTTTGGTTTAGTAGAAAATTCGGAATTTCCGAATTTTCTCATAGTGTTTGTTTCTGATAGTTCATGCTCCGAATAAATATTCTTTATATGTTCATTAATTGTAGATTTAGCTTTATTATACAATTTACTTATTTGATCTTGAGTAAGCCAAATATTTTCATCTTCTAAGATAACTTCAACTTTAATATTGTCATCTGATTCATATATCATGATTTTATTTTCTATTACACTATCATGTTTCAATTTAATCACCTTCCTCAAATTATAATAGAAATAACAATAGCAAAACCACTATTCTTTTTTTCATCACACAATTTAATATTAATATGCTTATTATTAATTACTGCTTTAAAGTAAAGCCATTTTACTATTTTTTCATTTCGTGTCATTTGGTACAATTTAGCCAATTTGTAAGCCCCATATATTCTTTCTCCGCATCTGCTTTATTGTATATAATTTCTGCTACAGTTTGATGAGATACTGCATAATGCATTTTATTTTGTACTTTTTTTAAAAATTTAATTGTAGTAAGAGACTTAGAATCATAGTCTACACTAGTTGCATAAATATCAGTGATTTTTTTATAGGACATTCTTTCACTTACTCTGATTGTTTTAATACGCTCTAATAATTCATAAAAATATTTTTCATCGTATTTTGAATCTAATCCTGTAGTTTCAATATCAAAAACCGTATAATTATCTGGAAAAGCTAACAAACTTTGTCCTTTATTCTTTCTAATTACTGATTCTTTTTTTGAATTAACTCGATATCCGCCAGAAATAATTGCATCCAAATTATAAAAAAAGTCTTTTTGATATATTTTCCCGTCTTCTGCAGTATGTGCAATTTTTGCACATACTGCATTTTTATGTAATTAGCCATCTGTAAATATATTTTTTAAATGCTTTGTAATTACAGTTCTATCAACATCAAATACTCTAGCCATACTTTTTTGAGATAGCCATAAAGTTTCATCTTTATAAATTGCATCAACCGTTATATTACCATTTTTATCTTTATATATTAATAAATTATTTTGTTCATTTGACATATTTACACTTTATCTCCTTTCTTTACCGAATTTATAATAATCTTTTAGTAGTGTTTACCATACAAATAGCTTTACTCTATTTTGAATAAAAATTGCTTATTTTCGCTCTTTTTTTAAAAATGTGTAAAATCTCAATGCTCACAATCCCATTATTTATAAGGATTTCACAGAAGGGTTAAATAAATTGGTATCAAGCAGTTTATACTTCCTTTTTGAAAACCTTTTTCTTCGTTTGCCATCGTTATCACTTCCTCGTTTTAAATCTATTCCATTATACCATACTTTTTAATTAAAAAGAAAAAGTAGAATAAATCTACCCTATAAATTATAATTTATCGTTCTAATCGTTTACTTTCTTATTCCAAGTTTTTTTATGACACTTAGGACATCTCATATATCTTGTTCTACCAGAGTGAACTGCAAATAGGACCTGTTTATAAGTAGGAATATATTTATATTTGCCTGCTTTTTGTTCAATTAAAAGACAAGTTCCTACACCTATTATAAAAATCACGAAACTAACTATTATTGTTATTACTTTCCATACAATATTCTCAATCGCAAATATTGATAAAAATATCATTAGTAAAAATGCTACTATAATTATGCTACCAATTATTGTTTCAACAAATAATAATCTTTTATCCTCAATCATCTCCCCACTTAATAATTCATTTACACTAATATTGAACTAATTACATAAGTCAAACATAATTGGTGAATCAAGTATACCTTTTCCAATTTTCTTTTTTGATATTGCTCTATCTGTTATATTTAATTTTCCTACAAGTTCTGCTGGTGTCATATCTTGTCTCTTCTACGTTGGGCAATAAATTTTCCGATTTTTACTTGATTCATACTTTTTGCATTTTTTAATATTATTGTAAATTCTTTATTGTGAAAAATAAACATGCTAATCGTTGAGCGAAGAAAACAATTTTCTTAATATATTTTATATAAATGTTTATAATCTCATTTGTGGTTTTTCACCAGTTCTTTTAAACGGTATTTCTTCATTATTTAAACATGCAGTTATATTGGTAATTTTATACCAACCATTATTTTCGTTCCAAAAAACAAAACTTATTTCATCCGAATCGGCAGTGTTTTCTGGGCCAACCGTTAATAAACCTCCAAAAAAATATTTCTTTTCACCGTTTTTAGGTTGAAAATCTCTTTGTAATGTTTCTACCATTTTTAAATCTTGATTTGAAAAGTAACGACATGTTCCACCAATATAAGGATGAGTATGCACATGTGCAATGCAGTTATATTTTTTGCCATTAATTGCATTAATTAACTCTTTATACATTTGTGATATTTCACTTTTTTCATTCATATTGACATCAAAGACTCTCTTTGTCGGAACATAATCGTCATAACTGCTAGGAATATCAAAATAGATTACATTCGGTTGGATTTCTCTGCCATACAATATAGTTCCATACTCTAATTCCTTATTTCCACTAAAAGCACACAAATTAATATCTCCTGATAATCTTGTATAGACTTCTTCAGATAAAATGATTCTACTATGTGGTAATTCTCTAAAGTTAAATTGATTTGTTGCTCCTGTTAAAATATCATTGCTCATAATATTCAATCTCCTCGCTTTCAATTATTATGGGGTTCACCTTGCGGTATCAACTAAAAAAGTTTATCATTTTTTTAACTAAAAATCAACTATTTTAGTCATTTTTTACTGTTTTCTAATCATTTATTTAAAAAACTTGCAAGAACTCAATATGCAAAAGTCCTTTATTTATAAGGTTTTTACGACGGTGTTATTTTCGTTAAGTTTACCACTATTTAATATATTATTAATATGTTCAGTTATTGTACTTCTTCCCGTATCAAATAATTCTGTGATTAAATTTTGAGTAAACCATATATCATTGTTTTTGTTTTATTTCATCTATAAAAAATAATAATAAGACTATTTATGCAATCTAAATATTGAAGAAATTATCAATTCCAATTACACCATCATAATAATTATTCATTATTTCAATACATAATTTGATTTTTTCTTGATCAATAATTTTATTATTTTTATAACTGTTGATAATTTGATTAAGCAAATTATCATAATAGAAAGTAATTGAGCCATATTTTGATTGTATTAAAATATCAACTAAATCATTAATTTTAGTTTTAATATCTTCTTCTAAATTTGATAATAAATAATCATTTATATTAACTTTTTCTCCATCGATATTCATTTCACTACCAAGTATGGAAGATAATTTTTTCTGTAAAGGTAATTCTTCATTTTTTATATCTTCAATTAAATAATTTTTATATTGTAATATTTTTTCAACTGTATATTTTGAAATTTCTTGTTGTTTATTATCAGTATTTTTAGGAACTAAATTTCCAATTACAAAGTCCTTTTCTTTAGTTTTATTGAACTCTAATATTTTTTCTTCATTAATATCAATTAAAGCCCAATATTCGGGCTTAATGTGTTCTTCTTTGCTCCAAACATTGTCATGCTTTTCTGTTAGCATTACACCAACATATAAGTTTTCATTTCCCACTCTTAACATGGGATATAGCGGGATGTAATTTGTTAATCCTTTTTTTATTTTTTCATCATTGACAATATTTAAGTATTTGTCTAAATTATTCATAATATCTCTCCTTTATTTTATTTCTTGCACTATATAAAAAATATTTTATATTTGCTTCTTTAGTGTTTATCTGTTCACTAATTTCTTTTATTGAAAGGTCATTAACATAATACATTTTAAATACTGTTTTTTCCTTATTCGATAAACCAATATTATCTAAACCATTTATGATTTCTTTATATATAATTTTATCTAACATTGGGATTTCATACCCTAGTTCATAATTTTCATCAAATGTTGTATTATTCTTTTCTTTAATATAGTTTTTTGCTTTGGTGCACCATAAATTATAAGCAATTTTCCATATCAAATTTTCAATTTTTTCTATTTTGATATTTTTATTAAAATATTCAAATATTGCTAGAAAAACACTATTTGTTAAATCTTCTGCATCTTCTTTATGATTAGTTTTTCTAATTGCCCAATTGTATATTTTATAATAATATTCATCATAAATCTTGTTCACAATAATCACCTTTCATTTATGTAGTAAAAAATAAATAAATTAGGTTAGGATTTTATTTTATGTAGTATTAAAAAAAATTTTTGTAAGTTTTTATCCTTTTTAAATCTTGATTCAAAAAAAGAAAAAAACACTATATTATTTATAGCATTTTTATGATAGTAAAAATAAATTATTATAATTTTTCTAATTAATTATCCTATTTATCTAATATCGTGTTTACAAAATGCAATTCTAAAAAGTATTTATTTTATTAAAAGGGTAAAAACGTAATATAATTTTTCCCATTATTTCTTCTTCTTTAACTGGTCCAAAATATCTAGAATCCTTACTTATAAGCCGATTATCACCTAAAATAAAGTATTCATCAGCGCTTAAAGTTGTTTTTTCATAATCACTAGTTTCCCCATACCCGTAATCATCACTAATTTCTTCTTCATTTATATATATTTTACCATTTTTTATCTCTACTGTTTCTCCTGGTAATCCAATAATTCTTTTAATAATTATTTCGTCGTCATATTCTTCATCTAATACCACAACATCGAATCTATCAACATTCCCCAATTTAAATAAAAGCAAAAGATCACCATCTTCAAAAGTATTTTTCATACTATTTCCATCTACTCTAACTGGTGTTATGATAAATGCTCGAATAAGAATTATTGCAATAATAATGATGATATAAGGGATTAATTCTTTTATAATTTTCATTAAATTCTCCTCAAGCAAAAATAAGGAAAGAAACTAATTTCTTTCCTTAACTTTGTATTCTTTACGCATTCCTTTAATAAAGTTAAGTTTTGCTCTTCTAACTTTACCTTTTCTAACTACTGTAATTTTGTCAATAGTTGGTGCATTGACTGGAAATATCCGTGATACTCCAACAGTGCCTGATTTTTTACGAACTGTAAACGTTTCAGAAACTCCACCACCTTTTTTAGCTATTACTAAGCCTTCAAAAGATTGTATTCTTTCTTTTTTACCTTCTTTTACCCAAACATCGACTTTAACAGTATCCCCAACTCTAAATTCAGGAATATCTTGACGTAAATGCTTTGCATTAATCTTATCTACAAGATTTGCCATAATCTAACCTCCTTATTATTTTTACCTATAATCATATTTATAATAAAACAGCGGATTATATACCTTTTGGGTCTATTTGATTATAGCACAACTTAAAGATATATGCAAATTATTTTATTACTTTTTCTATAATATATCTTGGTCTACTTTTTGTTTCATTATAGATTTTACCAATATATTCGCCGATAATACCTATTGAAATCATTTGCACCCCTCCAATAAACCAAACAGATATTGTTAGAAATGTCCAGCCAGCAACAGTATGTCCTAAAATTTTAACAATTAAAGCATATAACATTATAGCTATACTGATGATTAAAATAAATGTACCCATAACTAAAATTAATCGCAAAGGTTTAATACTAAAGGAAGTAATTCCATCCATAGCAAAAGAAAACATTTTTTTTAATGGATATTTGGATTCTCCAGCAATTCGTATTCCCCTTTCATAATAAACGATATTGCTTTTAAAACCAATTAAGGGTATTATACCCCTTAAAAACAAATTGACTTCTTTAAAATTTTCTAACTCATCTAATACTTTTTTACTCATAAGTCTACAATCAGCATGATTATATATTATATTTACACCTAAAAATCGCATTAATTTATAAAACATTTGAGCTGTTGTTCTTTTAAAAAATGTATCTTTTTTTCTACTGCTTCTAACACCATAAACTATTTCATTACCATCTTTATACTCTTTTAGCATTTTATCAATTACATTTATATCATCTTGCAAATCAGCATCCATTGATATAACCACATCAGCATCCTTTTTGGCTTCCATAAGACCTGCTAGTAAGGCAAATTGATGTCCTTTGTTACAGCTTAATTTTACCCCCGAAAATAGAGTGTTTTCTTTGTTTAAATTGGTTATTATCTCCCAAGTTAAGTCTTTACTTCCGTCGTCAACAAACATAACCTTACTTTTGGGACTAATTTCTTTTTGTTCAATTAAATTATCCATTTTTTCCTTTAATTTTTTTGCTGTATGTTCTAATATTGCTTCTTCATTATATGCAGGTATTACTAAATATAAAATCATTTTACTACTCCTTTACTTTAAATAAATAACCGTAATAATGCTTATCTTCAAAATTCTGTTTTCTTACTTTTATTAAATCATAATTATTAAATAATTCTACTTCTTTGTTTTTTAAACTTTTTTCATTTTTTTGAGTAAAATATACTATAAACATAGTTGTTTTATTTTTTATATAGTTTCTAAAAGCATCAATATTATCTGGAAAATATTGATAACTTATATTTTGCTCTTCAAAAAAATATGTTGTGGGTATTAAACCTGACAAAGTATAAACACCACAATCTAAATGTCCCATGTTTACCATAGTTGGATTTTCTTCAGCATTTATTATCTGAGCAAATTCATATTGAAATAAATCTTTTATATCGATATTTAAATATTCTTTATAATTAGCATTATAATAAGAATTAAATATACTTACTAATAACACTGATATAATTATAACATTATATAGTCTATTATTTATTTTATTAATATAATTATCAACAAGATTAAATATAACAATTAAACCAATACTTATAAAAAATAATATAAATAAAAGATAATAGCGATAAAATTTTAAACCGTAATAAACACCTAAAATGGATATTAATATACTTATCATTAATAATATTTTTGCTCGTTTTTTGAGATCTAATTTCCAAATAAATATTGGTATCAATAATATTATAATTAATCCTATAATATTACTGCCGAAAGCTTTAATACAGCCAATTACAATTTGATATATTTTAGCAAAAATGCCTATTTGTTCTCCATTATATGCAGTGATATTTATCCAAAAATAATTATAAAAAAAATCGTATATGGCTCCATTGAGACCAAAATAAAGCAAAAATAAAATTAGAGGAATAAACATACCTAAAAGTAATATAATTGGATATATAAATGAATTTTTATAATCTTTTTTTAATATAAAATCAATAAAAATAGATAATGTAAAGGAAATCCAAAAGCCTAATAAAGTATATTTAATTAATAAAACTAATCCAGCTATAATACCATTTAACAGCATTTCTTTTTTGGTTAAATTTTTTACTTTAAAATGTTTTATAAAATAATATAAAGTAATGAAGAAAAAAGGGATACAAAATTCTTCGGCTGATCCACCATGTGTAAATGCTTTAGAAGTAACAATTATAGTTACAAATATAGGAATAATTATTAATGATGTTTTTGTACTACAAAATAATTTTAATATTTTATAAAAATAGATTAAAGCAACTGTCCAAAATAATACTTCTAGTATAAAAACTCCGAAAAATGTTTTAAAAGAAATTAAGGAAGCAAAACCATAAATTAAATACAAGAGCGGTCCTTTTTGCTCAAATATGTCTTTGTAAGGAACAATACCGTGAAACATAGATTTTCCAACTGTAAAAAAGGCATTAGCATCTACCCAATCATTAAAAGGATACAAAAAAGAGTTTTTAGAGGAGAACATTAATATAATAAATGATATTAAAAAAAGATAAATAATTATTAATATTTTTTTCCTATTAATTATTTTCATAATAATCCTTCCATAAGTATTGCAACTAATCCAACAAAAATAAGATTAATCTTACATTAATTTTTCTCCAATAAAAGCAACTTATTTTCCTCTTCCTTTAAAGTTTCTCTTTCTTTTTCAATTAATTCTCTTGGAGCTTTATTTAAATATCCCTCATTTGCAAGCAATTGTTTTCTTCTTTCAATACTTTGCTTTAAAGATGCCATTTGTTTATTTTTTAATTCTATATCCTCTTTAGTTACTATAATATCATAATATAAATCCAAATCATATTCTTGATATTTGATAGTTAATTTATTTTTATTAGATTCTTTTACGAGCATTGTAGGTGTTATTTTTAATACTTTCAAGATTAAATCATAATTACTATTATTATTAATATGTATTTGAAAATCTTTTCCAATTTTATTTTCTAATTTTATATTTCTAAATATTTTTATAAATTCTAATTTTTGATTTATACTTTCTAATTCTTTATGAAATATAAATTTTTTATCGGCTACTGGATAACTACTTATCATGATATTTTCATCTCTAATTGGTAATAAATCATAAATTTCATCAGTAACATAAGGCATAAATGGATGTAACAATTTAAGTAAATCAGTAAGTACTTTAAGAAGAACTGACTTAGTAGTATAATTATTTAAACTAAATTTAGCAAATTCAATATAATTATCACAAAAATCATTCCATGTAAAATTATATATTTCAGATCCTACAATATTAAATTCATATTTATCCATTCTTTTAGTTACATCATTTATTAAATTATTTAATTTCGTAAGAATCCATTTATCTTCTTCTTTTAGATTATCTAATGTATAATTATTATCATTTAAATCTTCTATATTCATTAAAACAAAGCGAGAGGCATTCCAAAGTTTATTAATAAAATTCCAAGTCGATGCTACCTTTTCTTCATCATATCTTAAATCCATGCCTGATGCTGTACTTGTCGCTAAGAAAAATCTTAAGGAATCAGCACCATATTTGTCGATGACATCCATTGGATCTACTCCATTACCTAAGGATTTACTCATCTTTTTACCTTCTTTATCTCTTATTAAGCCATGGATTAAACAGTCTTTAAAAGGTCTTTTGCCAGTAAAATGTAGTCCTTGAAAAGTCATTCGATTTACCCAAAATGGAATTATGTCGTAACCTGTTACTAAAACATTATTAGGGTAATACTTTTTTAAATCTTCAGTATTATCTGGCCAACCTAAAGTAGAAAATGGCCATAATGCACTACTAAACCAAGTATCTAAAACATCGGGATCTTGTACCCAATCATCACCTGGAGCAATATCTCCAACATAGATTTCATCATCTTTATACCAAGCTGGAATTCTATGTCCCCACCAAAGTTGACGAGAAATACACCAGTCATAAGTTATTTCCATCCAATGGTTCATGATTTTTTCAAAACGAGGTGGAATAAAATTGACTTTAGTCTCTCTATTCTTTTGATTTTCTAAAACTGCATCTGCCAAAGGTCGCATTTTAACAAACCATTGTTTTGATAAATATGGTTCAACCATTACTCCACTTCTTTCGCTATGACCAACATTATGTTTTATTTCTTTTACGGAAATTAAAAGATTTTCATTTTCTAAATCTTTTACCAACTTTTCTCGACATGCAAAACGATCTAACCCTTTATAATCACCAGCCAATTCATTCATCGTGCCATCAGGATTCATTACTATAACCTTATCTAAATTATGTCTAATTCCTACTTCAAAATCATTTGGATCATGAGCTGGTGTAATCTTAACAACACCTGTCCCAAATTCTGGGTCAGCATGTTCATCACCAATAATTGGAATCATCTTATTGACAATTGGAATTTTTACCATCTTGCCAATATACTTATTATATCGTTCATCTCCAGGATTTACTGCTACTGCTGTATCACCAAAAATAGTTTCTGGACGAGTAGTTGCTACTTCTAAATAATCATTTGATCCAACTATATAATATTTTAAATAATAAAATGCTCCAGTTATTTCTTTATAAATTACTTCTTCATTAGATAAGGCTGTCATGGCTGCTGGATCCCAATTAATTATTCTTTCACCTCGATAAATTAATCCTTCTTCATATAATTTTTTGAATACATAACATACAGCTTTGTTAAGCCCATCATCTAAAGTAAAACGTTCTTTGGAATAATATAATGAAAGCCCCAATTTAGCCCATTGTTTATGTATATTTTCAGCATATTCATCTTTCCAATCCCAAGCATACTTTAACCATTCTTCCCGAGATAAACTACGAGGATTAATTCCCATACTCTTTAGCTTAGCATCAACTTTTGCTTGAGTTGCAATACCAGCATGATCCATTCCAGGAAGCCACATTGCATCATACCCTTGCATTCTTTTAAAACGAATTAAAATATCTTGAAGTGTCGTATCCCAAGCATGTCCTAAATGTAATTTGCCAGTAACATTTGGTGGGGGAATAACTATGGCATATGGATCTTTGCCTTTTTTTTCAAAATAATTATTTTTTAACCACTTATCATATTTTCCTTCTTCTACTTTTTGATGATCATACTTTTTATCTAACATAATACCTCCCAAAATAAAAAGGATGATACCAAGGAGTGCATAAGCACGGTACCATCCTTTATTTTTCTTAATTGTTTTAAAGCACATCTGCTATTGTTTTTCCATTTGCAACCTTCAAATAATCTTAATTTTAGTTTCCACCAGCCACTAAATCTCTTTAAATAAGCATTATTTTACTCCTCAAATATCTTCAAAACACAGATATATTTTAACAAATTTATTGTGATATTGCAACACTTTGATACAAATTGCCATCTAAATAAAATTCTAAATTATTATCAGTAATCTGCAAATGAATATTTGTATAATTAGGTATATTCAAACTTTGCATAACAGCTTGGCTACAGTCATTATAAACCAAAACCATATTACTATTCGTTACTATTACTACATAATCTGCAATAGCTAAGACTATTTTCTTATCAACATTAGCTAAATATTCTTGATTATTATAATCGTATATATGATAACTACCATCATATAAAATTACATAATTATTGTTAAAATCTACAATCTCACTTGTAAAAGCTGGATAATTAGTGGTTCCATCATTATTTAACAAATACCAACGACTATCTCTTTTGGCAATAAAATTAGTAGTACTTAATTTACCATCTATTATATGAGCGGGTAAAGCAATATAATCATAATTAATTGGGACTGCATTAACTAATGTTTCAGGCATAACTTGTAATGCTCCCCAATAATTTCCATCTTTAACAATTAACATTTTAGTTTCATGATCTACATTATAATTTTTTACAGCATCATAACTAACTAAAATATTATTTAATATAAAACTATATACCGCAATTTTTTCTCCGTATTTAATCATTCCTAAATTATTGGAAATAACAGTAGGAAAAGCCATATTACCATATTTATAATAATTCGTATGATATTCTTCATCATTTATTAGAGTTGTTGCTTCAGAACAAGTTGTACAATCAAATGTCGCTAATAACTGATTATTGGAATAAAAATATACTTTGTCATTATATATTAATTCCTTATTAGGATTATCATCAACTATTGTAGGACCTTCTTCTACTCGAGTAAAATGTCTATAAGTCCCTAAAATAGCAGCAGGAAGAAATAATGCTAGCAAAATAATTATTGTCACTAAAGTTTTTTTGTCAGGCATTTTATCCTCCTTAACTAATATTTATTTCTACAACTTCTTTTTGATTATTTATTGTGTAAGTAATAACTAAAACATTACCATTTAAGCCATATTTTATTTCATTAGCATAATCTTTACCATCAATTTTAATACTTTGACTTTCCGCCAAATTAACATTTCCTTTACTAAAAGTAAATACTCCAATTGTATTATTACTATCTACAGTAATATAATAAGTATTTTCCAAGATAATATATTTATATTCATCACTTACTATGCTACCATCTAAATTATATATCATATAATTATCATTCGATTTTACTAATATATAGTCGGATTTATAATCAATTATTTCATTGGTAGTTGTAATATTTTCCGTTATTTCATTACCCTTAATATCATACAAGTGATATGATCCATCACTTCGTTGCATCAATATATTTCCATCTAAATTTTTGACATTTACGTTTGTCACTTTATCATCATCATATCTAAAATCGATTAATCGATTAATATTACTACTACCAATATTTATTAATCCATAACTATCACTGGTATTTTTTACTAAAACTGGAGTTCCCGCTGTTTCAACAAAATTAATTACATTTTCGGCATTATAATATCCTGCATCAACTTCTTTATATGTTGCTAGTTCTTGATTGCCAGTTGCTTTTAAATCTACTAATTTTATATTATCGTTGGCATTTGGACTCTTAGTATCACTAATAAAAATATACCGTTCATTATAAATTGGCAAATATCCAACATTTATATCATCGCTAGTATTTAATACTTTGCTTTCTTTAGCTACATTGCAATTAGTAAGTTCTGTAGTATCAGCATTTATAGTATTAGCATATTCACAATTATAAGAACCCAATAACTCAGTTTTTTCAGCATCGCTATAAAAATATAATTTTCCTTGATAATAACTATAATATTCTTGAGTTTTATTAAATTTTCCTTCATTTAAATTTATATCGATTATTTCATCATCATATTCAATGCGCATTGTATCTCCAGATAAATATGCATTGAATGCTTCTTCTTTTCCCGTTTGCCGTAATTCTTCATTAAATATCAATTTAGTATTATAGTCACTACTACTAATGCGGTAGCCTTCCATAGTCATTCTACTACCTTCACTATCATAAACATACAATCTTCTATTACTTGCAGCTATAATATAACTATCTATGAATCGAATATAATCATATTCTTCATCTATTACTCTATTACCTTGATAATTATATACATAATATGAGTTGTCTATTTTGACACTAATATTATTACTATCAAAATTTTTAATTTCTCCAGGGATATTTTTACTTGCTTCTTCTCCTTCTAAATCGAGTAACACATAATTGTTGTTATTAGCTCCAACAACATAATCAGTTTCTAAAATATATCCTAAATAGTCATAATCGAAATCTACTATATTTTTTACTTCATCTACACTAAATTTTAAAATACCATATTCTTCATCTTCATTTTTGACAATTACTTGATCATCACTTACTTTTTTTACTAATAAATAATCTTCTATTACTTCTTCATTTTTAATATTATAAAGCTGTATTTGACCATTCTCAGACTCACTGTTATCATATATAAATACATAATTATTTAATAATATATCACTTCTAAAATCAATTGGCACACCATTTTCATATACTTGTTTTTCTATATCAAATTCATCTTCATTACTATAATAAGCAACATAACATAAATCTTCATCTTTATTACTGCATTCATAACTTCCTAATTCATTTTTTCCTTCATCGATAAAAATTAACTTTCCATCTTCATAGCGATAATTATCTTTTTCAACGATAACTATTGGTTCATCATCTTCATTAGAATCATTAGATTCAGCATTTTTAAAAACTAAGAAGTATAATATAAGTATTAATATGATAAGTAAAAGCAAAATGCCACAAACTATAATTATAATCTTTTGTTTCTTAGTTAACTTACTCCATTTACTTGGGCCTTTTTCTTTTTTCTTTTTCTTATCCTTTTTTAAATCTTCTGTTACTTCATTTAAATCATATTGAGTATTAGTAATTTCTTCATTTTCATCAATTTCTACTATTTCATTTTCTGCTTTATTGTTCTCTTCTTCATCTTTCACATTATTTAAAATGTCATCATCTAACATAACGATACCTCCATACTATGGAAAATTATAGCATAATTATTGCATATATTCAATTTAAAAACGAGTATTTTACTCGCTTTTAAAGTTTTGATACCAGCTATCAAGTTTATCTTTTGCACTGTCAAATAAATTTCCGCCAACTTCTCCAATAAATGTAATTGCCTTTTTCGTATAGTATACAAGTTCATCTTTTGCATCAATTATCGAATTATAGTTTTCTTCACCCAATTTTTCTTTAGCAAAATTACTTATATCATTAGCACCTGCCTTAATTATTTCACTAGCTTTTTGAAAAGCTTTACTAGCAGTGTTACTAATTGTTTCTTTATAACCAGGGATTTTATTTTCAATAGTTGTATCTATTTTGTTAGCTAATTTTAATACTTCTTGCTTTCCTTCCTCAGTTAATTCATTAAATTTTACTCCATTAATTTCTCCATCATAAAATAGAAAATCAACTATACTTATAAATACTCCTTTAGCTTCCGCTTTAAAGTCATTAGTTACTTCACTATTATTTATTTTGCTTAAAGTATTTTCTAAAGTGTTTACTACTTCTTTATCATCATTTGAATAAGTATCGATAGTCTTATTTTCATTAATTGTAACATTATTGTCACTTTCTTGACTATTGCTTATAGAATTTTGGCTACTACTATTAGTAGATATTTCTTCCTTACTATTATTTATAATATCTTCGTTTTCTTTTGTAATAGTATTATCGTCATTAGTTAAAGTTGCTTCTTTTTCTTTATCGGTATTAACAACATTACTTTCTTTTTGATAAGATATTTCATTAGAACTAATATTAAAGCCAACAACTAAGCCAATTGCTAAAAGTAGCAAACCTCCCAAAATTAACATTAAATTTGAATTTTTAACATATTTCATAAGTACCACCTAATATAATTATAGCACAATATAATTATATTGATAGTTTATATTAATTATTTATTATACGGTATGGATCACTGATAGTTCCTGTTCCACCACTAATGCCAACATTAGCATTTAAATAAAAGACTGGCCTAACAGCATAAGCAGACCGTACATCCGGAGAATCTATGCCATTACCTCCAACTATTAATGTCTGATCTCCTCCCGTTGTAGGGCCTGGAGCTAAAAATATTACATTATAATTACTTAATTGTTGTAGGCTTTCACTTTGTGACATAGGTGTTATTGTCCATTCTCTCTTTTCTAAATAAAGCCAATGTTCAGTGAATTGTAAGAATGCTGCATACATATCTAAACTCCATTTTTCAGGACTTGTTGCATAACCATAATCACTTACATACATTAGTCCGACATGATTTTCATAAGATTTATTACTTGATTCTCGAATAAAAAAATTTTTTACTGAACCATCTGCAAAATTTGCTCCATCTATTGACCATTTATATTTTTCTATTAAAGATATCCATTTGCTATTAAAATTATTTAAAAAATTAGTATTTAAATTTATTTGATTTAATGCACTAGCCTCCCAAGAATTACCTGTGTTATTTGCCCACCTATAATTATTTTCACTAACATAAGTTCCATCGCTACCAAGATCTGTTATAGTAGCATAATTGGCTTTAATTAATTTAACATTATACCTTTCATCTGAATCATCATCAAATAAGCCTATAATTCGATATAAGTTATTATCAGGGCATATTGCGGCATCTGAACCAAAACACACATAATTATTGGGATTTGCTCCACTGTATCTATATGAGTTATCTCCTGCTTCTTCGGATGCATTAGTATATGTTCCTACTCCATCATGATAATATAAACCATTTGCTCCATCTTCTGTATATACCGTATCTTTTATATATTCTGCTAAATATGCTATCTCTGGTTCTTTATCAAAATAAACATAACATTTATCCGATACATTAGAATTCATTATAACTTGTTTAGTCTCATTATTCCAAGTAAGTTTACTACCATTTTCACACCTACTTAAACTTTCATTAAAGACATAACCTTCTTGGGGCCACTCACTTTGGACTACTTCTTCGTAATTACCAGTTCCTGTTTCTGTTTCCAACATCATTGTTAACATATTAGTATTTTGAAAATTATTTTTTAGCTCTTTAGCTCTATCTTCTTTAT
>CALVUS010000015.1 GCA_944363665.1 uncultured Bacilli bacterium | reverse complement strand
CAAGATTTAGATTTAGCTGCTCTTTTATAATCATTTATTCTATCACTCAAAAAATAATTATAGATAAATCTAGTACAGCCGATTGTCTTATTAATTAATTCTTTTTGTGTATTTGTTGGATATAATCTAAAATCATATCCTCTTAATATTGTAAGCATGTCACTCACCCCCTGAATGATAAATCAATCATATCAAACAAATGTATGTGTGTCAAGTAGTTTTTTTCAAAAAGTATGACTTTCCTATTGTATGATTATGTAGAATTCTACATAAGTATAAAAAAGTACATATTTTTTTATTACAAAAATAAAATTTACTAGGTGTTTTTATATGTTTTTAAATTTATTAAATATTTTAAAGGATATGCTTTTTTTTACTGGAAGTTATTCTAATAATGTTTTTCCTGAACCTTTAAGCAGCGAAGAAGAAGAAAAATGTATTACTGAAATGCTTAGTGGTAAAAAAACTGCAAGAAATAAGTTAATTGAACATAATTTGCGACTTGTAGCACACATCGTCAAAAAATTTGATACTAAAGAAACCGATACTGATGATTTAATAAGTATTGGTACTATTGGACTAATAAAGGGAATAGATAGTTATAAAAATAATAAAAAGACAAAAATTACTACTTATGCCGCCAGATGTATACAAAATGAATTATTAATGTATTTTAGGTCTAACAAGCATTCAAATGTTACAGTTAGTTTAAATGATGCTATTGGATACGATAAGGAAGGAAATGAAATAAACTTAATTGATGTAATTAAAGATCATGATCGAGATTTAATAGATGAGTTAGCCATAAAAGATAATGTCACTTTATTAAATAAATATTTAAAAATACTAAATGATCGCGAAAAAGAAATTATTATTAAAAGATATGGCTTATTTAATACCAAAGATATGACTCAAAAAGAAATTGCCAAAGAATTAAAAATATCCAGAAGTTATGTTTCTAGAATTGAAAAAAGAGCTTTAACTAAGATGCTTACAGAATTTATCAAAAATAAAAACATAACATAAAAAACTCCCTAATGGGAGTTTAATCAATTATTAATTTGCTTTACTTTTTTTTTTTTTTTTTACACTTCCAACAATACCAATTGTTGCAACAACACCAATAATAGCATAAGTTAATATATTATCATTAGTACTTGGGTTTTCTACTACTGGAGCATCTTCAGTAGCTTCAACTAAAACATAATCTGAATAATGTGATAAATCGAAATTAGCATTACCAAATTCATCAACTACTACTTCACTTACAAATTCAAGTTTTTCGGTTGTTGGGTTGAAGTAATATAATTCCATAGTTTTTCCAGCATATTCTTCAAGTAATAAACTTAAAGTAACTTTTTCAGCTGGTAAAACTCCAGATTCATTAGTACTAATAAATACACCTTCAGTAACTAAAGCATTTAATACTTCATTAGTTGTAGTTGTATCAACTACTAAGCTTAAATCAGTTAAAGTATCTGCTAAATCTGCTTTAATATCTTCTTTATTAATAGTTATAGTATATTCTCCATAATCTACTACTAAATTTTCTACTGTTTTATCGCTAGCTACATCAGTAAGTGCAGTACTTAAATCAAATTCATCAGCAGTTGCATCTACTACTAAACCAGTTTCATCTTCAGTTAATACTTTATGAGTATCAGTATAATAATTTAATTCTACTAAATAATCTGAATCAATTACTTCAGTTCTAGCAGCTTCATCACCTTCATTAGATGAATTATTAACTACTTTCATAGCGCTATTACCAAATAATTTAAAGGTAATATCTCCAGTTTGGGCTTGAGTAGTTTCTCCACCACCAGCATTAGTACCTACTACTAAATCACGAACATTATCTGTAAATGTATTATTTTCAATTACAACATCACACATACTAGTTAAATGAGCCCAATTTTTAACTTTAACTTTAATTCCTCCACCAGTAGTATTTTCTTCACTAGCTAATACATTTCTAAATGTTGAATTAGTAATTTCAATTTTTTCAACACTAAAGTCTGTAGTACCAGTATTCCCTATGTTAATATCAATTCCTGCAGCACTTCTTTTCATAAGATCCGCTTCAGGGCCTGAGCCTTCACCAATTTCTGGAGTCTTAGAACCATCAAATGTAGAACCATCAATAACTAAACTTAAAAATTTATCAGCATAAAGTCCAGATTTAGTATAATTAGTTACAGTAACATTATTTAGTTCTAAACTAGTACCTATAGCATTTAACTCTATTGCATTAATAGTTGTACCATCTGCAGCATTAGCATCAATTGTAGCATTATTAATTACTATATCAATATCTGGTGTACTAATAGAAAAATTACCTATAATAGTATGTCCATTACCATTAATTACTGTATCTTCTGTAAAATCAAATTCCGATACATTCATATCAGTTTCCATATCATAGGTTTCAGCAGATGCTACATTTACCCATGCAAAACAAGCAACTAACACCCCCATCAATTTAAATGTTTTCTTCATTTCGTTCTCCTTTCTATTTTAATAGTAGCATATTTTTAAAATTACTGCAAGAGATAAAAAAACATTGTCATTCGATTGACAATGTTTTAAAATGCATCAATATTTATTTTGACTTTTTTCATACCTTTAACATAGGCATAAGCTTGGATTATAGTTCTTAATGCTATTGCATTTTTTCCATTTTTACCAATTATTGTTTTCATATCTGCATTAGGAACTATAATTTCTATGATTTTAGTATCTTCATCAGATTCAAAACATTCAACTTTTACTAAGTCGGGTTCTTTAACTAATGATTTTACTAAAAAATCTGTATATTCTACTATATCCATACTATTTACCTTTTTTTACTTTTGATTCAGCAAATTCCTTCATGATACCTTCTTGTCTAAATATATTTTTAACAGTATCTGTAGGTTGAGCACCATTATTTAACCATTTCATAGCTTTTTCTTTATCAATATGTACTTCTGCAGGATTAGCAATAGGATTATATGTTCCAACAGTTTCAATAAATCTTCCATCTCTTGGACTTCTTGAATCAGCAGCTACTATTCTATAACTTGGTCTTTGCTTAGCACCCATTCTTTTAAGTCTTAATTTAACAGCCATATTCTCTCCTCCTTTAATTAGCTATATATAATCTATCACAATTAATACTATGTGTCAACAAAAAAACGTTGACACACAAAAAGCATCATTTAGATGCTTCATTTAAATAATCGTCATTAATGTCTCCAATTTCTTCTATTTCTTTTTCATCGAATATTTCTTCGTAATCATCTTCATCATCTTCAACACTTACCTTCACTTTAGTATCACCAACAATTTCTACACCCAGTTCTTTTTCAATATCTAATTTAACTGTATCTCCTTCTATTTTAACATTTGACACTGTTGGTTGTCTTAAACATCTCACAATTATTTCTGAGGCATCAGTCAAATTATGATCTTCTTTTAAAGGTACATTCATAGTATCATTATAAGTAAAGTTTCTTGTCGATACAGCTGTTTTTTTATCATTATCATAAGAGTACCAAACATTTACATCAAAAGAACCATTAACTAAAACACTTCCAGATGAATTTTTACTACCGCTAAACTTATGGTTTATTACCCAACAACCAAGTACAGTATTGGGAGCTTCTTCTGGAGTTAATAAAAATTCATTGCTACTTGTTTTTTTAGCTTTACCAATTACAGCTTTTGTCACTATTTCTTTAAAGCTAGCCATGCAAATCACCTTCCTAATTAAATATATGCAATATGCAATTAAATGAACACACTAATTTAGAGTTTGAGATAATTTAATATATATGGTATACTTAGCATGGTGAAGAAAATGAAAGATGATTGTTTATTTTGTAAAATTGCAAGAAAAGAAGTTGATGCAAATATATTATATGAAAATAATGAATTAATGGTAATTTTAGATGCTTATCCTGATAGCGATGGACATACTTTAGTAATACCTAAAAAGCATTATGAAGATATATATGAAATTGACATGAATACTTTAAATAATATTATTACTGTAGGTAAAAAAGAAGCTAAAAAAATAATGCAAAAATTGGATAAGAAATCTTTAACGTTTTTAATAAATTATGGTGATGCTCAAGTTATTAAACACCTACATTTACATCTATTACCAAACTATGGAAAAAATGAACATAACTATTCTAAAGAAGAAGTATACAATATACTAATGAAGGATTAAATTATGGCAAGAAGGAAAAGAAAATTAAAAAAGAAATTTTTAGCTAGTATTATAGTTTTTTTAGTAGTAGTCGTTGGAGGAATAACTTTTAGTTATGGATATATATTTAATAATAAAGAAAATAATGAAGGTACTCCCAACACAAATGAAAATATTAATAAAAAAGATGAAGTTAAAGAAGATGAAGTTTATAAAATCAGTATGCTTGCTACAGGCGATGCTTTAATTCATAATGCTATATTTTGGGAATATTCAGTTGGAGGTCGTAATAGCGGTGTATATAACTTTGATGGTGCCCTAGATTATGTAAGAGATATAGTTTCTAATTATGATGTAGCTTACTATAACCAAGAAACACCTTTTGCTGGTGGACAAGCCGATGGCTATCCGACATTTTCTACTCCATCGGAATTTGGAGATGCTATGCTTAAAGCGGGATTTAATATGGTATCTTTAGCAACAAACCATACTATGGATAAAGGTGAAAATGGGGTTCTGAACTTTTACAACTATTTTAAAGATAAAGATGGTGTAGTTTACAATGGTATTGCTGATAGTGAAGAATCACGTAATAATTTTATAATTGGCGAAAAAAATAATATAACTTATACAATGTTATCATATACTACATCAACTAATGGCATACCCGTACCATCAGGAAAAGATTATTTAGTCAATGTCTACGATGCTGAACAAGTAAAACAAGATATTGAAGCAGTTCGTGATAAAGTTGATATATTAATTGTTGCAATGCATTGGGGAGTTGAATATGCTAGTGAACCTAATTCTAGCCAAATCGAAATAGCTAATTACTTAGCTGATTTAGGTGTCGATATAATTATTGGCTGTCATCCTCATGTTTTACAACCTATTACAATGATCGATGATACAGTCGTTATGTATTCTTTAGGAAATTTTATTTCTAATCAATATGGAACAGGAGATTATAATAAACTAGTTGGATTAATGGCAACATTAGATATTACCAAAACTGTTACTCCAGAAGGTGAAGTTTCAATAGATATAGATAACCTTGGTGGAGAATTGATATTTACAAAGTATAATGGGGATCCGATTGCAACAGCTAACCATGATGGACATGTTGTTATACCTTTTAGTAAAATGACTGACGATAGTTATCTAAAAGATTACGTTAGAATATATGAAAAATATACAAATATTTTAGAAAGTATGGGTACAGATTTAAATATTGTTCCCCTACCAGCAACTTAAGAGCTAGGCATCTAGTTCTTTTTAAATTGGCAATGCTTACATAATTCGGCACATCTTTTATTATTTTTAAAACCTTGGAGCATATTTTGATATAGATCATTATTTTGAATATCGTCTAGGTCTTCCATAAATATATTTCCTAATTTGATAGTTCCTCTACTATCTAAACAACAAGGAACAACTGTCCCATCAACAAGTATCCCTAAATGATCTTTTAAAGCACGACAGGTCCCAAATTCATTGTAATAATTGTTATTTAAATCTGGCCAAACAAATTCAGAATCAAAGTCAATAAATACATTTTTTTCTAATGTAGTATGTTTATTAATTTTAGTATTATATTTATTTTCTAATATTGCAATTATTTTATTTTTATAAGGACTATTTATCCAAATACGATAATTTATATAAGAATATTTTTTTAAGTTATCTGTTACTTCAAATATATCATTTAAATAGCTTTCTAAACTTTTGTGATAAATTTCATTAAAACTATGTAAAGATATATTTAATTGGCGAATATTTTTATTATTCATTATGTTTTTTATCAGATAACCGTTTGTAGTGATATTAATTAAATACTTTTGACTAGCTATATCAATAAATTCATTAATAGCTGGATGCATTAAAGGTTCCCCCAATAAATGAAAATATAAATACTTAGTATGACCTTGTAATTTATCTAAAATAATTAAAAATTTGTCTGTACTCATAAATATTTCTTGACGATTATTTTTAATACAAAAACTGCAATTCAAGTTACAAATATTTGTGATTTCGACATAAACTTTTTTCATAATTATATTCTATCATAAAAATTATATTAAATTTTAAAAAATCTTTTTTATTACAACTTTTATTTATTTTATGATAAATTTCAGTTATAATATAAATATAAGAATCGAGGATAATTATGGCATTTATTGAAGTAAAAAAATTATCAAAAATTTATCAAATGGGAGAAGTAAGTATTAAAGCTATTGAAAATGTATCTTTTTCAATAGCTGAAGGCGAATTAGTAGTAATACTTGGACCATCAGGTGCTGGCAAAACAACAATTTTAAATATCTTAGGAGGAATGGATTCACCAACTAGTGGTACTATAATAATAGATGGAACAGATATATCTAAATTTAATAGCAAAGAACTTACAAAATATCGACGTTATGATATTGGTTTTGTTTTTCAATTTTATAATTTAGTAGGTAATCTTACAGCTTTAGAAAATGTATCTTTGGCTAATCAAATATGCAAAAATCCCCGTGATAGCAAAGAAACATTAGTAAGTGTTGGCTTAGGTGATCGCTTAGAACACTTCCCTGCTCAATTATCAGGAGGAGAACAACAAAGAGTATCAATTGCAAGAGCTTTAGCTAAAAATCCCAAAATTTTATTATGTGATGAACCAACTGGGGCTCTTGATTCAAAAACTGGCAAAATGATTATTAAGCTTTTACAAGATACTTGTCATAAGACCAAAACAACAACAATTATTATTACTCATAATGCAATAATTGCTCAAATTGCTGATAAAGTAATAAAAGTGAAAAATGGAACCATTGAATCAATAGAAAAAAATGCTAATCCCAAACCAGTTGAGGAGATTGATTGGTAATGTTGATATTTAAAAATTCTTTAATAAAAATAAAAAAACAATTAGGAAGATTTATTTCTCTAATTTTTATAGTTGCTTTGGGTGCTGCCTTTTTTGCTGGAGTTCGAGAAACATCTTCCGATATGATTAAAACTCTCGATGAATATTATGATGAGACCAACTTATTGGATTTTCGTATCATTAGTACTATGGGATTAACTGATGATGACTTAAATGCTTTAAAAAATTTAGATAATTCTTATTTAGTAGAAGAAAATTATTCATATGAAACTGTAATTGCTGGAAATGCAACCAAAATATATGGAATAACTGATAATATTAATAATATTACTTTAATATCGGGAAATATGCCTCAAAATGAGAACGAATGTGTTGTTTTAGAAGGCAGTTATAACATTGGAGATACAATAACTATAGAAGATGAAAACTATAATAGTTACTTAAAAAATCAAACGTATAAAGTTGTTGGTACTGTTAGAAGTAGTATGTATATATATACAAATTTAGGTATATCAACCGTCTCTGATGGTAAATTAGATAATGTTATTTATATTTTAAAAGATAATTTTAATATAGAATATTATACAGAAATATATTTAATCGCTAAAGATTCACAAAGTATGACAGCTTATGAAGAAAATTATGAAGAACAAATCTCTTATTTAAGAAATGAGCTCGAAGAATTAGCACCAATTCAAGAAACAAAAAGATACGAGCAAATAAAAACTGAAGCTATGGAAAAAATATACGATGCTCGCGAAGAACTAGATAAAACTAAAGCCGAAAATGAGACAAAATTCGCCGATGCTAAAAGAGAGCTAGATAGTGCTCAGCAAGAAATTAATAATGGCTATGCCGAAATAAATGCTGGTTTTGCGGAACTTGAAAATAATAGAATATCTATAGAACAAGAATTTGCTACTCAAGAAGCAGCATTAAATAATGCTCTTAATGCTATTAATAGCAATATTTCAGCATTAGGTATTCCTACTACTAGTATTAGTGATTCACTAAATGCTTTAAATACTCAAGTAACTAGCATTAATAATCTAATCACTACTTTAGACCCAACTAGTGAAGAATATGCTTATTACAATAATATTCTTACTAATTTAAATACTTTAATTACTAATTTAAATGAAATTAATAACGGTTTTACTTCTTTAAATGCAGGAAAAAGCACTTGGAATAATACCTATAATGCAACAATAAATACTTTAAATGAAAATAAAGCCACTTTAGATGAATCTCAAATAACTCTTAACTCTTCACTAGAGGAATACAATCAAAATTATGCATCATTTCAAAATGAAATAAATAATGGCCTTCAAGAAATAGCAGATGCCGAAGCCGAAATCGCTAATCTGGAAAAACCCGAATGGTATTTATTTGACCGCGAAGATAATTCTGGCTATACTACATTTTTGGAATCAGCAACCAAAATTGATTCTATCGCTGCTGTATTTCCTATCTTCTTTATTGCAGTTGCTTTCCTAATGTGTTTAAATACCATGAGTAGAATGATTGAAGAAGAAAGAACAGAAATAGGAATATTTACCTCTTTAGGTATTAGCAAATTTAAAATCATTTTAAGTTATGTAATTTATGTTCTTACAGCCACAGTTATAGGTATTGTTATTGGTTTATCTATTGGATATACAGTAATACCACGAGTACTATATAATGTATACACTAATGCTTTTATCATTCCAAGTTTGAAAACTTATGCTAATATTCCAGTTTGTATAACTATTATCGAAGTTTGTATATTAACGATGAGCTTAGTCACTATATATGCTGTTGCAAAGAATTTTAAAAAAGCTCCAGCTACTCTACTGAGACCTTTAAGTCCTAAAAGTGGTCATAAAGTATTATTGGAAAAAATAAATTTTATTTGGAAGAGAATATCTTTTTCTTGGAAAGTTACAATAAGAAATTTATTTCGCTATAAAAAAAGAATTATCATGACTTTAATTGGCATTTCTGGATGTACTGCCCTACTTTTAACAGGATTTGGCATTAAGGATAGTATTTCTAAAATATTAGATCTACAATTTAAAGAAATTCAAACATATGATTCAATGCTTATATTAAATACAGAACAAAATAATGAAAATGAAGAGATTAATACTTTTTTAAAAGAAAATAATATAAGTAATCCATTATATACAAATATGCAAATTTTAAGCTTTAAAACAGATAACAAAACGATTGATTGTTATGCTTTAGCTTTTGCTAATACAGATATTACTAAATACTTTAATTTAACTGATAAAAATAATAACAGCTTAAATTTAACTAACGATGGAGCAATTGTAACCGAAAAAATTGCTGATTTATTAGATGTTTCAATAGGAGATACAATTACATTACACGACAGTAATAATGAAATATATATAGTAAAAATTGCAGGAATTAGTAAAAATTATATTAATAACTACATTTACATGAGTAAAGATTACTATGAACTTGCCTTTCAAGAAATTACTTATAATACTATAATAACTAATATTTCTGATAAAGGAGATCAACTTTTAAATAGTAATTATTTTAGTAATATTCAATATACTGAAGATAATATAACAATGCTTCAAGATATCATAGATAGTATGAACAACATTGTATTTTTAATAATAGGCTTTTCATCATTTCTAGCAATAACTGTATTATATAATTTAACTACTATAAATATTAGTGAAAGATTGCGAGAAATTGCAACTTTAAAAGTATTAGGATTTAATGATAAAGAAATATCAATGTATGTTTATCGGGAAACTATTATCTTAACTATTTTTGGCATAATAATTGGTTTATTATTTGGAATTGCTCTTAACTACTTTGTTTTAATGGTAGCAGAAACTGATGAAATAATCTTTATTAAAGATATTAACTATTTAAGTTATATTTATACTTTAATTATAATGATTTTCTTTACTATAGTAGTTCAAATAATTACTTCATTTATCCTAAAAAAGGTTAATATGATTGATTCTTTAAAATCCGTAGAATAAAATTAAAAACAATCCGCTGGATTGTTTTTGCTTTACTTATATCTATTCATTTGTTGCATTACTTGGCGTACTTGTTTTTGACTAGGTTTTCTTCCCATACTACTCATCATTGCTTCAATCATTTTTTCATTAATCGGAGGATTTTTTTCTAGCCCTTTTTTCATCATAAAGCGAGCTATTAAAAAGCCTATAACTAGACCTATTAGTATGCCAATAATTAAATATAATATTAATTGTCCCATAATATCACTCCCTATCAATATTTTACTATAAAAAAACTAATTTAACAACTTATAATCTAACTAATTCTTCTAGCCAAAAATAATCTTTATTTTCAAAATCACAAGCAAATAATTCATTTAAGGGTAAAAATTTACGAATGTTTTTATTAATAATATTAGTTTTTAATAATATGTGACTATTTTTAACTAAAATATTTGTTTCTTCTTTTCTATATTTATTGACCACCTTATGATTGTCACCAATTTTCATATAAAAATCATTATCCTTATTTTTATCATAAATAAGTCGATTATATTTTAATTTATCAATTGGTACTATTATTTGATCTAATAAATCTTTACCATAACCAATACTTGCTTTATCTAAAAGATAAATTCCTTCCAAAGATTTGAATAAATTATAAGGAGATTCTTTCATTAGTAAAGTCATCTCTCTATTAATTTTAAATATATAAAAAGTCCTCATTTCATCACCATTATCATGATAACAAAAGGGACTTAAATATTTTGTTAAATTATGTCGATGTCGACATCTTTTGATAAATAATTAGCAATTTTTTCTAAAATCGAATTTTTATCCATTTTTAAGTACTTTGTAACTTCTTCTGTTTTACCACTCATTCCAAAGCGATTTACTCCAAAAATATATTCTGGTTTTGTAGCAAACCTATTCCATAAAATACTTGACCCTGCTTCAATAACAAATGTTGGTACATCTTTAGGAAGCAATTGCTCTTCATACTTTGGATTTTGTTTTAAAAATAGTTCAACTGAAGGCATAGAAACTACTCTAGTATCAATACCCATTGTAAATAATTCTTTAGATATATCAACAGCTACTTCTACTTCAGAACCCGTTGCAATTATAATGCCATCGAGATGATACTTTTCTTTTCTGATCATATAGGCACCATATTTAACAAATTTGGCATTTGTATTTTTATTTTTGCTGCGCTTTTCTTTACTGATAACTAATGCCGTTGCACAATTATTTTTTAAAATGTATTCCCATGATCCCATTATTTCATTAATATCTGCTGGTCTAAAAGTAATAAAATTAGGAATGGTTCTTAGCATAGTAAGTTGTTCTATTGGTTCATGAGTTGGACCATCGGGTCCGACATAAACAGAATCATGAGTAAAAATATAAGTGACTGGTAAATTCATTAAAGCAGACATACGTATTGCTGGTTTTTGATAATCACTAAATGCCAAAAAAGTTGAACCAAATACCTTTAAGTTGGATAATGCCATTCCATTAAGTATTGCTCCCATGGCATGTTCTCTAACTCCAAAATAGATATTTTTGCCCACCGGGTTGTCTTCACTTTGAATACTAGATTTATCTAAATTAGTCTTACAACTTGATGAAAGGTCAGCTGAACCTCCTAAGAAAAAAGGATTTTTCGGAGATATAAAATTCATTATTTTGTGATTACTTTCTCTTAATTCTTCACAGTATTCATCACTTATTTTAAATTTTGTATCATCAAAGTCGATTACAAAAGCATTCCTTTCCAATAAATTAAGTAAAGAATTTAAACCGACATTATCTTCTTCTTTAATTTCATGATATTCTTCTTCCCATTTTTTATAAATATTTCCCATTCGATTATTAATATAAGATTGTAAATAAGTAAGATATTTACTGTCAATATTAAATGCTTCATTTGTTATTTTTAACTTATTTTTAATACTTGCTAGATCTTCCTTAGAAAGTGGTTTTCCGTGCACTTTATTAGTTCCTTCTAGCATTGAATCTTTGCCAATAGTTGTATTGCAAATTATTATTGTTGGGCGATCACTTTTTTTTGCTTGTTTAATTGCCTTAGATATTTCACTATAATCATTACCATTTTTTACAGTTAATACATTAAAATCTAAAGCTTCAAACCGTATTTCAATATCTTCAGTAAAAGTTAAAGAAGTTTCACTATCTAAGCTAACATTATTGCAATCATATAGAAGAATTAATTTATTAAGATTTTGGGTACTAGCAAATGACAAAGCCTCATAACTTATTCCTTCCATTAAATCGCCATCACCACATAAACAATAAGTATAATAGTCAATAATTTTGCTATTTTTCTTTTCAATATTAACAATTTTATTTAAATATCTTTCAGCCATAGCCATACCAACAGCAATACCAATGCCTTGGCCAAGTGGGCCAGTTGATGCATCAACACCAGGAGTAATTCGATATTCTGGATGTCCTGGAGTTAAAGAATTTAGCTCACGGAAATGCTTTAATTCTTCCAACTCGATATCAAACCCAGCATGATATAACATTGAATATAATAATGCCGATCCATGCCCAGCAGACAAAACAAAGCGATCTCTATTTATCCAATTTGGATTACTAGGAATTACATTTAAATGGTCTTTATATAGTGCATATATTATTGGAGCAGCTCCAAGCACTATACCAGGATGCCCACTTCCAGCTTTATCAATCATATCTAAAGCTAATATTTTTATACTATTAATAACTTCATTATCAGTTTTACTCATTTATTTCACTTCCTCTATGATAAAATAATATCATAAATGATGAAAAAAATAAATATTTAATGATTATATTAAAATTTAACCATAGCCAAAAAAACTGGCAAATAAATCTGCCAGCAAAACAAACAAACTTTTATTTACTTTTTGTAATTTTTTCTTGTTAATTTTAATAATAGAAAATGTTTCACTATATTCATTTATTTTATCTAATAAAATATCATAATTTTTTAGAATTATAATTAAAAATTACATTTAGTGATTATTAACACTTTGAGGATTAGCCATTATTTCTAAAATTTTATCAAAATTATCATCATTTGCTACAATATTTCTTTTTATTTCGTTACAAGATAGACAACGATAAACTATTTTATAATTTGAATTTTTAGCAGGCTCTATTGCAATAGGTTGCAATATTCCTTGACAATCGCATGCACGATCTCCAGGATTAATATCGACATGTTTAGAGCATAAACAAACAGGACAATGATCCCTTGCGGTATAACCAAGTGGTTTAACTTTGGATCCACAAACCTCACAAATAAAGCCTTCATCTCGCATTATAAATTTAGCAGATGTCATAAAAATACCTCCTGTCAACCAAATTTTACCATAAAAATAAATCATATCAATATATTCTTTAAAAAAAACTATAAATCTCATTAAATAAGACTTATAGTTTCAGTTATCTTTGTATAAAACATACATTTAAGCAAAATAGAAAGGCTGCTCCAATTGTTAAAGGTACCTTATATTTAGTACATTCTTTAACGGCAACAACTTTATCTGACATTGATACTATCCAACTACCAATGTATTTTGGAAATACTTTAGTAATCGGAAACATATGTGCAGCAATTATATTTTCTTGCATTTTAGATATTTCAAAATTTTTTTTAGAATTTTCTGCAGCTTTCAATGGATGATTTATAAAACTATTTTTTTCTATTTCTTCTTTTTTAAAAAAATCATGCAATAATGCTGCTCTAGTAATATCTTCATAATTTTTAACATTTAATTTTTTACAAGTTAAATATGTTAACCTTGCAACATTAAGTGAATGATCTAGACGAGAAATTCCATGATGAATTTCATATTTCAAAGCAATAAAATTCTCGTTTTTTAATATATCATTTATTATATTATTAAATTCTATTTCTCTATTAATCGTCATTTTCCCCTCACGTTATTAAATTATATCACATTTAGGTATTTTTTTGAACTACTTTTGTCTAATTTACAACATTTTGTTCACTTTCTGTAATATTTTCTAATAAGAATCGGTAATGACCTATTACTTTTTTACGATCTAATCCGTCTTCTTCATATTTATGGTGACCATCATGATGAATAATATAACTCATTCCCTTTTTGTTTCTTTTGTCACTTACAATACCTATATGATCTTCATAAACCACTATATCTCCGCCTTGCCAATTAGCATAATCATTTACATCATTTGTAAGTTTTAAAGCATATTTTTCTAAAAATGTGTTAATATTTCTTACTCTTCTAAAATCAATATTAGCATCAATAATATCTATATCATAATTTTCCTTATTATTTTTTATATCATTATCAATTAACTCTTTAAAATTATATCCGGCATTTTTTAAAGCATACCAAATAAGATCAGTACAAACATAATAACCATCATCTGGATACCCACCATCATAATACTGGCTTTTATATTTTGGTTTCATCGCAATAAACTCTTTTGCACCATCTAAAATGTCTTCATAATCTTCAATTCCGTCATTATCAAAATCAGTATCACTTGAATTATATTTAATATTAAAATCTTGATCAGTATAACTTTTATGAGGTATATAATTAAAATGTTCTAAAGCAATAAAAACTAATAATCCAAAAAGTAATATTACTAAAATATTTCCAAATCGCAAAAATTTCTTCATTTTACTCCTTTATTTTTAATATAAATTTATGAGCTAAACTATTATCATCTCTTCTTTTAACATATATATAACCTATTACACAATAAATTAAAGCTCCTAAAAAGTTAACAAATAAATCAGCCATGGTATCATTTAAACCGATATCCAAATAACCATTTTTTATTGTAAAACTATTTCCAGCAGCAATTATTATTGTTTCATCTATATTCTCTATTTTTATTGGAATATTTTGGCCATCTTCATTTAAAGACACAGATGAAATTTTCGTAACTATTTGATCTTTTTGCATGTCATACCCCAAATATTTATCTACTCCATATTCAAAAAATTCCCATAAAACACCAATAGTCATTGAAAAACAAAAACCCACAATAGCAACAAATAAAGGAGATAAATTCCAATGTAGCTTTTCTATACGATTTAAAATATCTATAAGAGAAAAGCCAATCGCTGCACATAAAAAGCCATTCATTGTATGCAAAATAGTATCCCAATTGGTAAATACATTATAAAAATTTTGAATTTCACCAAGTATTTCAGCCGCAAAAATAAAAAGAAAAATTATTATTTCTAAAGTCTCAGGCATTTCAATTTTAAATCGTAGTTCGATTAAACTTGGAATTAAAAATAATACTAATGTTAAAATACATAAAAAAGCATTTTCATAATTGCCATTTAGCAACTGTAAAACTAAAGTTATTATAACCAAAAGTCGCAATATAATGTATATTATAAAAGCTCTTTTATGTAATTTAATTTCTTTTTTCAATTTTGTAATTAATTTTTCTTTTTGCATATACATCCCAATATAAGTTTATCAAAAAAAATAAGCTTTGAATAGTTTTTTAATTACTTTCTTGAAAATCATTTATTATTTTTAATATCTCATCATAATTTAATTTATCATAGGCATATATTTTATCTTGAATAGCATTAGGTCCACTATAATTATTATTAATATAATTTTTAAAAATTTTATTTGTTTTTTGATATACTTCGTAATACAAATTAGCTTTATTAGCTCCTAATTTTTCTTTTATATATTTAACTTGTTTGTCTAAATCATCTATAAACATTATTTTTTCAATTATTTCTTTTCCTAAAATTTGTTCTAATTGATAAGCAATAAATACTTCTTTAGGATAACCACATCCACTAGTAATTACATTATATTTTTTGGCTATTTGTCTTGTTTTTAACTCTGTTATACCTTCTCCAATAGCACTAGCTCCTACTATACCAATTAAATGACAACACTCATGTAAGGTATTTTCTAAATAATAATCGATGGGTTTTAGTCCTTTTAAAATAGCATGATTTACATAGCTAGAAAAAGTGTTATCATTTATTATTAAATTTTCATTTGTATATGCTTTATGATTTTTATTTTTACCAAAATCAGGATTAGTGGAAAGTAGTTCTAAAGCATTTATTGCTTCTTTAGGATAATATATTTTATTATTTTGAACAAAAAGACTGATTGTATTAGTATTTTCAATACTATATAAATTTTTAACATTTGTATTTTGCAACATTTTTATTTTAGCTGAAGACATATTTGAATTAAACTCTTGTATTAATATTTCTAAATTTTTTTTGATATTATCTTCTAATATTTTATTAATCATATATCCTCCCAAAAATGTTTTTTATAAGAAAAAGTCCGTATGTACGGACTTAACTATCTAAATGGTCGAGAAGACAGGATTTGAACCTGCAACCCCTACATCCCAAATGTAGTGCACTACCAAATTGTGCTACTTCTCGTTTATAAAAATAAATGGTACGCCCAAAGGGATTCGAACCCCCAACCTCTAGATCCGTAGTCTAGCGCTCTATCCAGTTGAGCTATGGGCGCAGAATTTCCCAATGCATTATCATTATATTACAGAATTTTGAAAAATGCAACTACTTTTACTAAAAAACTGGATAGAGCAAGTAGCACAATGATAGTGTACTAAAATTAATTTATAACCCTATTTTTTAAAAACGGGTTCATATATTTCTTTTAAATAATTTTCTAAAATGGCAAAATCTATACCATGGTTATGAATTTCTCCCTTTCTAGAGCCACTTAAAAATGTGCCTATTTTAAAAAACGTATAGTAATTATTCCTTTTTCAATTGCCCGTAAAGTTTTAGAAAGGCTTTACTTCTTTTATGAAAAAGAAGTAAAACAGTTGACATATCCTATATTGTTCACATTGAAGGCATTATTCGTATTGTCTGTTCTGCGGGAATTATTATAAAAAAAGATAAAAGAGACTGTCAAGAAACTAATTAATTCGTTTCACGACAGCCCCTTATTTTATATTTAAATCATAATCAAACAAATCAACTAAAAATGGAGATATTTTTTCATTTTTTAAATCATCTAGACTATTAATTAATTTATATTCTGAATGTTCATCTAATTGTAATTTGATATTTTTCAAATCATCTTCTAATTCACACA
>CALVUS010000014.1 GCA_944363665.1 uncultured Bacilli bacterium | reverse complement strand
GGTTTTTTTATAATTTTTTCATAAGTTCTAAGTTTATCTAAATTGCTACTTTTATTCTTCTTAATTTTTATCAACATTCTTTTGCCAGCATTATGAGGTAAATTTAACTCTATTAATTCATTTAATTCGCAATTTAAATAATTAATAGCATATTTACTACTTTCTAATTCTTCTAAAGCATTAGCCTTCATAGCAATAAAATATTTATTTAAAGCTACTAGAGGAATTCCTAGTTCTAATAAAACAGGTAAATTGCTTACCGCTCTTGCTGTAACAATATCTATACTATTGATAAATTGGGATGTAATATTTTCTATTCTATTGTTGATAATTTCTAACTTATCAACATCAAGTTTAATTTTTAATTCCTCTAAAAAATTTGTTTTCTTATGGTTAGAATCTACTAAATATACTTGTAAATTAGGAAAAAAGATTTTTAAAACCATACCTGGGAATCCAGCTCCAGTACCAATATCTAATAATGTTTTTTCATGTGTTAAATCTATGATTTTAGCCAGAGTTAGTGAATCATAAAAATGTTTTAAATATATCTCCTCTTTAGTCTTAATAGCTGTTAAATTTGTATGAGTATTATAATCTAATAAAAAGTTACAATAAATTTCTAGTTTTTCTAACTTCTCTTTATCAATTTCAATTCCTAATTTTTTTACTTCTATAATAAATTCATCTATGTTCATTTGTTGTATTCCTTTTTTAAATAAACTGATAATACTGAAATATCTACTGGATTTACACCACTTATTCGACTAGCTTGTGCAATTGTTTTTGGTCTAATTTTTTCTAATTTTTGTTTTGCTTCACTAGCTAAATTAGTTACTTTTCTATAATCGATATTTTCAGGTATTTCTTTTTCTTCCAATTTTTTTAATTTTTCTGCTTCTTTATAAGCTTTTTTGATATATCCTTCATATTTTACCATAATTTCTACTTGTTCTTGTACTTCATTAGAAAAATCAATTGGCATTAATTTCTTTATAAATTCTAAATTTATTTCTGGCCTTTTCAATAATTCATAATAACTTATATTACTGGTTGGAAAATTTTTATTATTTTCTTTAAAAATATTTTTATCTTGTTTATTTAAATGATTTTCTTGTAAATATTTCAATAATTTATTTATTTGTTCTTTTTTATTTAATAATTTTTTATATTGTTCATCACTAATTGTTCCTAATTCATAAGCATATTCACGAAGTCTTAAATCAGCATTATCATGTCTTAATATAAGCCTAAACTCTGCTCGACTAGTTAACATTCGATATGGTTCAATAGTTCCTTTAGTTACTAAATCATCAATTAGTACACCAATATATGCATCACTTCTTTTTAATATTAAAGGATTTTTTCCAGCTAATTTTAATGCAGCATTGATTCCAGCTATAATACCTTGACCTGCCGCTTCTTCATAGCCGGATGTTCCATTTATTTGACCGGCAGTAAACAAATTTTTTAAAACTTTATTTTCTAAAGAAGGATTTATTTGTAATGGATCAATAGCATCATATTCAATAGCATAAGCATATTTTGTTATGACAGCATTTTCTAGTCCTTTTAAACTATGAACCATTTTTTCTTGAATGTCTCTAGGCATGCTTGTGGAAAATCCTTGAAGATAATAATCATCATAATATAGACTTTCTGGTTCTAAAAATAATTGATGTCTTTCTTTATCCGCAAATCTCACAATTTTATCTTCAATTGATGGACAATATCTAGGTCCTATACCAGTTGCATAACCACCATACATTGCTGATTTTTCTAAATTTTCCCGAATTATTTGATGAGTAATTTCATTAGTATAAACTAAATAACAAGGTACTTGTTTGTCAATATCATAACTGGCTTTATAATCATGGCTAAATGTCCAATACTTTTTATCTCCTTCTTCTTTTTGCATTTGACTAAAGTCAATTGAATTCTTTTTAATTCTTTGAGGAGTCCCTGTCTTAAGACGAATTATCTTTAAGCCTAAATCTTTTAATCGATCTGATAAATAATTACTTCGAGCTTCTCCATGAGGTCCACTCGGAGTATTTTCACTACCAATTAAAATATTTCCTTTCAAGTAAGTACCAGTTGTTAAAATTACAGCTTTTCCATAAACCCTTTCACCTTCAGCAGTTATAACTCCCTTTACTTCATTATCTTCAACTATTAAATCCTCTATCATTGCTTCTTTAATTGTTAAATTTTCAGTATTTTTTAGTGCTTTTTGCATATTTTTGGGATAAGTTATTTTATCTGCTTGAGCCCGCAAGGAACGAACTGCAGGACCCTTAGAATTATTAAGCATTTTTATTTGTATTTGCGAAATATCAGCTATATGCCCCATTAAACCACCTAAAGCATCAATTTCTCTAACAATTATTCCTTTGGCTGTTCCACCAATTGATGGATTACAAGGCATATCACCAATATTTTTTATATTTGCTGTAATTAAAAGTGTTTTTCTACCCATTTTAGCAGCTATATGCGATGCTTCTATTCCCGCATGTCCACCACCAACAACTATAATATCGTACATAAATTCACCTACTTTCCTAAACAAAAATTACTAAATATATTATCAACAAGTTCATCTTGATATGAATCTCCAATTATTTCTCCTAAATATTCCCAAGCTGATTTTAAATCAATTTCAATCAGATCAATTGGCATATCATTTTTTAAAGCTGCATTTGCATTTTCAATTGCTAAATTTGCCTTATTTACTAAGTCTATTTGGCGAATATTTGATAAATAACTCATATCTTTATTAACTATATTATCTAAATTTAACTTATTTTTAATAGCATTTTTTAAAGAATCTAATCCATTTATATCGACCGTATTTCCCCAAATTATTTCCCGGGAAATATTTCCCGGAATTTCGATTTTTTGTTCCAAATCTGATTTATTTACAAAAATTATTAAATTTTCTGAATCATATTTTTCCAGTAATTTCAGGTCATTGTCGGTTAATTTTTCATTGTTATTTGCAACAAATAAAATCAAATCTGCTCTATCAGCACTACGAATACTACGATCTACTCCAATTTTTTCAACAACATCTTTGGTTTCTCGAATTCCCGCAGTATCAATAAAATTAATAGCAACTCCATTTAAAGTAATTGATCCTTCTACTATATCGCGAGTTGTTCCGGGAATATCAGTTACTATTGCTTTTTCTTCATCTAATAGATTATTTAAAATACTACTTTTTCCTACATTAGGACGACCAATTATAGCAACATTAATTCCTTCTTTTACAATACGGCCATTTTTGGCCCCTTCTATCAATTGTTGTAACTCATTAGTAATATCTTTTATATAATCTTTCATTAAATTATGAGTTACTTGAACTTCATCAATATATTCCGGGTAATCAATATTTACTTCAATATTAGCAAGTATTTTTACTATTTTTTCACGGATATTTCTTATTTTTTTTGTTAAAATTCCATCAACATTATTAATAGCTAGTGTACGAGCTGCATCTGTTTTAGCAACAATTAAATCATTTACAGATTCTGCTTCTAATAGATTAATACGACCATTCAAATAAGCTCTTTTAGTAAACTCTCCTGGTTCAGCAAGGCGACATCCATTTTCTAATAAAATTTCCAATATTTTTTTTGTTGTGGAACTTCCTCCATGACAATTTATTTCAACTATATCTTCAGTTGTATAGGTTTTAGGTGATCGCATTAACATAATTAATACTTCATCTATAATAGTATTATCATATTTAATATGTCCATAATGAATAGTATGAGTTTCTTTATCAATTAAATTACCATCAAATATACTATCTACTATATTTATTGCTTCATTTCCAGATACTCTTACAATTGAAATCGCACCAGTTCCCATAGATGTTGATATTGCACAAATAGTATCATTCATAATAAAAATACTTCCTTTCAACGGAAGTATTATAGCATAAATCAAGCAATTCTAAAAGGGTCAGATTGTGTACCAGTTCCAGAAACATACGTTACATCTGAATTTAAATAAAAACATGGACGAACATTTAACATATAACTTCCAACTAGTCCATCAGTACCTACGTATCCATTATTCCATACTACAAAAGCATCTGTTGTGGCAGAGCTATGTCTTGTAATTGTCCATTCATCATTTTCTGGAAGCATCCAATTATTATTAGCATCAATTAAATTTTTTGAATTTGATAAAGGTACAGTCCAATCTTGAATTTTAGATGCAAATCCAAAATCTGATATATACATAAGCCCTATTTTAGCTTTATTTTTTATTAAATAGCTACTATTACCAACTTCATAATTATAGTAATCTTTAGAGGCATAATCATTGTCAATTTTCATACCGCCAATACTCCAATTATTTTCCATTATCAAAGTACTCCAATTGCCTAAATTATTTAAATATATACCATTTAATATTTCAACATTTAACGTTGATAGCTCCCAATCATTTACTGTGTTTGTTGATGAGCCACTCCAATAATAAGTTCCTACACTTTTATTTTTTATCAACTTAATATTATATAAATTATCTTCATCATCATCAAATAGGCCTATGATTCTATATAAGTTATCTTCAGGACATATTGCTACATCACTTCCAAAACATACATAATTATTGGGATTGGCTCCACTATACCTATAAGAATTATCTAATGCTCCAATAGCTAAAGTATCATCATGGTGGTATAAGCCATTACTTTCCCCATTCTCAGAAAATAAATTTTTTATAATATATTCACTTAAATAATTAAAATCTTTTATATCAAAATAAATATAACATTTATCACTTGCATTTGTTTGCATTATTACTTTTTTAGCATCATCATCCCAGGAAAGTGTTCCGCCATTTTCGCATCTACTTAAAGACGCATTAAATACATAACCGTCCTGTGGCCACCCACTTTGAGTTACTTCTTCATAGTTACCAGTTCCCGCTTCTGTTTCCAGCATCATTGTTAGCATATTTTTATTTTTTTCTATTTCTGTTGTTTCATTAATAATAGTATTTTCTTTAGTTATTATGTTTAATAATACTAATCCGGTTACTATTGATAGTATGGTTACTACTTTTATTTTTTTATTCATCACTACACCTCTATTTTTCCCCATATTATCAAAAAAAAAAAAAAAAAAAAGTCAAGTATAATTTAATATTACTATTCTTGACTTCAATATATAAATTAATTATTAGTTACTGCAAGAAAAAAATATTTATTTTTTATTCTGGTTTAATAACTACATGTCGATTTGGTTCTTCGCCTTCGCTTTCTGTATTTATTCCTTTAAAATTTGATAGACAATTATGAATAATTCGTCTTTCATAAGAACTCATATTTTCTAATGCAACTGGTATTTTGGTTTTTATAACTTCTTTAGCTGTAATTTTAGCCAATCTCTCAATATTTTTCTGAATCTTTTCTTTATAATTAGCAACATCTAAATTAAACTTATAATATATTCCAGTTTCATTTAATATTTTTTGTTTAGCTAAAGTTTCTAAAGCTTTTAAAGTACGACCTTCTTTACCTATTAAGATAGAATTATTATTAGAATACATTTTAATGGTTGTTCTTTCATCTTTAGTTATAATTTCAAAAGAAATTTCTAATCCCATTTTTTCTAATATATTTTGCAAAAAATTCTTTATTTCCTGATTAATATTTTCTTTTGTATAAACTACTACTTCATACAAATTTCCTTGAAACAATTTTCCTTTTTTATAATTAGTTTTATAGACAATATTATCTTTATCTAAAGAATTTTCTTTTAATATTTCTTCTAATAATACTTCACAATCTTTTCCAGATTTAATTATCTTTTCCATACTTCATTCCTTCTTTCTTAGCTAATTTATCTTTAATCTTCTCACGATCTTTTTTCTTTTCTTCTTTGGTTTTTCGAGGTCTATTTGTTAAAGATCTATTATTAATCATATTAATAATTATATTTTGAATAGCTATGAAAGCATAGGTTACAATCCAATAAAATGCTAATGCAGTCGGCAATGATAATGATGCATAAACAACTATTACTAACATGACATAAAGCATTATTTTCATTTGTTTTGCAGCTTCTGGATTAGCTTGTGGTGTTTGACTCATAGTTTGTCTAAAAGAAAAATAGGTTGAAATAGCAATTAAAATTAATAATAGTAAATATAAATAATTGCCACTTTGAATTCCCGTAACTGGAGTCATACCTAAATCAAAACTTAATAATATTTCTTCATATATAGCTGGAGTTCGGTATATTGCTTGTAAAAAAGCAAAGAATAAAGGAATTTGAATAAAAGCCATCAAACATCCAACCATAGGATTTACTTTATATTTTTTATAAATCATCATTGTTTCTTGACTCTTAGCCATTAATGATTCATTATCTGTTCGATTGCGATATTTCCTTTCAATTTTTTCTATTTCAGGTTGAGCTTTTCGCATATTAAAAGTTTGTTTAGAGCTTTTTATAGTAAATGGCAATAATATTAATCTTATTGCTAAACCAATAAGTATTAAAGATACACCTAAATTTCCAACTACTTGTCCTAATTTCAATATTAAATATGCTAACGGTTTTACAAATAACCATTCCCATAATCCAGAACTATCTGTTGATGATAAAGTATATTCACTACAACTTGGTAACTCTTCAAAATCATATTTTAATTGATCTTGATATTCTTCATACAGTTTATATAATTCTCCATCTTTTTCTGGTAAACACAAAATATCTTTTTGAAGCATTTGACCAGTAGCTTCGTATTCAACAATTTTATCTTCTTCATCTTTGATATAATTAGAAGTACCACATCCACTAGTGAGAAGAAGAAGAATTACTAAAGCTAATATTTTTACTTTATTTTTCATTTTTATCCTTTCTTAAAACATTTTCTAATTCATTTTTCAATATTTTATAAGGAGCAATTGCTGCTTCCTTCTTTATCATTATAATATAATTATAATAATTTTTAAATAGAAAACGATTATTATCGATAATATTTCGTACCTGTCTTTTTAATTTGTTTCTTAAAACAGCATTTCCAACTTTCTTTCCAATAGCTATTCCAAAATTTGGTTTAATAAATTCTTTAGGTAATTTAAATATTAAAAAATATTTACTGGTTGTTTTACTTCCTTTATTAATTATATTAGAAAAGTCTTCATGTTTTTTTACCATCTCAAATCTTCTCATAAAATTTCTCCTTAGCAAAAAAACCACTTAATGTGGTTCTTACTTACATAATACTTTACGTCCCTTACGACGACGATTATTTAATATTTTCGTACCTTTTCTGGCAAAAAAACCATGTTTTTTCGCTTGTTTTCTTCTATTTGGTTGATAAGTTCTTTTCATAATACACTTTCTCCTTTTCTTAGCTTTTTTATTATAATATTAAAACTCTGGATAAGTCAAGAAAAATTGCTATTTTTCTAATTATCCACAAAATCAATGTTGATTGTGGATAATTTGTGGATAAGTTTTAACATAATTAACAACATAATATCAACATGGCTGTTGATAATTTGTTGATATGTTATTTTTGTTGTTTAAAAATTGTTGATTGTGTGGAAAATGTCATTTTTTGTCGAATTTATCGTTCTTTTTTAGTGAATAATTTTGTTAATAACTTTTTCTTTTATTTTGCTCTTTTATTTTTATCAAAAATGGTTTAAAATGTATTCAAGGAAATATTGTTAGTGGGGTGAGGTTTTGAAATCAGATGAACTTTTTACACAATTTCTAAATGAAATTCAATCTCAAGTTAGTCAAAATGCTTATACTATTTGGTTTTCAAAACTTGAACTGCTTTCAATTGTCAACAATGTAGTAACTATAAAAGTACCTATGGAAATTCATAAGCAAATGTTATGTGAAACTTATAATGATATAGTAGATGATACATTTTTTTCTCTAACAGGTATTAATTATACATTTAAGTATATAACAGAAGATGAAGTTGAAACCTTCATTCAACCAGTTGTGGAAGAAGAAGCAATTAATAAAGAAATAGAGTGGAATACTAACTTAAATCCGAAATTTACTTTTGACAATTTTATTGTTGGTAATTCAAATAGACTTGCATTTGTAGCTGCTAGAGCCGTTGCTGAGGCTCCGGGAACAATACACAATCCACTTTTTATTTACGGAAGAAGTGGTCTTGGAAAAACTCACCTAATGCAAGCAATTGGCAATTATATACATGAACATAGTGATAAAAAGGTTTTGTATACAACTAGTAATGAATTTATGACCGAATTTACAGGCATAGCTACTTTAGATAAAGGACCTAATAGTCTCAATTATGCTAATGAATTTAAAAATAAATATCGAAATGTCGACGTATTAATCATTGATGATATACAGTTTTTAGTTGGAGCTGAGCGAACTCAACAAGAATTTTTTCACACTTTTAATGCACTACACCAAGTTAATAAACAAATTATTATAAGCAGTGATAAAAGTCCTGATGATTTAAAAAAAATAGAAGAACGACTTAGAAGTAGGTTTATGTGTGGATTACCTGTGGATATTTATCCACCAGATTTTAATCTTAGATGTGAAATTATTAAAGCAAAAGTTAAAAATACAAGTATTGAAAATAAAATTACTGATGATGCCATCGAGTATATAGCAAATTCTTGTGTTAATGATGTAAGACACATTGAAGGAACAATAAATCGTTTATTAGCTTATTCAGCAATGATGGTTCCCGATAAAATAACTTTGGATTTTGCTAATGAGGCATTAAAAGATTATGTTACAACAAACATATTTATCAACAATTCAATTGCTTCAATTCAAAGTGCTGTTGCTGAATATTTTAAAATTACTGTCGATGATTTAAAAAGTAAAAAAAGAACTAATAATATAGTTCGACCGCGGCATATAGCAATGTATTTATGTAGAGAAGAAACTGATGAAAATTTAGCTAAAATTGGGTTAGAATTTGGTGGAAGAGATCATTCAACAGTTTCAACAGCAATAGATAAAATTAAAGAGGAGTTAGAAACAAATGATAACTTGAATAATATGTTAAAAGAAATTAAAACTAAGTTACAATAATGTTGATAACTTTAAATAAAAAAACATCAAATAATGAGAATATTTTTATGGTATAATATAGTTATCAACATTATTAACGTTATAAATAAAATAATTAATTTAATATAAAAGAAAGAAGGAGAAAAAATATGAAATGGACAATTGAAAAAAATATTATTTTAGAAGCTTTAAATAATGTTACTAAAGCTTTATCTCAAAGGACAACAATTCCTGTATTAAATGGTATCGTTTTTGATATTAGTGAAGAAGGTATAGAATTATTAGCCAGTGATTCTGAATTAACAATTAAGGTTTTTATATCAGAAAAAGACATTAAGCATTTGGAAGGGAAAGGTAGAATAATTATTCAAAGCAAATATTTTATTGATATGATTAGAAAAATGCCTGCTGATGTCATTGATTTTGAAATTGAAGATAATTTAAAAATTAAAATATCAACACCTAGTAATCAATATCGATTAAATTGTTATAATCCAAATGATTATCCGAATATAAATATCGAAAAAAGTGAAGAAAGTATTAGCATAGCAGCAGAAAAACTACGTGAAATTATAGTTCAAACTTCTTATGCTTTATCAACTCAAGAGGTAAGACCATTATTAACTGGAATTAATTTAAAAATAAATGGAGATATATTAGAATGTATTGCTACCGATTCTTACCGTTTATCTAAGAAAAATATCAAATTATCAACACCTGTTAATAAAATAATTAATATTGTTATACCTGGAAGAAGTATTACAGAACTTGAAAAGATAATTAGTGAAGATGATAATGTGGAAATTCATGTGTTTACTAACAAAATATTATTTGTTTATAAGAACATTTATGTTCAAAGTAATTTATTAAGTGGAACATATCCAGAAACAAGCCACTTTATACCAACAGATTTTGCTTATATGATAAATCTTAATTTAAGAGAATTTTATGATGCTGTTGATAGAGCAGCATTATTAGCTCAAAATAAAGAAAAAAATATTATAAAAATGCACATTGAAGATAAAGACATGATTATTACTTCAACTAGTAATGAACTAGGAAATGCTGAAGAAAAATTAAAAATTGATTGTAATAATAAAGAAAAAATTGAAATTTCGTTTAGTTCTAAATATATGATGGATGCATTAAAAGTAATAAAAGAAGAAAATATTTTGTTATTGCTTAATACGGATGATAAACCAATTTTAATTAAGCCAATAACTGATGAAACATTGCTAGAATTGATATTACCAATAAAAACTTATTAAAAATGAACAAAAATTTAATTTGTTCTTTTTTTTTCGACAAATAATTTATCTTGTTTATTGTAAAATAGCCATTTATTGAAGGAGATGCGATATGAATTATATTATTAATCAAAGTACATTATTCTTAGAATTTAAAAATAATGAATTAGTTATTGAAGAATTAGACAGAAGTTATACTGATTCTATTAATAATATTAAAAAGATTTTGGAAAAAAGCTGTATTTATTATGGATCAACACTAAAAGGAAGAATAGCAGGATCTAAAAATTATATTAAGGGGCGGTATAAGATGCCAATTATAATTAGCGAAAAATATAAGTTAATATTTTTTTATATAAAAGATAATGATAATAACATATTTTGGTTTAATTTTGCATTAATAAAAGATTATCAACAAATAAATAAAAATGTAAAAATAGAGTTTGCTAATGGAAAATTTAAAATGATTAATATCTCATATACTATTTTTAATAATCAAATGTTAAAAAGTAGTAGATTATTGGTAATTTATACTTCAAGATAGAAAATTATCCTTTAAAATAGCTATATTTTGTGATATAATTAAGATGTGTATAGGTATACAAAAGTGCCTTGAAAATTAAATACTAATAGTTAAAGGGGGTAAATCTATGAAGGTTGAATCACTTTACTTAGTAAATTTTAGAAATTATGAAAAGATAAACATTGAATTTTCTGATTCTTTAAATATACTATATGGTAAAAATGGTTCTGGTAAAACTAATTTAATTGAAGCGATATATTTACTTTCTTTAACTAAATCATTTAGAATTAGTAATGATAAGTCATTGATAAAAAAGGGGAATATTAAAGCTAAAGCAAAGGGGGAAATAAAAAATAATGATGATCTATCAAGTTATGGAGTTATTTTAAGTAAAGATGGAAAAACAGTAGAAATTAATGATCAAAAAGTAAATAAAATTAGTGATTATATTTCTAAAATTAATATTATTTTATTTAGTCCTTTTGATACACGATTAATTGATGCAGCTCCAATGGAGCGAAGAAAATTATTAAATATTGAAATTAGTCAATTATTCAAAGAATATTTAGTAATTTTGGCTAATTATGAAAAAATATTAAAGCAAAGGAATTTCTATTTAAGGTCGATGTACATAAATGGTAACAACGATACAGAGTATTTAAATATATTGACAAAAAAATTAATAGAATATGGGCTTTTAATATATAAATATCGAACTAATTTTTGTGATAATATTAACAAATATATAACTGAAATATTTAAAAGCATATTTAACATTGGTGAGTTGAAAATAAAATATGTTTCTAGTTACAAGAATAAAACAGAGACTATGTTATTAAAAAGTTATCAAAAAAATTATTCAAAAGAAATGGAATTGGGAAAAACTATACTAGGAATTCATCATGATGATATAGAATTTATTTTAGATAATAATAATTTAAAAGAATGGGGTAGTGAAGGTCAACGGAAAAATGCTATAATTTCTTTTAAGTTAGCAGAATTAAATGTTATTTATGAACACAAAAAGTATTATCCCATACTTATTTTAGATGATTTATTTAGTGAACTTGACAAAGAAAAAATTGCGAATATTTTAAAATTATTAAATGAAAAAGTTCAAACGTTTATTACAACTACAGAAATAAATAAAATAGAAAGAAAGATTATTAAGAAAGCTAAAATTTTCAAGGTAGAAAATGGTACAATAGAGGAGGATTTACATGAATAAAGAAACACATTATACTGATTCTGATATACAAGTACTTGAAGGATTAGAAGCTGTAAGAAAAAGACCAGGAATGTATATAGGAAGTACTAGCGAAAAAGGATTACATCATTTAGTATGGGAAATTGTTGATAATGCAGTTGATGAAGCATTAGCGGGTTTTTGTGATGACATTGAAGTTATTATAGATAAAGGTGATGTAATTGAGGTTAGAGATGATGGAAGAGGTATTCCAACAGGTATAAATGCTAAAACTGGTTTATCAACAGTTGAAACAATTTTTACTGTTTTACATGCCGGTGGTAAATTTGGTGGCGAAGGTTACAAAGTAAGCGGTGGACTTCATGGTGTTGGAGCATCAGTTGTAAATGCTTTATCCAGATGGTTAGAAGTTAAAATTTATCGTGATGGTAATGTATATTTTCAACGTTTTGAAAATGGGGGCCATCCATGTGAGTCTTTAAAAATTATTGATTCCTGTGATATAGACAGAACAGGTAGTACAATAAGATTTAAAGCTGATGAAGAAATATTTAGAGAAACTACTGTTTATGATTATGATACATTATATAAAAGACTACAAGAAATAGCTTTTTTAAATAAAGGATTAAGAATTAATTTATATGATCGTCGTTTAGATGAAAAACATGATACTTTTCTTTATAATGGTGGAATCATAGAATATGTTGGAATGCTTAATAAAAATAAAACTGTTTTGCATGATGATATTATTTATTTAAGTGGAGAAGAAAATAATATATTTTTTGAAGTAGCACTGCAATATAATGATAGTTATAATTCTAATATCTACTCTTTTACAAATAATATTAATACTTATGAAGGTGGAACCCATGAAGATGGTGTTAAACTTGCTTTAACTAGAGTTATTAATAATTATGCTAAAAATGCCAAAATCTTAAAAGAAAAAGATGAATCTTTATCTGGCGAAGACGTTCGTGAAGGACTTACAATGATAATATCTTGTAAACATCCTGATCCTCAATTTGAGGGACAAACTAAAACCAAATTAGGTAATTCAGAAGTGAAGAAAATAGCTAGTGATGTTTTTAGTAGTGGTTTTGAACGTTATTTGATGGAAAATCCTAGTGTTGCTAAAATAATAATTGATAAAGCTTTATCGGCATCTAGAGCTCGAGTTGCCGCTAAAAAAGCTCGTGAATTGGTAAGACGTAAAGGTGATTTAGATATTACAACTACTTTTGGAAAATTGACAGATTGTAAGAGTAAAGATCCTAGTGAATCTGAAATCTTTTTGGTCGAAGGAGATTCAGCTGGTGGATCAGCCAAAAATGGTCGAGATTATATGACACAAGCAATACTACCTTTACGTGGTAAAATTTTAAATGTCGAAAAAGCTAGATTGGATAGGGCATTAAGCAATGAAGAAATAAAAACAATTATTACAGCTTTTGGAACAGGTATTGGTGAAGACTTTGATTTATCAAAACTGAGGTATCATAAAATCATTATCATGACCGATGCTGATGTCGATGGATCGCATATTAGAGTACTTTTATTAACACTTTTTTATCGTTTCTTTAGACCAATAGTTGAAGCAGGACACGTTTATGCTGCAAATCCACCACTATATAAAATTACTCATGGTAAAACTATTAAATATGTATTAGATGATGCCGAAAAAGATGAATATTTAGCGAGTTTACCAGCAAATGTAAAACCAGAAATTGCTCGTAATAAGGGGCTTGGAGAAATGGATCCTGATGAACTTCGGGATACAACAATGGCTAAAGAGACTAGAATTTTAAGACAAATTACTGTTGATGACTTACAAGCTGCTGATGCAGCATTTGAAAAATTAATGGGAGAAGAAGTAGAACCAAGAAGAGAATTTATTGAAAAAAATGCTGGTTATGCTATCTTAGATATTTAGGGAGGTTATTATGGATAGAATTAAGCAAAACAATATTGTTGAAGAAATTGAAAAATCGTTTTTAGATTATTCAATGAGTGTAATTGTTGCTAGAGCTATTCCTGATTTACGAGATGGTTTAAAACCAGTTCATAGAAGAATATTATATTCCATGTATGACTCAGGATATACACCGGATAAACAATATCGTAAATGTGCTAGAGTTGTTGGGGATGTAATGGGGAAATATCATCCTCATGGAGATTCATCAATTTATGATGCTTTAGTTAGAATGGCACAAGATTTTAGTTATCGTTATATGCTTGTAGATGGTCATGGAAATTTCGGTAACATGGATGGCGATGGAGCAGCAGCGATGCGGTATACAGAAGCTAAACTAGCTAAGATTTCTTTGGAATTATTAAGAGATATTAATAAAAATACTATAAATTTTGAACCAAATTTTGATGAAACTGAAATGGAACCAGAAGTTTTACCTAGTAGATTTCCCAACATTTTAGTAAATGGAACAATGGGAATTGCTGTAGGTATGGCAACAAATATTCCCCCACATAATTTAAGAGAAGTAATAGATGGTTGTATCGCATATATCGATAATCCTGATATTACAATTTCTGAATTAATGGAACATATAAAAGGACCTGATTTCCCAACTGGAGCTATTATTCTAGGAAACTCTGGTATTAAAAAAGCTTATGAAACAGGTAAAGGAACAATTACTATTAGATGTAAAGCTGAAATTGAAGAAAATGGTGGAAAACATCGTATAATTATTACTGAAATTCCTTACGGAATGAATACCTTAGAATTAAAAAAGAAAATTGGAGAATTAGTTAGAGATAAAATTATCGATGGAATTTCGGATTATCATGAAGAAACTAATTTAGAAAATGGAGTAAAAATTGTAATAAGTTTAAAAAGAGATGCTAATGCTAGTGTAGTTTTGAATAATTTATACAGACATACACAGCTACAAACAAATTATAGTATCACTTTATTAATGCTTGATAACAAAGTTCCAAGAACCCTGGATTTAAAAAGTATTATTTCTAAATATGTGGATTTTCAAGTGGAAGTTATAATTAGAAGAACTCAATTTGATTTAGATAAGGCTGAAAAAAGAGTACATATTCTAGAAGGATATAAAATTGCTTTAGATAATATAGATGAAGTAATAAAAGTCATTAAAGAATCAAAAGCTGATCAAGAAGCTAAAATGAAATTAATTGAAAGATTTAATCTTAGCGAAGTTCAAGCTGATAGTATTTTAGAATTAAAATTACGTCGTTTAACAGGTTTAGAAAGAGAAAAAATTGAAGAAGAATTAAATGCTCTTTTATTAGAAATACAACGTTTAAAAGCTATATTAGCTGATAAAAATTTGCTTTTAAGTATAATAAAAGAAGAAATGACTGAAATAAAAGAAAAATATGGTGATGAACGTCGTACAAAAATAGATATGACTGCAATCGATTTTATTGAAGATGAATCATTAATACCTGAGGAAAATGTTTTACTAGTATTAACTAATAATGGTTATGTCAAAAGAACAGCAGCAGATGCTTTTAAATCTCAAAATCGCGGTGGTATTGGTATTAAGGGAATAACAACAAACGATGAGGATTTTGTTGAACACTTAATTAATTTGTCAACTCATGATTTTGTATTATTCTTTACTAATAAAGGCAAAGTATATCGACTTAAAGGGTATGAAGTTCCTGAATATAGTCGTCAATCAAAAGGATTACCAATTATTAACTTATTACCAATAGATAAAGATGAAAAAGTTAATGCTATTATAAAAATAGGCAAAAACGAAAATTATAAATATTTATTATTTGCTACTAAAAATGGTATTGTTAAAAAAACTTTAATTAATGAATTTGAAAATATAAGAAATAATGGTAAAATTTGTATTACATTAAAAGGTGATGATGAATTAATAGATGTTAAGAAAACTAATGGTGATAATTTAGTTTTACTTGGAAATAGTAATGGTAGAATGGTTAAATTTAATGAAAGCAATATTAGAGTTATGGGCCGTACTGCCAGCGGTGTTAGAGGAATTAACTTAGATGGAGGCAAATGCATTTGTTGTGAAATAGTTAATGAAGATAATATAATACTATTAGTCACTGACAAAGGTTACGGAAAACAAACAAAAGTTCGTGATTTTAGAGAAACAAGCAGAGGAAGTAAAGGTGTAAAAGCTTTAAATATTACAGAAAAAAATGGTGGTATTGTTTCAGTTAAAATAGTTGAACCAGAAAAAGAAGTAGTAATAATGACAGATTCTGGAATGACGATGAGAATGCCTATAGATCAAATATCTATTTTAGGTCGTGCTACTCAAGGATTAAGATTAATTAATTTGAAAGATAATCAAAAGGTTTCTACTATTAGTTTAGTCGACAAAGAAGTAAGTAATGAAGATTCCGCAGAAGAAAATTCTAATAACTAAATAACATTAATAGATATGTTTCACGTGAAACATATCTATTTTTATAAATATGGCAAATAATGTTAATTGGCATTTTCTTAAACAATGTTTCACGTGAAACATTGTTTAAGAAATATAAAAATGAAAAATAAATAGTGTTTTAAGATGTACACAAAAAATTTTATGCTTAATCTGTTTTTTGCATTTTGCACTTTATATTTTATTGATGTTTTTATATATCATAATTTTATTTATTTTAAATATCATCTAAATTATTACTAATTATAAATATAAATGTATTGTATACAGTGTTCAGAAGATAATGTTTCACGTGAAACATTGTTTAAGAAATATAAAAATGAAAAAATAAATGGTGTTTTAAGATGTACATAAACAATTTTTGTGTTTAATCTATTTTTTACATTTTACATTTTATATTTTATATTTTATTGACGTTTTATATATCACAATTTTATTTATTTTAAATACTATCTAAATTATTGCTAATTATAAATATAAATGTTTTGTATACAATATTCAGAAAACAATGTTTCACGTGAAACATTGTTTTCTTATAAACTAATATTTAAAATCTAACTTTTAAATTAAATAATAAAATTTTATTATCTCAACGTTCAGAACAATTGTTCGCTTTGTTTGTATTTCTTTGTATGAATGTTAATTTGCACGTTAAATAAAATATTATGTTAACTAATTATTTCCCGGGAAATAATTTGCTACTACTAAGTATATTTTTAAATAATGATTAAAATAATTTTGATTTATTAAATAAATATTGCGATTACAACTGGCATTTTTTAGATAAATTGATGATAAAAAATAAAATATAAAAATTAAAATGTTATATTAATTTTTAATTGATAGTGCTCAAATAATATTTCCTGGGAAATATTATTTGGGAAATAATAAACTAGCTATTTGACAATAAAACTATTATCTGTTATGATATATTCGTGCAACAAATATGCTGTAACCTGGTCAGAATCGGAAGATAGCAGCCACATCAGCCTCTATTTGTGTGCACTTTTTATTTAGAGGTATTTATGAAAATTGATGATTATTTAGATAAATTGCTGGATTTAGCTTTAATAGCCAAAAACAATGACGATATTCCAATAAGTGCAATGGTGATTGAAGGTCAAAAAATTATAGGATATGGATATAATACAAGAGAAAAAGAGAAAAATATTTTGGGGCATGCAGAAATAAATGCTATAATTATGGCAACTCAGAAAAAAGAAAACTGGAATTTACAAGGAACAACAATGATAGTTACATTAAAACCGTGTTCAATGTGCATGGAAATCATTAAACAAACTAGAATTGATAAAGTATACTATTTGTTAGATAAATTAGATAACAAAAAGGAATATAATAAAACAGATTTTTTAAAATTAAATAGTTCCAAAGAAAAAAAATATAAAATACTATTAAGTGATTTTTTTAGCAAATTAAGAGCAAAAAAATAATAATTATGTTATAATTTATGAGGGAGGAACATATTATGAATTATAAAGTATTATATTGAAAATA
>CALVUS010000013.1 GCA_944363665.1 uncultured Bacilli bacterium | reverse complement strand
ATTAAAGATGGTAGTATCGGACTACTAAAAACAATAAAAAAAAAAGATTTCAATAAAGGATATACTTTTTCTACATATGCAACCTATTGGATTAAAGAATCAATAATTGATGCAATTATTGATAGTGACGTTATAAAAAATTCTCGTTCATTTTTCTATTTTAAAATGAAATATAACCTTTTTATTAGTAAATATAAAATGATTTATCATTGTGATCCTTCTTTAGAAGAAATCGCTCAAGAGTTAAATGTTAGCATAAAAACTTTAAAAAAAAATATAAAATATTTTAATTCAGTTACTTCTTTAGATAAATTTATAAGTAATGAATCTGATATAACTTTAGGGGATATTGTAGATAGTAATTGCAATATTGAAAATGATTTTTTAGAAAAAGAATTAAAGAAAAATATAGCTGATTTAATATCTAAATTAAATACTAGGGAAGAATTAATTATTCGAATGTATTTTGGCATACCTAAAGATAATAATCCATTATTTAATAGTCAGCATAGTTTTAAAGAAATTGGTGACTATTGTAACTTAACTAAAGAAAGAGTTAGACAAATAATGAAAAAATCATTTATGAAAATGCAACGTTTAGATAAGAATCATATATTAAGTGAATATGAACCAAAAGAAAAATTGGCCAAAAGAGTTGAAACTATTTCGTTTTGGAGCTTAATAAATGGTGCTAATGATCAAGAAAAATTAATGAAATTCAATATGCTTTCAGAGAATGAACAAAATTTAATATGCAAATGTTTTGATGATAATTTATGTTGTTCCAATAACTATTATGAATTAAATAAATCATATATTAAAATTATTATTGATAAATTAAATAAAAAATCAGTTATAATTAAAGAACAATATTTATGGGAAAAGATCGCTTGTAGTAAAGAGATTTTAAATTGGATAATAGATAGAAAACTAATTGATGATGAAATAATTTGGTTTTTACAAAATATTTATGGAGAGCAATTAGAAAATAAATTTTGTGAGTTATCAATACCTTTAGAAAATAAAAAAGAATATGAAGAATATATAAAATATTTAAAATACATTGCCAAAATTACAGCAACAATATTAAATTTTAAAAATTATCCGCAATTAACAGAAGATTTTACAAATATAGAAAATAGAAAAATATATAAAAAAATTATTAAGTTACTACCCGATGAATATCAATATATTTTGCTGCTAAAACTAGGGTTATTAAATTATAAAAAATATGATATAGAAGAAATTGCTACAATTTGTTCTATTTCTAAAATGAAAGTTATTAGTTTATTAGAAAAAGGACTTAAAAGTTTAGAAATAGTTATTTCAATATATGAAGAAATTTCAAATCAAAATAAAGAGGCTTTGTTAAAAAGGGAAAAGGTGAAATAATGAATTTAAATGCTATAGATTCTAAAGATTTAAATAAACAAAATTCAAAAGATAATGATATTACGTTTGAGTTATTTAAAAAATTAGATGATTTATCAGAAAAATTAAGAAATGCTCAAGGTGAAAATGCTCAATCATAAAAAAAAGAATATATAATAGTAAAGCAAGAGATTGCTAGTAGGAATTTAGAGCTAGTTACCAAATTTGCTAAATATTATAGAACTGAAAGTTTTGAACTAGAGGATATAATTCAGGAAGGGTATATCGCATTATTACATGCCATTGATTATTATGATTATAAAAAAGGATTTTCTTTTTCTAATTATGCAGCATTAGCAATTAAAAATAGTATTTTAAGAGCAATTGAAAATAAAGATCGAATGATCAGGGTGCCTGAATATATAAATAGAATGCAAAAAAAGATTATTTCTTATAAAGAACAGTATAAAAATATCTATAATCATTATCCATCTTTAGAAAATATTGCTGAACATTTTAATATATCTTTAAAAAAAGTACAATATTTAAATTCTATTTTTATTAAAATGGTTTCTTTAGATAATTTAAATAAAGAAAGGGGAAATTATCTCGATCTTATTGTTACTACCAATATTGAGGAAAACTATTTATTAAAAGAAAAAAAAGACATTATATCTGAATGTTTAAGTAGACTTTCTAGTAATGAAGAAGAAATAATTCGACTTTATTATAATATTCCCAAAAAAGATGAAAAAAATCCAATATATTATGAACATAATACATTGGAAAGCATAAGTAAAAGAATTGGATTTTCTAAAGAGCAAATAAGAAAATTAAAGCTAAATGGGTTAGCTAAACTTTCCAAAATGGAAGAAATAAAAAATTTTGATAGGGAAGATAATCTTTTATTGTTATATAAGCCTTTAAAAGAATTATTGAATATATCAAGAAATGAAATGCTTTCATTAATAAATCAGCTTTCTTTAAAAAAACAAAATATTATAATAAAAAGGTTTGGTTTAAATTTAAATGAACAGCATATAGATGATTTTTCTAATTGTCTTAAAGCATACCAAATAATTGAAGAAATGAAGCAAAATAATTGTGCTAAATCAAAAAATTATTATTTGTGGGAAATATTAAATACGGATTATGCCAGCCTTTTAAATGTTTTGCCAGTAATAAGCAAAAATGATAAAAATTATGCAATATTATTTTACTATTTTGGTGATAATTTGGATTTGCCATTAAATGTGCTTTCTATAGAGTTAACTTGTCAAAATGCATTTTTTGAAGCTATTGAAAACATCGGCAGATTGTTTGTACCAAGATGCCGACCTGATAAAAAAATAGTAAGAATTTTAGAAAAAAATTAAAATTTAAAATAGAAATATTATAAAAATAAGTATAATTTATTTGAAAAATTTAATAAATGTTAACTAAAAGGTATTTTTGTGCTAGAATATAGTTCTGTTGGTGATGATATGAAAAAAAATGATTTAAACAAAAATATAATTTTGTTAAAAAAATTAGCAGAATTAAAACAAATAATAAGTAATTCAGAAAATTCTAATCAATATCAGTTGGAGTACCATAATACCCTTAATATGTTAATTGAAAATAATAGTACTTTAGTAATAAGTATTGCCAAAGGCTATTGTAATAGAGGGGTAGATTTTGATGACTTGTTTCAAGAAGGTATTTTAGGTTTAATTAAAGCTATTGAAAGATTTGAAATTGATAAGGGGTATAGCTTTTCCACTTATGCTACATTTTGGATTAAACAGACAATTTTAAGTACTATTATCGAAAATAAATATATTATCAAAACTACTCCGACATTGTACTATTTAAAAATTAAAATGAATTGGGTAATTAATAAATACATAATGCTATATAATCGTAAGCCATCTTTAGAAGAATTGTCTCAAGAATTAAACGTTAGTGTAAAAACTTTAAAAAAGAACTTAAATTTTTATAATAAGTATGTTTACTTGGATAGTGATACTAATGGTTATATGGATAAAGATACACCACAAAGGTTAGAAAATTTTTTAAATAGTAATTTAGATGTAGAACAAAATTATTTTTCTAAAGAGTTAAAAGATAATGTTAATACATTATTAGAGCAACTAAGTAGCAGAGAAGAATCTATGATTAGAATGCATTTTGGAATACCCAAAGATAATAATCCACTATTTTATGAACCACATTCTTTAGCGGAAGTAGGAAATGAATTTCATTTAACTCGCGAAAGAGCTCGTCAGATAGTACGAAATGCAATAAATAAAATAAGTAGATTTCAAAATATTACTTTGTTAGATAATTATCATGATAATAAAGAAATGTCATTTTGGAATTTATTATCGTGTCATGATGAAAATAAAAAATTAATGAAATTTAATACTCTTTCTGTTAAAAAACAAAATTTTTTATATTGTTGCTTTGGATCACGTTTAGATAAAGCTACCGAATTTTATAATAATAATGTTTTAAAAGTTAATGCTATTATAGAAAAGCTAAATAATACTAAGATAATACCTAAAGAGCACTTTTTATGGGAAAAGCTAAAATGCCCTAAAAATATCTTTGATATTTTGATAAATCAAAAATGTATTATAGAAAATAAAATTCCTTGTTTAAAAGAATTTTATGGAGAACAATTAGATCAAGCATATAATGATTTACTGTTACCATTGGGGTATAAGGAAAAGTATGAATATGAAATTAAGTATTTAAAATATTATATCGAAGTAATTGATAAAATCATGATTTTAGAAAGAAATTTAATTATTGGTAATGATTTAAATAATTTATATTTAGAGTTTATAAAACTAATTCCTAAAAAATATCAAATTGCTCTAGGGCAACAATTAGATTCATCGGGTAATTTTAATTTGACAACACATGATCCTTTATTAGAAGAAGGATTAAAATATTTTCAAAATATTATCAATATTTATAATAGTTTACATTATAATGGTATCAAATTGGTAAGAGAGAAAAATTAAAAATAAAGTGCTAAAATTATTTTTTAAATATGTTATACTATTTATAAGGTGAATTATATGAAAAAATTGATTTTAGTAGATGGTAACAATTTAATGTTTAGAAGCTATTATGCAACAGCTTATAGTGGGGGAATGATGAAAAATTCTAAAGGGTTTCCTACTAATGCTTTATATGGATTTGTTTCAATGATTAACAAAATTATTGCTGAAGAAAATCCAGAGTATATTGCTGTTGCTTTTGATATTGGCAAAAATTTTAGAAAAGAAGAGTATGACTTTTATAAAGAAGGAAGAACTCAAACACCAGAAGAGTTAAAAATCCAGATGCCAGTTGCTCGTGAGATACTCGATGCCATGGGTATCAAGCATTTTGAATTGGCACCCTATGAAGCTGATGATATTATTGGGACAATTACTAAAATGACTGAGCAAGATCCAGAATTTGCATCAGTTATAATATCTAGTGATAGAGATCTATTACAACTAATAAGTCATGAAACTGAAGTAAAATTATTAAAACAGACAGGTTTTATTCGTTATAATTATGATACTTTTGTAAGTGATTATAAAATAGAGCCAATTAGAATTATCGACTTAAAAGCTTTGATGGGGGATGCATCTGATAATATTCCAGGAGTAAAAGGAATTGGGGAAAAAACTGCATTAAAATTATTGCAAGAATATCAAACTTTAGATAATCTATATGCTAATATAGATAATATTAATGGTAAAACAAAAGAAAAATTAGCAAATGATAAAGAAAATGCTTTTATGAGTCAAAAAATTGCTACAATTTATCGTGATGTTCCTCTAAACATTACTTTAGAAGATTTAAAGTATCGATTCATGGATGTAAATAAATTAAATGAAAAGTATCAAGAATTAGAGTTTTTTTCTTTAATAAAAAATAGTAATATATCTAAAAAAGAAAATGTCAAATATAAAGAAATTACTAAACTCACAGATTTAGTTTTAGAAGATAAGATTGCTATTTATTTAGAACTTGATAATACCTATTATCATAAAGCTAATATTGTAGGTATGAGTATAAGTGATAGTAAAAATAATTATTATGTAAAAAAGGAGTTAGTAATCGAAGTATTAAAATATATTAAAGATAAACAAATTATCAGTTATGATATAAAAAAAATAATTGGAAATACTAAAATATTTATTAATGGTATTTTTGATACATGTATAGCTGCCTATATCCTAGGATATAGTTCTAAAGATGATATAGCTTATTTAGCTAATCAATTTGACGAAGAACTAGAGTTTTATGATTCCCTTAAGAAAAATAATTTTGAAAGTATTGAACAGATAGTCAGAAAAAGTATTTTTATTTATAAAATTGCGGATATATTTACTAAAAAATTAGAAGCAGAAAATGATTGGGAATTATTTCAAAAAATTGAAATGCCTTTAGTAAATGTTCTTGCTGATATGGAAATTACTGGAATAAAAGTTGAAAAAAGTATATTAGATGAAATGCAAGCAGAAATTGAAGTAAAAATAGAGTTGTTAGAAAAAGAAATCTATAATTTAGCGGGAATGGAATTTAATATTGGTAGTCCTAAACAATTAGGTGAAGTTCTTTTTGAAAAATTAAAATTAGCTAATGGTAAAAAAAATAAAACAGGATATAAAACTGATGTTAAGGTATTAGAGAAATTGTCAAAAATGCATCCTATAGCTGAAAAAATATTAGAATATAGAGCCTTAACTAAATTAAACAGCACTTATATTGCCGGTTTAGAAAATTACATCTTGGCAGATGGGAAAATTCATACAATTTATAAACAAACATTGACTAGAACAGGTCGTCTTTCATCAGTAGATCCTAATTTACAAAATATACCAGTTAGAGAAGAATTAGGTCGCAACATTAGAAAGGCTTTTGTGCCAATGAATGATTTGCTTTTAAGTGCTGATTACTCTCAAATAGAACTTAGAATACTTGCTCACATATCTAAAAGTAAAGGATTAATTGAAGCATTTAAAAACGATTTAGATATTCATACCAAAGTGGCTAGTGATATTTATGGGATACCTAAAGAAGCAGTTACTAAAACTATGCGGCGAACTGCTAAAGCGGTAATTTTTGGTATTGTTTATGGAATTAGTGGTTTTGGTTTAGGAGAAAATCTCAATATTTCTAAAAAAGATGCTGATTTGTTTATTGCTAAATATTTTGAACTATATCCAGAAGTAAAAAAATATACAGAAGATATTGTTAAATTTGCAAAAGAATATGGTTATGTTAAAACTCTGTTTGGCAGAAAAAGAGTAATTGATGAGATCAAAAATCCTAATTATATTATTAGAAGTACGGGAGAAAGAATGGCCATGAATACTCCAATTCAAGGAACTAGTGCTGATATCATGAAAATGGCAATGATTAATGTTTATAATAGATTTATCAAGGAAGGTATAACTAGTAAAATATTATTACAGGTTCATGATGAAATAATTGTTGATGTAAAAAATGCAGAATTAGATAAAATAAAATCAATAATTAAAGAAGAAATGGAAAATGTTTATAAGTTAGATGTTCCTTTAAAAGTGGAAATAGATACAGGTATAAATTGGTATGAGGCAAAATGATGAATATTGATAATATAATTAATAAATATAATTATTCCATTGAATTAGCACAATTTTTAAAAGATGTTTATAGAGCTTTAATTGATTATTTTGGCGAATCAAATGAAGAAATTATTTATAATGCACTATTGTCTTGTCCAATTATTAGCTCAAAAAATTGTTATGATGAATTACTTAAATTGGGTTTAATTGATATTGATAATAATATGGTTACCATGAATGATTTAAAAATATCCTCAGGTGTATATGAAAGTAAGCCAAAGATAATTTATCAAAATGGCAAGTTTACAATAAGTAGTATTGAAAGAGCTATTGTAATAAAAGACTTAGATGTAAATAACAAAGTTAGTAAAGCAACTTTAATTCATGAAATAGGTCATCTAGTAAAAAGCTATTATAATGAATATGAAATAGATGGTAATATTTTAACTTTTAAAAGTGGACTTATTGAAAAAAAATATCAATTAGAAATAATTAATGAAAAAGTACAAAAAAGACTAATTTTAGAATTGGGAGTAGGGCTCGAAGAAGGTTTTAATTCTTTATTAGAAGAAGATATAGCTAGAAAAATAATTGATCCTAATTATCAATCTACAGGATATGGTCTAGTAAATGGTATTGCTAGTAATTTTAAAAAATATTTGTCATTTTTTTTAAATGCTCAAATATATAAAAACAAATCAGAATTAATAAGTAGATTTGGTATTTATTATAGTGATTTAGAAATTTTAACGGATAAATTTTATCAATTAAATTTACAACTTTTAGCCAATGCTTTTAATGAATTTAGAAAACAAGAAATAATTGCTGAGATTCAGAAATTACAGTTTGAAGAATATATTCCAATTATGAAAAAAATTATGAAACAGGGATTAAGAAGGTGAATTATGCCAGAAATTGCAGAAGTAGAAACTGTCAAAAATACTTTGAAAAATATGGTTTTAAATAAAAAAATCCAAAGTGTTAATGTTATATATGATAAAATGGTTGAAAGTAATATAGATGATTTTCAAAAAATATTACTTGGCAAAAAGATTATAGATATTAAGAGAATAGGTAAGTGGTTAATATTTGATTTAGAAGATTATTATTTATTAAGTCATTTAAGAATGGAAGGTAAGTTTTTTGTTAAGAATACTAATGAACAAATTAATAAACATGAACATATTATAATATCTTTTACTGATAAAACTGATTTAAGATATCATGATACTAGAAAATTTGGCCGAATGAAATTAATAAAAAAAGAAGAACTAGAAAATACTCCTGAAATACAAAAGCAAGGAATAGAACCAATAAGTGATGATTTGACAGCAGATTATATATATATAAAAATTCATTCTAAAAGATTGCCAATTAAAACAATTTTATTAGATCAAACAATTATTTCTGGCCTTGGTAATATTTATGCAGATGAAGTTTTATTTGCATCTCAAATAAATCCATTAAAAAAAGGCAATGAAGTAACTTTAGATGAATGCGAAAAAATTAAAAATTCTTCCAAAAGAATTATTACAGAAGCTATTAAATATGGAGGAACAACAATTAAAAGTTATACTTCATCTTTGGGAGTAACAGGACGTTTTCAACAATTTTTAATGGTTCATAAAAGAGAAAATGCGGATTGCCTAATATGTCATACTAAAATAAAAAGAATTAAAGTTGGGGGACGAAGTACTTATTATTGTCCAAATTGTCAAAAATAAGTTATCTTTTTTTTATCACTTATAAAATAAATTATTAAGGGATGATATAATGTTATATAAAAAATTGAATTTAATATCTGAAGCAGGAAATAGCTTTTATTATTCAGAAAATCAATTACAAGAAATTTATAAGGAATTAGAAGAATTTTTAGAAAAAGCTAATAATTTAAATAATTTGCATTTTGCTAAAAAAATGTTGTTTTCCTATGAAATAAAAGCTAATAACCAAGTAGAAGGATATGGTGATGATTTTTTATTAATTGAGAAAATAATAAAGCAAAAAGAACAAGAAATCAAAGATATAAATGCTCGTAAAAGGATAATTAATCTTTATCGAGGATACCAATATATCTTAGAAAATCACAATTTTTCCCAAGATAGTTTAAAAGAACTATATGATATATTAAGTAATGGATTATTGGATGAATATGATTTAACTCATTTTGGCAAATTTTATCGATTAGCTCCAGTATATATTCTCCGTTGTGGTAGGTTAGATAATACTTTAGATGAAGGCATAGATTATCAAAAAATTCCTGATCTAATAGATAAATATTTTCAATTTTTAACATCTTCTTATCTTGAAGGAGATATGGTAGCTGCTTATATAAAATCTCAAATACTACACTTTTATTTTGTCTATATTCATCCATATTTTGACGTTAATGGTAGAACTTCTAGAACCATGTCTTTATGGTATTTACTAGATAAAGAAGCATATCCCTTTATAATATTTAATCGAGGAATTAGTTTTAAAGGTAGTAAATATGACAAAGTCATTAGTGATGCCAAAAAAAGTTTTAATATTACAAGCTTTTTAAATTTAATGCTTTTAACGGTAAAAACAGAACTAGAAAAAGAATATATTATTCAAAATATAGCTAGTAATATTGATAATAAATTAAGAGGAATGGATTATCAAACTTTATTATATTTTTTGACTATGAATGGAGTTAAAACAGTAAAAGATTTTACTTTCTTTTATAATAGCTTTAATGATAAAAAGAAAGCTTTGGACATTTATAAAGAAATGATTATGCCATTAATAGAAATGGATGTATTTAATGTTGAACGTTATACCAAAAGATTTATAAATAATGAATTACCTAATATGGTTTTAAAAATTAATCCTGGCAAAATAGATTTGGATAAAAACATAATAAAAAGGGTAAAAATAAAATGAAGAGATGAACTTCATTTTATTTTTCAATATAATAAGCATAATATTCTTCAAATGTTATATCATTTTCATAAATATAAGTTGCTATATCAATACCAACATAGCGAAAATGCCAAGATTCATAAGAATACCCAGTAATATCCACTTTATCTTCTGGATACCTTAAAATAAAACCAAATTTATAGGAATTTTGAGCTAACCACTTAGCTTCTTCAGTATCTGCAAAGGTATTTTTATTAGTATTAGTTTTACTAAATATATCAATAGCTAATCCTGTTTGGTGTTCAGATGATCCTGGTCTAGCAGCAACAGAATCGGCATATCTTTCACCACTAGTTCTTTTAAAACTTTCATAGACAGACTCTTGATCAGCATAAGAACGATAAGAGGAATTGATCATTAAATAGTATCCTTCTTCATTTGCAGCATTCCACATGTCTAAAAAAGCATTATAAGCTACTTCACGTACCTGTTGAGATCCAATTTCTCCCCAAGAATAAGTTTGGGATACATTAACTAAATCATCAGGGACATATTCACTGTTAAGTAAATAGTATTTGTTGACAAGCATGGATGTATCAAGTGATGTATCTGTAGTAATAGTATTTTCATAAAAATCATTATCTAAATGAATATTTATGTTTCTAACTATTTCTTCAGCATTTAAATCAGTATTTTCTTTCATATAATTAATATAATTATAGAAATTTTTGTCTAAATAATATTTACATTCAATTAAATCAATAATGGTACTATTTTTTTCTTCATTTAATAAATAATTTAAGTATTCTTCATCATTAAATTTATTTAATAATTTATTTACTTCATTTTCACTATAGCCATGATCTAATAATTTATATTCATAAGTTTGTTTATACTTATATTCTTTATATTTATTAACACCGAATACTATTCCAATTAATAAAATAATAATAACTATTAAAACTACATAAACTTGTTTTTTTAATCTTTTTCTCGTTTTCATATATACTCCTTATTTTATAGCTACATTATATCATCTTTTAGGTATTTACAAAATACCTTATTTGTAGTAATATTTATTTAAGGTAGAAGGTGATTAGATGAATATTAATAAGCAAATAATTAGTTATTGTCCAAATTTCTACAAAATTATGAATTTTACTCCTTATGAAGATGACTTTATTAGTGAAAAATTAATCAAATTATATCAAAAATATATATTTAAAATTGATATAAATAATCTTGAAGATATAAATAGAGTTAAACAATTAGATTATGTAATAAATAAGTATATCGATGATTATTTATTTAGAAAAGAAATGCAAAAACAAATATTAACTATCAAAGTTAGAAAAGATGCTAAAGATATTTTAAAAGAAATAATAAATTCAATTATTAAAATATTTAATAATTATGAAGAATATACAACTAGAGTAATATTTTTTTCTAGATGGATATAAAAAAAAATTTAAAAAAATTTAATTTTTTTTTTTTTTTTTTTTGGTACTATGGGAAAAAATAGAGGTGTAGTGATGTACAAAAAAATAATAGCAATAACCATATTATCAATAGTAACTGGTTTAGTTATATTAAACTCAGTAAAAATAAAAGATATCGAAGTAGAGAAAACACAAAAGCAAGTAAATAATACAAATATGTTAACGATGATGCTCGAAACAGAAGCCGGAACTGGTAACTATGAAGAAGTAAAACAAAGTGAGTGGCCACAAGATGGTTATGCATTTAATGAATCATTAAGTAGATGTGAAAATGGTGGGACACTTTCCTGGGATGATAATGCTAAGAAAGTAATATTAAATACTGATGTTTCTGACAAGTGCTACATTTATTTCGATATATATAATCCGACATTGACAGAATTATGTGCTGGAAAAACTTTAGCAGATTGTATAAAAGAAAATGTATATATAGAAGATGGAGAAAATGGTCTATATTATCATGATGGAGTAGGAACATATACGAATGCTTCAGAAGAAGCAGGAGATAATTCCTATAGATATTCGGGAACAAATCCTAACAATTTTGTGTGCTTTGGATCAGATGAATTAACGTGTGCAGATGATAATTTATATCGGATCATAGGCTTATTTGATGATGATCAAGATGGCATATATAATATTAAATTGATAAGCAATAATAGTATTGGTAATAGTAATTGGGATTCTGACAATATATCTTTTAATTCACTTATTGATATAAATAATGGCAATAATGAATATACAATTAGTCAAATGAATAATATTTTGGCGGCTCCAGAAAACCCATTTGGCGGAAATGAATGGGCAACTGCTGATATAAACTATTATATAAATTATGATTTATTTTGGAATAAATTAGAAAATAAGTGGCAAAACATGATTGCAACAACAGTTTGGAATGTTGGAGGTAATACTGATGATAATATTCTTTATACGTCGGTTAAAAATGCCTATCAAAATGAAATCGTAAATCCAATAGAAAATATTACATATAGTGATGAAATAGGTTTAATGTATGTAAGTGATTATGGTTATGCCGCAAGTCCGGGAAATTGGATTATTGACTTATATGATTATAATGGAAGTAATAATTGGATGTATATGGGTTCTGAAGAATGGACTATTTCTAGAAGCACATCTCTTGGGCTACAGGTTTTTAATATTCAAGATAATGGTAGCCTTTCACGGTATTTTGTTAGTAATCCTGATAGTTCGCTTAACTTTCGTCCATGCTTTTATTTAAAGAATAGTGTTTTATTAAATAACGGAACTGGTAGCATGAGTGATCCTTTTAAAATTTCTATAAAATATTAACAATTAATCATTTTTATCGATACGTTTTTTAAAAGCAAATAGTAAAAATAATATAAACATAAATATAGCTAATATTATAGGAAATATTTTATAAATTATAATGGAATTATAAAAATTATTTATAATTAAGCAATTTACTATAAATAAAATGAATGTCGTAATTCCAAAAGAAACTATTGATTTATTAGTGTTAAATAATTGTTTTAATTTTAAAGAACTTAAAGATAGGCATATAAATATATCAAAAAACCAACCTATGGATATAAAATTTTCGATATTTTCAATAAATTTAAACAATCTAATTTTCCGCAAAACTGAATACTCTGGATAGCTATAAACATTTACTAATTCACCTAAAACTGCAGTAATTGTAAGAACAACTATGAATATAGTTAGCGAACTTATCAAATAGTATTTTAGACTTTGTTTAAATTGTATGCTTTCGTCAATAAGTAGAATAAAAGGAGCAGTAGATAAAATTGTAAATATAAGACTTGCTTTAAATATGTTAAATGGTTTAGTAGTTAATACTGGTAGTAAATTGCCAAAATCAAATTCGTTGGCAAGTAAAATAGTTTTTAGAAAAATAAGTATTAAACTGATTATAAATAATACTTGTGCTACATATACAATTTTAGAAGTACTTTTAGGACTTAAGAAAGCAGCTAAAAATATAAAGGGTAGACAAGAAATTACTGATGGTGTAAATGGAAGAAAATAAGAATATAAAAATGTCGCCAAAATAATTAATAAAATAAATATTCCAAAAATTATATAACAAATGAATATAAATTTTATTAATATATTTATAAAACTTTTTTCTTGTAAATATATATTGAAAGGCTTTGAAATTTTTATTTTTGATATAATGTAAATTATTCCAATACCAAGTAATGTGCCTAATATAATAGCAATATAAGCATCCTTACTACAATATAAAAATAATGTTGAAATTCCGCCCCCTAAAAATAAACTCCTAGAAAGAAAATAAATTAATAAATTACTATTTTTCTTCATCGTGCACCTCATAAATTAAGCCTTTTTTACTAATAGTAAAATCGATATTACTTTCAACTTCTAAGTTATGCCAAAAGTTTTCAGATTTTTCTCTTGTTTTATGGTAATATGATTCTGCTAAAAATAATATATCACTATTATTATCTTGTATTTTTTGTAAAAAATTTTGCAACTTGTTATTCATAATTTTTTTAAAGTCATCATTGAGCATTGCTAGTGTATCTTCATCTCTTATATCAAAATTTGGTTCATTATCCATAATTTTACCATTTAATGATCCAGTTATGATAATTTTATTATCTTTTATTTCGGTACTAATATTTCCAGAAGTCATTGCTATTGAAAAATATTTATCGTTTTCATAATTTTGGGAAAATATTGGCCGATAAAAGTTATTAGTTAATATATTGTATATAGTTGCTTCTTCATTATTTAATTTAGTTTTATATTCATATTCATCAAAAATTGTTAAACCATCTAATTTAAATTGTTCATCATCTAGCATTATATTAGAAAAACAAGTGTCTTTACCGAATGCAACTATTTCTTCAATTATTTGATCATAAGTTTTTAAAACACCACTATTAGATGAATAATTTAAACTTTCTAAAAGAGAAATAATTGCACTACTTGCTATTGGATTTTCTTCAGTAGTATTATTTAATATTTTTTTTGGAGATACATCTAAGGAGGAAATTACATAAAAGTTTTCTCGAAAATAAGTACTTCTAATAAAAAAGTCAATTATGTTAGAAAATTTATCTTTAATAATTGTTTCACTAAGAATCATAAGTTTTACATGAGTATAATTAGCTTGATCAGATATTTTATCTGCAACAGCTTCAATGGCTTTAGCTAAAGATTTATCACTGCCCGTTTTAGTGTATGATTTAATTTTAGCATTATCTTTATCTGTTTGATCGTTTAATACTTCTAATGTAACTATATATTTTCCATCTTCATAATCAATACCAATAGCACTTATAATACCTAGATTATTTATTTCTTTATAATCATAACATCCTGTTAAAATAAATAAAAATGTTATTAAAATAATGATTTTTTTCAAGAATTATCCTCCTTTTGCTTAATGATATTTTTGTCGGTAAATAAAGAACTACGTCTAGTATCTTTTTTGATTGGAGATTTAATAACTGTATTTTTAAAGTATTCTTTATTAAATGGTGATATTGGGGCAAAGTAAGGCTTTTTAAAACTGGTAACATTAGTAGTATATATTAAGAAAAATATTAATCCCAAAGTAATTCCATAAAGGCCATAAAAGCCTGATAAAATTATGAATATAAATCTAAAAAAACGTAAAGAATTATTTATTTCTACATTAGTAAATGTTAAGCTAGAAATAAAAGTAATAGCAATTATTATAATAGTAATTGGTGATGCAATACCAGCCGAAACAGATGCCTCTCCTAAAACGATCGCACCTAAAATAGATATAGCTGATCCATAGTTAGAAGGAAATCTTAAATCACTTTCTCGTAGTATTTCACAAACGAGGAGCATTAATAAAGTTTCAACAATTGTTGGAAATGGAACACCATTACGCTGAATTGCAAAATCTAAAAGTAAATTAGTAGGTATTGTCTCTTGGTTATAATTCATTATGGAAATATATATAGCCGGAGTAATCATCGATATAAAATAGGCGGCTAATCGCAGAATTTTAATAAAAGTAATATTTTTACTTTTGCTATAATTATCGATGTTTGGGTTAATAAAATCGATAAAAAATGCGGGAATGATTAATACATATGGAGTAGTGTCTACAACAATAGCTATTTTTCCTTCTAAAAGTGCTGTTGCAACTATATCAGGCCGTTCAGTTTGTAAAAATGTCGGATAAACATTGTTATTTTCTCCATCTAGTAAAAAACCAATAGAGCTTGAATCTATTATTCCATCTATATCAATTGTATCAAATTTCTTTAATATATCATTTATTAAATCAATGTCCACTATGTCATCAAAATATAAAATTCCAATATTAGTAGCTGTTTTTCTTCCTAAAACTCTGTTTTCAATTTTTAAATGACTAGATTTTAATCTTCTTTTAATCAATCCTACATTTATTTGATAATTTTCAGTAAATGAATCTTTTGGTCCATTTATAGAAGTTTCAACATCACTATTTGATACACTTCTATTAATATCAGCTCTAGTTTCAACTCCATAAATTTTATCTTTAAATATAATTATAGTAAAACCATTAGTCAAAAAATATTCTATTTCGTCATATTTTAAATTAATTTTAGTATTAGGACCAGCCAAAAACGATGCTAAATTATTTTTGTTTATTTGATTTTTAGCAGTAATTAAATTTTTTAAAATATAATCATTTACTTTATTACTACCACTAACTGTTTCTAAATATATTACATATATAGAATTAAATAAATTTATATTAATTTCTTTTATTATTAAATCTGGTGTTTTACTAAATTCATTTTTTAACCTATCAACAATTTTGTTCAATTTCCTCACCATTTATAATATTTACCAATTTTTGGAATTAATACTTAAATTATTTTTTTTAAATGAGATCTACAACATGATAATTTATGGAGTGAAGAAAGTGTAGTAGTAATAACTGGAATACTTTATTTGTAAAGTTTTATTAAATGACGAATATTTATTAACACTAACAAATTGTTTATCTTTAATAGAACCAAATTCTACGTGGTATACTGGAGCATGCTTTACATCAGTGCAAAAAGCTAAAAACTTTTATACTTGTGAAAGAGGAAACAATTTATATGCTAGCAATCCAGCACAAATTAATGCTGCAGTTAATTACTGCTAATAATGAATGGACTTTAAATTTTCGATCTACCTCAATTAATACTGTATTTTATATATCAGCTAGTAAGTAATTATGATCTTATAGCATCTTATAATAAATATTTTATAAGACATTGCTTTTATTTAGATTCTAATGTAATATTATCTGATGGAATAGGATCAATTGCTGATCCCTACTGATTAAATATTTTTTGATATATTGACTTAAAAATAGATATTTATTATTTACAAATACTTAAAAACTGATTTATAATTAATTTAAAGTTTGGAGAGTTTATGTATAACGAAATATTTTATGAAAATAAAAAAACCTATAAAAGAGAAATGATTATTGTATTAATTATGTATATATTAATTATGTTTCTAGTTCCTTATATTATTATTCACTTTAAAATAGTTGAAATTTCTGCAACAAGAAATGCTTGGCTAGTTGAAGGAAATGCAAATTTGGCATTACTAATATTAATTTTAGCAGAAATAATTGGGGGTTTTTTAATAGGGTTAATAACTATTAAAAGTGGTATCTATTATATTATTATGCAGTTTAGTTTTATAATTAAATTTGTTGTTTTTCTTTTAGCAGGAGTAATAATTTGGTTTTATTCTCCTTTCGACTTAGGATCTTTAATAAGTAAAGTTAACTTTTTAGTAACTAGAATAATAATCGCATATAGTGCCTGTAATGCAATATTTTTAGTACCTATGTTATTTTGTTTACCAACATTGCTTGGTACTCAATTAGGAGAGTTAGTTAAAAACAAATACCGTGAAAAAAAGTTAGAAAGGAAAGCTTATGCAAGTAAAAATTGAAAAATATGATGATTTAGGCAGAGGAATAGCATACTTAAATGGCAAAGTTTTATTTGTTCCAAAAACTGTACCAGGAGATATTGTTGAAATAGCTGTTATCAATGATAAAAAAAATTTTTCTGAATGTCAGGTTTTAAAATATATTGAATATTCTCCTGAAAGAATAAATTCCAGCTGTCCTTATTTTGATTCGTGCGGTGGTTGCGATTTTTTGAATGTAAAGTATGAAAACTCACTCAATTACAAAGTGAATAAAGTAAAAGAAATTTTTAATAAAAATGGTATTTCAATTAATCCAAAAGTAGTTTTAAGTTCTCAAAATTTATTTTACCGAAATAAAATTACTTTAAAAGTTCAAAATGGTAAATTAGGTTATTTTAAAAATAATTCTCATGATTTAGTAGAAATAGACAAATGTATAATTGCCAGCAATGCAATAAATAGTATGATACCATATATAAAAAAGTTTAATATTCTTAATGGCAATGTCGCTATTAGATCTAACCAAAACGAGGAAATTCTTTTAGTAATTGAAAGCTATGATAATTTAAACATTAACATTAATGAAATAAAAAAGAATATTAAATTAGTGGGTATTGTGATTAATAATCGTTTATTTTATGGAGTAGATTTTTTAAATGAAAATATAAATGACTTAAATTACCGTATATCATATGATTCATTTTTTCAAATTAATCCACGAGTAGCCCAAATTCTTTTTAATACTATAGATGAAAATATTGATGTCAATGATAATGTTTTAGATATTTATTGTGGTGTTGGTACTCTTAGCTTAAGTGCTGCTAAAAAAGCTAAACAAGTAGTAGGAATTGAAATAGTCAAAAATGCTATTTTTAATGCTAAATTTAATGCTAAAATAAATAATATCCAAAATACTGAATTTATTTTGGGTGATGCATCTAATATTAAATTTAGCAAATATAATAATTTTAATAAAGTAATAGTTGATCCTCCTAGATCGGGATTAACTAATAGTGTCATCTCTACTATTTTAAAAATAAATCCCGAAGAAATTATTTATGTATCATGTGATCCTCAAACATTGGTAAGAGATATTAAAATATTAAGTGCTAATTATGTAATAAAGGACTCTTTTGTTTTGGATATGTTTTGTTATTCTTATCATGTTGAAACAATTGTCATATTAAATAAGATTGTTTAAAATATATTGATTTTAAACTTTAAAAATGTTACTCTTTATTAAGATAAATTGATTATGTAAAAGTTTAAGGAGAATGATTATGCAAGAATTAATATTATCACTTATGAGTAAATATGGTTATTTGGCAGTATTTGCTCTTATAGCTATAGAAAATATTTTTCCACCAATACCATCAGAAGTAATTTTAATCGGTGGCGGTTTTTTAACAACTACTATCGGTCTTAATGTAATTGTAATGATAATAGCAGCAACACTTGGGTCAGTTATTGGAGCCATAGCATTGTATTATATTGGTAAAATATTTAATAAAGAAAGATTAAAAAGAATAGTTTCAGGTAAAATAGGTAAAGTTCTTAGATTAAAAGAAAAAGACATCGATATGGCTGATGAATGGTTTGATAATAAAGGAAATATTACAGTTTTTTTCTGCCGTTTTATTCCCATTGTTCGTAGTTTAATTTCTATTCCAGCTGGGATGAGTGAAATGCCTATGCTTAAATTTTTAATTTATACAATTACAGGTTCAGCAATTTGGAATACAGTACTGATCATAATTGGCAATAGAGTTGGAGATAATTGGGAATCGATATTAGGCATATTTGATAAATATTCGCACATAGTTGTGATTGTTTTAATAATAATTTTTATTATATTTATAGTCTGGTTTTATAAGTTTAGAAAAACAAACAAGAAAAAGAAGAAAGCTGATTAATGAGGATAGAGTTGTAAGATAAATGTAGATTTAGTTTGTTGATTAATATTGAAACTTATGATATCTTTTAAAAGAGGATAGAAATATGAAAAGTAAAGGATTTACCCTAACTGAACTAATTGCGGTAATAGTA